>NZ_JAZETN010000003.1:0-334524 GCF_036864475.1 Alteromonas sp. S005 | reverse complement strand
CTTTAACTTTAAACCCTTTGTCTACGTTATATTTTTTGAAACTTAGACGTACTGACATAAACCTATTAACTTTTATTTTTACGGTTGCTCGTGGCTTGCCAGGGCTTAGCTGGCTTAATTGGTTGACGATGATTTTCAATTCTTTAAGGCTACTAGGATCAAACCGTTCTGCTGAGTACGAGCTTTCTCCTGCGCAAAAGATCCTGTAGCAAAATGAGTTTGGTGATTCCTTCGGAACGCCAAATGTGAAAATAGCTGAATCAATGCTGATTCGGGAATGTACCTGCTCAAATTGCAAAAGCTAAAAACTCCATGGCGTATAACGCTAAGCTTTGGGGCGCTAGCACGTGGGCTAAAATCCGAACGAAGTGAGTCAGCCCACGTGTTAGCGTCCCAGCGACCGAAGGGAGTGCCAACAGCGTTTTGTTAGGCGTACAACTGAAAGTACGCAGCTTTGCTGCCACCACTAGCCAAATAGACCGCGTGTTTAAATAATTGAATTTAAGATAAAACAACCCTGTGCGAAATGCCAGATGTTAACGGCATTGATGGATAAAAGAGCGAGTTTAGAAAACTGGTGATGTTGAATGTTGGCGTTGCGATGTTGATGAAAAGGGCGTTGCTAAAGCCGATGAAACTACCGAAAAAGCAAGCCGTAAAGACAACCTAGCGAAACAACCTTGATGCTGAAATGTCACGTCTGAACCCACATTTTAATGCTGTAAGTGAATGACGCCTAACTTTTAAATAAGGGGCGCAGGCATGTGGGGCATAATGGCGAAGCCGCCCCGCGTGTATGCGTCCCAGCGAACGAAGTGAGTGCCTTAATTTTTTTGTTATGTGCCAAGCCTCAATCTCCTTCCGAATTTACATTAGGTGAGTTTGGGTTATTTGCCATATAACCTTTCTCTGAAATACCAGGCTTAATTCCTTTAAGTATTCCATACGCCACTATTGGGCCAAAAATTGGAGCGAACAAAGCGAATACTCTATAACGTTCTAATTCATTTATTTTCTTTGAAGCGTACCTATTATTTTTAATTTTCTGAAGCCTCAAAATCACCTTGGATACCTGTGATGTGACAACAATTGCAAAAACAAAATGAACTAGAAGTACAGCTAATAAAACGATAATAATTTTGGTTTCACTCATGGCACATAACTTTTAAATAAGGGGCGCAAACATGGCGGCTATAATCGGAGCGAAGCGACACAGCCGCCATGTTTGTGTCCCAGCGAGCCCGCGAGCGACTTTATTTTTTTGTTAGTTTTCATTTTCGAAGAACAGATCTTTCTTTAGTGCTCTTCTACACTCTTGTACCGCCATGATTGCTGACTGATAGTTTGAAACCGCAGATTTTTCAAAAATAGAATCTTGTTCATTCTTATCTAAATGCGTTTCCAAGTTTGAGATGCCACTAATTTTTACAGATAGGCTAGATAGTGCAGCATTTGAGGAACTTGTTAAATAAAGACTATGTTCCATCGCTATTTTATCGATAGCAACAGTGAAATAATGTAGGCCTTTTCCTTCGGTTGAGTTATCTACAGCACACCATACATAATGTTCAGCTGGTGAACGGGTAGCTATCTGTTTCCAGCAATAAAGGTGTATTTCAACCAACAGTTCATTGATAGCAATCAGTGCTTCCAAACACTTAGACTGGAAAGCTTGCTGCAACGCTGACTTTACTTGTAATTCGGCTTTTACTTTTTCTTGTGAAAGAGCAAATGAGTTTTTAACACTTTCAATTTTTTCTGTTATCTCAGATATATCTTCTTTGGTTGCTAAGTTTTTACCTTTCTCTGAGAAATAATTTGGTAGGTAATTTTTTAGGAAAAAGCCAAATCCTACAATCCCAGCTATGATTAAAACGTTTAAAAAAAGATTCAAATCCATTCGATTTCTCTATGAAAACTAACAATTTAATCGTCCCCAAACCGTCATGCTATTCCACACCACTTTAGGGTACTTGTCATTTTAATATGTCATTACTCTAAACCACAACCACCAGAGAAATAAAGAAAAAACCATAATGTCGTTTTTCGCTCATTTATTAAAAACACCAAATCGGTATGTAGGTGCATTTGGTGTATTTCACGCAAGCCGAGCACAAAAAAGCCAGCTTCCGCTGGCTTTTAAAACAAATAATTCAAGGTCACTCGAACTAAAAACTACTTCCCCTGCCTAGCAGCCAGTTTCTCCAATTGCTCATCAGTAGCCGGAAGCTGGTGCTTCTCTTTCCACTCTGAATACGGCATTTTGTATACCACTTCGCGTGCGGCTTCGTAGTCGATATCAGCGCCCTGCTCGCTTGCAGCCGCCGAATACCATTTTGCTAAGCAGTTACGGCAGAAATCCGCCAAAATCATCAGGTCGATGTTCTGAACGTCTTTATTTGCATCTAGGTGTTCTACTAAGCGGCGGAATACCGCTGCTTCTACTTCGGTTTGCGTTTGCTTATCCATTATCTATTACCTTTAAAAAAGCGTTTTTCGTTATGGCCTAAATATGTGGCTTAAACGTGTGGGTTAACAGGTAAAAACCCAACCCGTTATTGCTTTTAAAACCTAAAACGAAAAAAGGGAGCCAAGCTCCCTTTTTTACTTAAACATAACTAATTAGGTTTAAAGCCTAATTGATATTACTCTGCGTCGTCAGACTTAGGCGCAGGCTTTTCTAGAAGCTCTTTAATGCTTAAACGTACACGGTTCTGGCGGTCGATTTCCATAACCTTAACGTCAACCATTTCACCTTCTTTAAGGTAGTCAGTAACTTTGTTCACACGCTCGTGAGCGATTTGTGAAATATGAACAAGGCCTTCTTTACCTGGAAGTACTTCTACGAACGCACCGAAGTCTACAATACGTGTAATCTTACCGTTGTAAGTCTTACCAACTTCAATTTCAGCCGTTACTTGCTCAATCTTGCCAATAGCGATGTCTGCTTTCGCACGCTCTGTCGCGAAGATTTTGATAGTACCGTCGTCTTCAATCTCGATGTTAGTGTCAGACTCTTCAGTAATTTGACGGATCATTGCACCGCCTTTACCGATAACGTCACGGATCTTGTCTTGGTCAATCTTCATTGTGTAAATGCGTGGAGCAAATTCACTTAGCTCTTCACGGTGACCGCCAATTGCTTCGTCCATTACGTTAAGAATATGCAAACGTGCTTCTTTTGCTTGTTTAAGCGCAATTTGCATGATTTCTTTAGTAATACCTTCAATCTTAATGTCCATTTGAAGTGCAGTAATACCGTCGGTAGTACCCGCTACTTTAAAGTCCATGTCGCCAAGGTGATCTTCGTCACCAAGGATGTCTGAAAGTACAACAAAGTTGTCGTCACTCTTAACTAGGCCCATTGCGATACCCGCAACAGACGCTTTAATTGGAACACCTGCATCCATAAGCGCTAGTGAAGTACCACATACAGACGCCATTGAAGATGAACCGTTTGATTCTGTGATTTCAGAAACCACACGTACTACGTACGGGAATTCTTCTTCACTTGGCATTACTGCTTGAATACCACGCTTCGCTAGACGACCGTGACCAATTTCACGACGCTTAGGCGAACCAATCATACCGGTTTCACCAACACAGTATGGAGGGAAGTTGTAGTGAAGCATGAAACGGCTGTCGCGCTTACCTTGAAGCTCGTCAATCATCTGTGCATCACGCTCTGTACCTAAAGTAGCAGCAACAATTGCCTGCGTTTCACCACGTGTGAATAGTGCAGAACCGTGAGTACGAGGAAGAATACCAGTTGCTACGTCTAGAGCACGAATCATTGCAGGCTCACGACCGTCGATACGTGGCGCGCCAGAAAGGATGCGTGAACGTACTACGTCAGACTCAAGATCATGAAGTAGGTCTAGTACTTCTTTCTTGTCTTGTTCTTCGTCTTCAGCAAGGATAGCTTCTAGTGCTTTGTCAGTTGCTGCAGTTACTGCGTCTTTACGCTCTAACTTGTCAGAAATCTGGTAAGCCGCTGTCATTTCAGCTTCAGCTAGTGCTTTAACTTTGTCTTTAAGTGCAGTGTTTTCAGCTTCTGGTGCCCAGTCCCACTTCTCAGTGCCAACTTCAGCAGCAAATTCGTTAACCGCGTTAACTACAGTTTGTAGTTGCTCGTGACCAAACATTACCGCACCTAGCATAGTATCTTCAGAAAGCACATCAGCTTCTGATTCAACCATAAGTACTGCACCTTCAGTACCCGCAACAACAAGGTCAAGCTGGCTGTCAGCTTGCTCTTCTGCGCGTGTATTTAGAATGTATTCTCCGTTGCTATAACCAACACGAGCCGCACCGATTGGGCCGTTGAACGGAATACCTGAGATAGCAAGCGCTGCAGAAGTACCAATCATAGAGATGATGTCTGTAGGGATATCTGGGTTAGCAGACATTACAGTAACAACAACTTGTACTTCGTTTTTGAAGCCTTCTGGGAATAATGGGCGAATTGGGCGGTCGATAAGACGCGCAGTCAATGTTTCACCTTCAGATGGACGACCTTCACGCTTGAAGAAACCACCTGGGATTTTACCCGCAGCATATGCTTTTTCTTGGTAGTTTACTGTTAGAGGGAAGAAATCTTGATCTGGCTTGGCTTCTTTTTTACCAACTACTGTTACCAGTACAGACGTGTCGTCCATGCTCGCAAGAACCGCAGCTGTCGCCTGACGAGCAATTACACCCGTCTCTAGAGTTACAGTATGCTGTCCATACTGAAATGATTTAGTAATAGGAGTCACTATTTGTCCTTTAATTTCAATCTTTATTTTATCGCTTTTAAACGCGGCGCATAGTATAGCTTTGAAGTAGCTGTAATGCCATTGCCAAATACAGCCCCGCGTGGAATTTATTTAGTGAATTTACGAAAAATCGCTATCACCTATAGCACCATGACTATATGAAATATCTGTGAAATTTCAATTATTGACTATATTTTCATCATACTGACACAAAACAGCGTATGCTAGAACAAAAAGCGAACAAAGAAACAACCCGTAAACAATGCTTTGAACCATAAACGGGCAATAAGAATTCTTCATAACAAGAACGTCTAATATTAGTGTGCTAAGGAGATAACCATGTTGGTACTTCGACTTAATAAAGCAGGCATGCCACAAGAGTGGATAGATGTTGAACAAGCCGCAAAGCTTTACAGTCAGGATAAGGTGCTATTCGAGCTAGGCAGTGATGCCATAACCCTCAAAGGAGGCTGGAATCACGAAGGGCTGCAAAGCGAACTTACCCTATCAAGCATTATCGCTTGCGACGGCAAGGTGACAGATTTATCAGGCAAAGTTGCCCTCACCAACCGCTATTTATTTAGACGCGACAGCTATTTGTGCATGTATTGCGGCAATAAGTTTACGCCTAAACAACTTACCCGAGACCATATTATTCCGCGCTCTCGCGGCGGAAAAGATAGTTGGACGAACGTAGCCACGGCTTGTCAGCGATGTAATCATGCTAAAGCAGCTAAAACACCTGAAGAAGCAAATATGCCTTTACTCGCTGTGCCCTTTAGGCCCAACGTTTACGAGCGCTTTTATTTAATGAACAGACGCATACTGGCAGATCAGATGGCATTTTTAGAAGGGCATTTTTCCCATCAGCGGGAATGGACGTGTAACGAATAAATTGTGACGGATGAAGTATAATGAATAGCAACGAGCGACCAGTCATTTAAGAAACAGATCGCTCGTTGACGGAAATTTACAGCCCAGTGCTCGTTGTTGTTTGCTGTTCTGTTGTAACAGACGCTTGAAGGTTGGCGTTGTTATTCTCGCTTTGCTGTTGCATTAGCATAGCTTGCTCTTCTTTTTGCGCTCTAAACCACAGGCTTAACCAATCTGAGCACATTTTGTGCTCTAACTCATGGGCTTCCGCTGTCGGGCAGAATAAACTTACCTTAACCACCACCTTTGCAAGTTCATTTGTTTTGATTTCAACTTCTGGGTCTATACGAATAAACTCTTGTTCTAAGTGACGCTCAATTAAGCCTTTGTAACGCTCTGCTACATCGCGAAAGTATTCACAGTGCGCTTGTGCTCGGGCATGAAAAGCGGGTAACAAGCTATATGCATTTACCGTAGGCTCGTTAACAATTTCAAAGGAGTGTAAACGGTAGCGGCGCATAAAGTTAAGGTTACGTACGGTTTGTGTAACTAACTGGCTGTTAGGTACGTAAACGTGTTTACCCGTGTAGTTGAAGCTTTCTGGGTCAACTTCTAGAAGCGCAGTTTTCGCCCAGTCCATTTCTACCACTTCACCAATGATATTATTCATTTGGATCCAGTCCCCTACCCTAAATGGCCTTGCGCCCAGGTAGTAAATGAAGCCCATAAAGCATTGAATAAATTCTCGAGTAGCCAGCACTATGGCAACCATAAATGCAGCAATGGATATAGCGAGTGTTTGTATTTCAGAGCTCCACACCATCATCAATACAATGATGATAAAGGCGTTCCCTAACTGCTCTAAAATATTAATCTGGTTTCTTCTATCTTCCCCGCGCTGAGAGCTGATGCGCCTTATCAGCAACAGCACACCTTTTTTGATAAAGTGCAATACAATTAAAAGTAGTAGTGATGTCAGCAGTTTATACTCATTGGCAAACGCAATAAGCTGATTCCATAACTGCGTGGGGTCTATCACAATCTCCATGTATGCTCCGTTTGTGCTGCGAGGGTAAATCTTTGAATAAAAATAAAAAAGCGCCGACGAATGTCAGCGCTTTTTATTATGAAGCATGTAAACCTGCGGCACAATGCCGACCAGTTGCAACCACTATTATTTAGTCGCGAATTTGGCCTTCACCGTTCACCAGGTATTTCTCTGAAGTCAACGACTCTAAGCCCATTGGACCGTACGCATGCAGCTTGGTTGTAGCGATACCAATTTCGGCGCCTAAGCCAAGCTGGCTGCCGTCAGAGAAGCGTGAAGAGGCGTTTGCCATTACGACACTTGCATCAACTGCGCGTTGGAAAAGCTTACCTTTCTCAGCATCTTCGGTAACGATAACTTCGGTGTGATTACTACCGAACTGAGCAATGTGGTCTACTGCACCTTCAAAGTCGTCAACCACGCGAATTGCAATTTCTAGACCTAGGTACTCTTCACCGTATGCGTCTTCTGCAATTACGTCAGCGCCATCGAAATACTGACTACCTTTTTCATTTACGTGAACCTTCACGCCTTTTTCTTTAAAGGCATCGGCCACTTTTGGTAAGAAGTCACCAGCAACGGCTTGGTGTACAACCAAACCTTCAAGCGCATTACATACACCAGTACGCTGGGTTTTACCGTTGAGAAGGATTGCCATGGCTTTGTCTAAATCAGCATCTTTATCTACATAAAGGTGGCACACACCTTTAAAGTGCTGGATAACCGGTACCTTAGCGTTATCGGTTACATAGTTAATAAGGCCTTCACCACCGCGTGGAATTATCACGTCGATATAGTCGCGCTGTTCCATCAGCTCTTGCATAAGCGCGCGGTCTGGTTTTGGTACTACTGTAACCAAAGCTTTAGGCAGGTTATGCTTTTCAAGCACTTCTTGCATAAGTTCAGCAATAGCTAAACTGGTATCAAGAGCCTCTTTACCACCACGTAAAATAACAGCGTTGCCCGATTTGAAACACAGCGCGCCTGCGTCGGCAGTAACATTAGGTCGTGCTTCATAAATCATACATACAACGCCTAGCGGTATACGCATTTTCTTAATTTCAATTCCGTTAGGTCGAGTACCAATCACACGCTCTTTACCTACCGGATCGTCAAGCTCAACAATAACTTCAATGCCTTCAGCCATCGACTCGATGCGCTCGTCATCAAGGATTAAGCGGTCTACCATGGCTGCATCTAGATTATTTTCTTTTGCGCGCGCTACTTCCTTTTCGTTTACTTCAATAATTTTGCTTTTGTTTGCACGAATTGCCGCGGCCATATCAGTTAACACCGCGTTTTTCTGGCTTTCACTTAGGATTGCCAGTGTACGTGCAGCTTTTTTCGCCTGTTGTGCTAACTCTGTAATAATACTCATTCTTTCTCCAGATTTGCTATGTGCTGATCAGAAATAATTGGCCCTGTTTTTTCCTCAAACTCGTGGGCAAATTCTTCGCTTTCCTGATTCGCAATAAAATTCAATAAACAGCTACTGTAGTTCGACTTGGCTTTCACCAATTTAGTGCCGTCTTCTTTACGTACCAATATAGTGTCGCCTACCGAGAACTCGCCTTTCACGTCAATTATTTCGCTACTTGTTAGTTGCTCTGCGTCGGTATGTAAAGAGTCGTCGAAGTCTCCCTCTACTATCACCTCACCTTGCGCGTTTGACGTATGGCGCATCCAATGCACATTTTCTTGCATTGGCTTGGCGTGAGGTTTGAAATGCGTGCCTGGGTTTTCACCTGCTAGCAGCATATTAAACGACAGCTCAGTAAAGCCGTTAATAATATATGTATCTATACCATGCGAAACAGCTTTCTCGGCCGCTTCAATTTTTGTGCGCATACCGCCGGTGCCAACACCGCCTTTAACCGCACCACCAGCCATGTCGTAAACGCTTTGATCGATGGTATCAACCGATTTAAGCAGTTTTGCGTCGTCATGTTCATGTGGGTTCTTGTCGTACAACCCATCGATGTCTGAACAGATGATCAGTGCATCAGCTTCAGCCGCCGACGCCACCATGGCCGATAAATTATCGTTGTCACCAACCTTCAATTTATCAGTAGTCACAGTATCGTTTTCGTTCACGATAGGCAGAATATTGTTGTCTAACAAACTGAATATTGTTTCACGAATACTTACGTAACGTTCTCTGTCTCTTAAATCAGCATGGGTTAACAGCATCTGGGCAGACGGGAAATCAAACAGTCTGTCCCATGTGGCAATCATCTCGGTTTGACCCGCTGCTGCCATCGCTTTCTTAACCGCAATATCTGACTTTTCTTGCTCTGGAAACAGGTGCGCACCCGCCGCAACAGAGCCCGAAGACACAAGCACCACTTGTGTACCGTTAGCTCTACAACGTACGATAAATTGCGCAATGCTCAGTAAGTAATGGCTGCTACAACCTTGCTGGTTGGGCGATATTAGTGCACTACCTACTTTGATGACTACGCGTTCCCAATTAGGATGACTCATAATAAACTTTTTAACCTTAAGATTGTTGATTCGCTAATTCTTCACTGGCTTGCACGAACGTTGCTTGCACGTTTGACGATGGGTTTTCGCTTAGGCGACTTACCATGTATAGCGTTAACGTACTTACCGCAAACCCTGGAATAATTTCATAAATAACGCTGCTTAACGTTTTACCGTCAGCTAAAACTGGCGCATAAATCCAAAACAGTACGGTTACCGCACCACTTATCATACCGGCCATTGCCGCTTTCGCCGTCAGGTCCTTTTTATACAGACAAAACAGCACTAATGGACCAAATGCGGCACCAAAACCGGCCCAAGCGTTACTTACTAAAGATAAAATTGTATTCGACGCATCCATGGCTAGTAACAATGCAACCACAGCCACGCCTGCTACACCATATCGCCCAACTGTTACCGTTTGCTTTTCGCTTAACGATTTTTGTGGCGACTTTTTACTTACCATTACACGGTAAATATCTTCTGTTAACGAGCTTGCGCTAACTAATAGCTGCGACGAAATTGTACTCATAATGGCTGCTAAAATTGCTGCCATCAAAAACCCGCTAATTAATGGATGGAAAAGCAGTTGAGAGAAGATAATAAATATAGTCTCTGGATCGTCGACTGCAAGACCAAATTGGTTAGCATAAGCAATGCCTACAAACCCTGTCGCTAATGCGCCAATAATTGTTACCGTCATCCACGACATGCCAATATTTCTTGCTGTCCCAATCGCTTTAACAGAGCGAATAGCCATAAATCGCACAATGATATGAGGCTGTCCGAAGTAGCCTAAGCCCCATCCTAAACTCGATAACAAACCGACTATCGTTAGGGTCTCTAACGATTCTGAAAAATTCGGTACAGATTGATAAGCGGCGCTTGTCATTTGCGACACACTATCAAATTCAGTAAAGGCCACTATTGGTACTAGGATTAAAGCCACAAACATAATGCAGCCCTGCACAAAGTCTGTAAGGCTTACTGCTAAAAACCCACCTAATAGCGTATAAGACACCACAACGCCTAACGTAATGAATAAGCCCAGCTGGTAATCGACCGAAAATGCACTTTCAAACAGCTTACCGCCCGCCACTAACCCTGCAGACGTATACAGCGTGAAGAACAGCACAATGATTACTGCCGAAACAATTCGTAGGCTTGAATTTGGCTCATTAAAGCGCTTGGCGAAAAATTCAGGCACAGTAAGTGAATCGTTCGCCACTTCTGTGTATACACGAAGTTTCGGCGCTACTAGTAAATAGTTAGCTAAAGCACCTGCAACTAAGCCTATTGCGATGTAAACCGCGTCGAAACCGGTCAAATACATCGCGCCGGGAAGACCCATTAACATCCAGCCTGACATGTCGGATGCACCCGCAGAAAGTGCGGTAACTTGAGGGCTTACTTGTCGCCCTCCCAAAATGTAACCAGAAATATCACTGGTAGATTGTCGGTAAGCAAACAACCCTATCCCCAACATCGCTATAAAATAGACGGCGAGTGATAGGTAACTTTCCATTGGCATAACGTTCGTTATTTCCTCTATTGCTCTTCGAAAACTCGTTAATGACTACGTGCTCAACATTCTTGCAGCAACCGAAGTTAATACGGCTATTTATATCGAACAATAATCATTAGAGCTCTAACAATATAAGGATTTGGTAAAAAATTTCAAGTTTAATTTTTAAACAACTTAGTTTAAACAGCATTAACGACCAAATTAACACCAACCATGTTTCACGGCAGTTTTAACAAAGAGAAATAGATATTACTGTTAAATTTCAGAGATTTAAAAAAATACTAAAAACCATGAAACAATTTAACTTGGCGCCAAAAGCCGATAAAAACAACAACTTTACTATCAACTAAAACATTTTCATTAAAAATGCTTTGTTAGGCACACTCAGCCGAAATAACATCCAAAAGAAGCTTTTCTACAGGCAATAAGTTAGTTAATTGCGTGCAATCTTCGTTATTCAATAAACGCACCTTGTCGATAAGCTTTTCACATGACTTTTTATCGTTTTGAACGGCAAATAGCTTCGGATGAATATAATATTTTCGACATACTGTGGGCGTATTTCCGAGTTCTGCGGCCACAACCTTACTTAAGGTACTTTCCCATTTTTTGGTTCTGGAATTATTTACTTGGTCGTAGACGTAAGGAATGTTGGTTAACGCGAACCGACTCGAGGCCCAAGTTCTAAAGTCTTTGCAGCTGAACTGCTCGCTTAACTCTTCGTGAATGAACGCATTCACGTCTTCACTGGTTACATCGTGCCATTGCTTATTCTTATCCTGATAGCGGAAAAGACAATAACCTTGCTGCTGAGCGCAATCGCCAATGAGTGATGCAAGCTCAGGATCATTGACCTTTAAGGTTCTCGGCTTACCATGCTTTCCTGTGTAGGCAAGTTCAACGCTATCCTCACACTGTAATTGCACGTGTTTACGCCGCAAGGTTGTTAGCCCGTACGTTTCATTTTCTTTGCTATATTGAGCATTGCCTACCCTCGCACCTGTGTAATCGAGCAGAAGGCACACCAGCGCACATGCTCGTTCTTGTGTCCACGTTGGTTGCGAAATCAAAGAAAGACAGTGTTCTCGAAATTCAGAAAGGGCTTTGCCAAAAGCAAGCAGTCGCTCAAATTTTTCGACTTGCTGCTGTTCGTGCCATTTGTCATGGTATATGTATTGTTTTCGTCCTTTTTCATCATAGCCAACGGCCTGAATACTTGCCTTGCTATCTCGACTGATGAGTGTGTCTCTCCAATTCGGCGGAATAACGAGCTTTTTGATTCGTTTAATCACCCGCTCGCCCGTTACTTTTTTGCCACTGCTGTAACGATAGTAAAACCGCTTATTCCCACAAGAAATACGCCTAATTGTCAGGTGGCTATCGTCGGAATACATGTTGCAATAGCCTTTAGTCCTTTTCATTTTTACCCACTCCTTTCCGTACTTGGCTTAAACAGTATCTGTTTGAGGCCCGTAAAGCCACGTGTTAAGAGCCGTTGCGCTCTACTACTTACATATCGGTGTGGCGAAACCATTTTAGAACAACAGCGCTTATTCATGAGTACAAGGTACAGCCGAAATAAACGAATTGATCACTTCGACGTTTATCCTTGGAACAGCATTTATCTGTCTAATGATTATGGCTATTAAGTTAGGCCGTAACAATTTTTCACACACTTTGTAAAATAATCGCAGTACTAACGCTAGTCTCGACTAATTAAGGTGATAAAGGGGAAGTTTTTAGCAATGATTAGTCTGGTCATCACTCCTTTTTATAAACTAAATCATATGTAATATTTTGAAAATAACTATAACTTTCATAAAGATATAAATATTCGCATCACTATTTAAACTTAAGCACAAGACCTAGACGACAACCTTCGGAATATAAATTGAATAGTGCTTATATAAAGACGTTTAAGTCACGTGCCTACAAAGCTCTGATAAATAGTAAATCCTTGTAGGCAGCTGTTTTAGAAACTAAGAAGATTTAGTTGGTGAGTCCAAGAAAGAAGTCGAGGATTTAAAAATGAGTATTCAAAATTCGAACGAAATTGATTCAGAAAACGCTAAAAATAATGAACATGAAAATTTACGAGCTAATTTAGTATCTAGTGATGAGCTTCAAGTTGACGCTGTATTCAGCTCAAAGCAAAAAGTGCAAGAAGCGTTAGCAATAGTGCAAGACCAAACATCGGTTGAGTCATCTCAAATTGAGATAATTGAAGCCGGTGACCCGAATATGAGTGAAAAACTTGAACGTAGCAGTGCGTCGATAGGAAAAAGTATGTGGTCTTCACACCTTCTTCTTGGCTCACTAGGGCTTATTATGGGCTTAATTGCCGCTTTTTTACTAACGCAGTTCGGCCCTGCTCTTACGCAGCAAAATCCGTTATTTACTTATATAGCGTTAATAAGTCCGGGGCTGTTTATAGGGCTCTTTGTAGCTGGTTTAATTGGCTTGCGCCCAGATAGAAATGAAGTGATACAAACAGTACGCCATGCAATCCGCTATGGCAAAGTAGCCTTGGTCATTAATCTTAAAAAATCTCAGTCATCGTCAAAAGTATCGCAAGTGTTAAAACAGCACAGTGACAGTGTGGTCGAGTCAATTCGATAGTAATATTAATTCCATTACATGCAGCCATGCATAAATTTAGAATGTGTTAGAGTAGTGAACAATCGAGCGAGCTGCTCCAATAAAAATCAAGGGCAATACATCGAATTTCGTATGTATTGCCCTTTGGTATTTGGTCAGTGGTAATTTGAAAGAGAGACTAGGCACCAATTGTATGGATTTAATATTTTTTGATTTAGACGGGACCTTGTTAAACAAGTCTTCGGAAATTTCATCTTTCACAAGAGATACCTTGAACTTATTGAGCGAGAGGGACATTGCCTTCACAGTAGCAACAGGACGTACCATGCATTCAGCACAATTTGTGCTACAGGGTCAATCCTTTGTGCTTCCGCATATTTACAATAATGGCGTAGCCATTTGGGACCCAAGCGGAAATGCGCTAACGCTGGAAAACCTACTCGCGCCTAGTGAAGCCAATCTTATTATTGAGCACGCGGTTAAGAATAACATTACGCCTTTCATTAACACGGTAAATATGGATAGCCCTGACCACGAACACGTGATCTATCACTCTGCCCCAAAGCATCAGGTGGAATTTGATTTAATCGAAAAATACTTTTCGCGCACAAAAGCGCGCTTGGCTTCTATTGAAGCATTACCTGCCAATGCGCACATAACTAATATCAGTATGATCGGCGATGCGGCACTTGTCTATGATATGTACCAGCAACTAAATATGCATGAGCAATTAATAGCGTATTCAGGGCCTGCGATTGAGGGTGACGAATATCGTTGGATGGATGTTCACCATAATCTCGCCAACAAAGGCAGCGCTGTTGAGTTATTGCGAAATCAATTAGACGCGAGCAACGTCATTGTTTTTGGTGATAGCGACAACGACTTGAGCATGTTTAAGCTTGCTGATGAAGCCTATGCACCTTCAAACGCCAAACCTTATATTAAAGATGCTGCTACTTCTGTAATAGGGCATCATGATGAAGATGGAATCGCCCGCTTTTTAAGAGAGCGATTCTCGCTTTAATCATACCGCTATTCGCGTTCCACAAACTATTGGTGGCCCAATATATGTTGACCGGCTATCGGGCTACCAATCAATGGGCTCTCTGTCTTTCAAAAATTTGCCGTTAGGGCCGCCCTCTTCCATCGTTGCAAGCCAAATTGCCGTATCTGCACCCTCTTCAGGTGTTTTTGGTGCGTCGCTGCCCCCCATTCGGGTATGTACCCAGCCTGGCGTCATACTGTTTATCGTTACATCAATCTTTTTGCACTCTGCAGCTTTATCGACTTCGGCAGCCATTTTCACGGTAAGGGCGTTAATGGCTGCTTTGGTTACTGCGTAGCATAAAGGTCCTTTTAAACCTTCGGCAAAGCTACCGTAACTAGAACTAACGTTAATAATGCGCCCAAAACCTCGCTCAATCATTTGCGGTAAGGTTTGTTGAATAAGCGTTAATGGCGCGTTCACGTTTACCTGTACGGATTTTGCTAAGCTTTCACTATTTACCTCTTTCCAATCGGTGTCATCTAATATGCCTGCATTGTTTATTAGAATATCGATAGGGCCATAAACAGCTTCCGCTCGAACAAACGCATCTACAATCGCCGTTTCATTATCGAGGGGCATTTCAATAACATGTAAATCCCCTCCTACAATATCCTTTTTAGCCTCAAGACCTGACTCTTCATCTCGACATCCCATCAATACCTTATAACCTTTAGACAGCATTCCTTTTACTATTTCAAGGCCGATACCTCGATTGCCACCAGTTACTAATACGTTTTTCGTCATGCCAATACACTCCTTGCATTTACGCTTGGGCTTGTTTTGCCTCAAAACGATTGGATAAATAAAAACACAGCGGGAAAATTACGCTCCACACTAACGCGATGAAAATATAAGAAAGCATAATGCTGGCCCCAAACTCTACTGCACCAAAATTGGCACCGGCGATATAGCTAAGTGGGGCAAAGATTGCACCAGCAATTGCAGCAATAACCGTTCGGCCATTAAAGGCGGTTAAACTGTGATACACAGTACCTGCGAACGCAGCCCAAAGAAGACTAAGCCAAATGGGAATTGGCCAAAAGCCCACCAACACATCTGTTTGATTGAAAATGAATAGACCGCTTAATGTAAGTAAGGCATCGACGACAGTGCCTAGTAAAAAAACTGCACTCATAAGCTTTATGTCTTCGACGCGTTTAGGGGAAAATGCAATCCAAACCAAAAGCAGGCCCAATACCGGAAGCACGGCACTGTTTTGAAACAGAATCACCAACCACCATATTGCTTGAAACCAGACAAAATTAGCAACTTTGAGTACTACCGTTTTATTCATTACATACGCTCATATTTTCCATACAAAAATATACGCTTACTGCCTAGCGATAGTTCAAATTAAGGGTCTTAAAAGTAAACGAAAACAAATGGGTGTAAGTATAAATGCCTAAGCTAATTGCTTTTTCTAATTACAAAGGATGTGTTCGTCGTGAAAATGGTAAAGTATTACATACTTGCAGCATTGTTAGCGCTGGTGTTAACGGTAACAGTGCCTGTGCTATTGCTCAAAATTGTATTTGGATGGATTGCTTTTTCGCTTATTGCGGTAAGTAGTGCCTATTTACTCAACTACCCAAGTTTATTTCGCAAACGGGAAGATGGATCGATTCCATTCTACATTCGCTGGATTTTTGTTCCATTTCTGCTGGGCTCGTGGCTTTATAACGAGTACGCACGTAGAACAGACAAAGTACCTCCACTTCAAAAAATTGAATCAAACCTTTTTCTCGCTTGCCGCATGTCTGGACAGCATGTTGATTTACTTAACGAGAATAATATCGATGCGATCCTCGACGTAACTGCAGAGTTTGACGGCTTGGATTGGACAGCGTATCAAGAAGATTTTAGATACCTAAACGTGCCAGTCTTAGACCATACTAGCCCTACCCCAGAGCAACTTGTGCTTGCTATCAATTGGCTCAATCAACAGGTATCTGAAAACAAAAATGTTGTTGTGCATTGCGCACTTGGTCGAGGACGTTCGGTGCTAGTAGTGGCAGCTTATCTTCTGGCAAAAAACCCAGATTTAAGTGTAGATGATGCTATGCGACAGATTAATCAAATACGTCAAACAGCAAGGCTTAATAAACGCCAGTTAGCATCACTGCAAAAGGTCAGAGATGGCGGCCTACTCTCTTTACAGAAGAACTTAACGTTAATTGTCAATCCGGTAGCCGGCGGCGGTAAGTGGGAACAGTACCGTGGTGAGGTACTTGCAAGGCTAAATGAAAAATTCAAGGTAACGGTAAAAGAAACCACACCAGAAATAGACGGCAAGGCACTTGCTGAACAGGCTAAAGATGAGAAGGCACAAATCGTCATTGCCTGCGGTGGAGATGGTACGTTAACTGAGGTGGCATCAGCGCTAGTTGATACTGACATCACAATGGGAATTATCCCATTTGGTACGGCAAATGCGCTGAGTCAAGTACTCCACGGTTATATAAGCAAAGTTATGCCTATTAGCACCGCTTGCGACATCATCATTAATGGCAACACGTTAAAAATTGATACCGCAACTTGTAACGATAAAGTCATGTTGTTGGTAGCAGCCGTTGGATTTGAAGAGAAAATGATTTCTGCCGCTGACAGAGAAGAGAAAAATGTGGGCGGCCAGTTTGCCTACTTGAAAGGGCTGTGGAATGCCATTTCTAATAATGAAAACATGACATTTGAAGTAGCAAAGGATGGCAACCCAGCTGAGACGCTAGAAACACCTAGCTTTGTTATAGCCAATGCTGCACCTATGACAACCGCATTGGCACAGGGTGCTGAGCAGCCAGATATTACCGATGGAAAGCTAGATCTTACTTGGTTATTGCCCCAGCCAAGCTCTGACAGACAGTTCGCATCACTCGCGGAACTGGTTTTAAGCCCTTCGGAAGCTAAAAAGAATTCAGACACCATTCGTCACGAACGTGCATCAAACATAACGCTAACATTCGATAAGCCCACTGCCTATGCAGTAGACGGTGAAATCTATGAAGGTGATAAACTTATCATAAAAACCTTCCCAAGAAGCCTCACCGTACTCTCCAACTTTGAAGATAAGGATTGATGGTACATGCCTCAAAAAAGTAATTTTGATGAAATTTTTACGTTTCTAAAAGAGAAATTTTCAAATGAAACCGAGTACCTTCAGGCTGTACATGAAGTTCTTGAAGATATTGTTCCCATCTACAATGCAAATGAAGACTACAAAGCATTCGATATAGTCAGACGCATTTGTATGCCCGAGCGAGTGATTTATTTCACTATCTCGTGGATGAACAGCGAAGGAAATATTGAAGTTAACCAAGGGTGGCGTGTGCAGCACAACTCGGCAATGGGGCCGTACAAAGGTGGCCTGCGTTTTCACCCTACCGTGAACCTATCGGTGTTAAAGTTTCTAGCCTTCGAGCAATGTTTTAAAAATGCACTAACTGGCCTTCCTATGGGTGGCGGTAAAGGCGGTTCAGACTTCAATCCTAAAGGCCGAACAAACCGAGACATTATGCTTTTTTGCCAAGCATTTATGCGGGAACTACAGCGGCATATAGGAGCTAACACCGATGTACCCGCTGGCGATATCAACGTGGGTGCCCGTGAAATCGGTTATCTATATGGTGAATACCGCAGGTTAAACAATAGGTTTGAGGGCGTATTAACGGGCAAAGGCCTAGAGTTTGGCGGCAGTTATGTACGCACAGAAGCGACAGGTTTTGGTTTAATATACTTTCTAGAAGCCGTCTGTCAGCACCGTGATACGCAAATTGAAGGTCAGACTATAGCTGTATCAGGCGCAGGTAATGTCGCGCTGCACGCTGCACTCAAAGCGGTGGAAAAAGGTGGAAAGGTTATCTCCCTTTCCAATAGTCGAGGGCTTCTGCACAACGAAGATGGGCTAAGTGATACTGCGCTAAAATGGGCAATAGATAACCACGCAAATCGTAATAATATTCTTGAAGATATGGCTGAAGAGAACCTGGGCAAGTGGGTAGCCGATAAAAAGCCATGGCATTTAGCGTGTGATATTGCCCTTCCCTGCGCAACTCAGAACGAACTGCTTGAAGAAGATGCAAAGGCATTGCTCGATAATGGCTGCCAAATGGTACTAGAGGGTGCAAATATGCCATGTACAAACGATGCTCAAGCACGCTTTTTAGATGCCAAAATAGTTTATGTACCGGGTAAAGCATCAAACGCTGGCGGTGTTGCTTTATCGGGCTTAGAAATGAGCCAAAATGCAATGTTCAATCAACGGGACGCAAGTACGCTGGATGATCAATTGTATTCTATTATGGAGAGTATTCATCAGCGCTGTGTTGCAGAAGGACAAGCCAACAGTGGTGATACTAACTACGTTAACTATATGAAAGGCGCTAACATAGCATCGTTTAGGCGACTTGCTGACGCCATGGTCGCACAAGGCGTATAACCCTCCCTTTATTACAGCTTGTCGATAAGTTTACGGTAACACCGCCGTGAATTTATCGGCAACCTCAGTGTAAAATTTGCTCTCCACCTTTGGCATAACTTGCCTACTTTGTATCCGTAACACCAATAAAGTAAGTAAATTCATTAAGTTAGATACATAAGGTTCATGGAATAAAAATCGCATTGCTAAAAGCGTCATACACTTTTAAATTTACGAAAGGAACTTCCCATGAAAATTTTTGAAGCACTACGTCAAGACCATGAAAAGCAACGTTTACTGTTAAAGATTTTGGCTGAAACTAGCGGTAACACTGCTGCCCGTCGTGAGTACTATGAAGAGTTGAAAACACAGCTTGAAAGTCATGCTATTGCAGAAGAGCGCCATTTCTATACCCATCTTTTAAAGAAAGATTCGACAGTAGATTTAACCCGTCACGGTATTGCAGAACACCATGAGATTGACGAGTTACTTGAAAAGCTAGATGAAACTGACATGAGTTCACCCGCTTGGTTGCGTCATCTAAAAAACCTGCAAGAAAAAGTAGAGCACCACCTTGCCGACGAAGAACAGGAGTTTTTCCAAGTTGCTGGCAGTGTTCTTAATGAACGCCAAAAAACACAGCTTGCTGATGAATATCAAAAAGAGATGAGACAAGAATTAGATGAAGAAAAAGTTACTGCATAGTTTACAAAAATGAAGCGCGCTCTGCGCTTCATTTATTTATTAGCAAAGCATAAAAAAACCAGCTTAAAAAGCTGGTTTTTTTGTATCCGATTTCTCTTAGTTACAACGTCTTACGCACTTTAGCCGTCCAGCTAAAGTGCCTAGATTAATTACTTTTTAGCAATGATGTAAATTGCGTGGATAACACCCGGGAAATAACCAAGAATAGTTAGCAGAATATTAATCCAGAAATGTGCTCCTAGGCCAACTTGTAAAAATACGCCTAGTGGTGGAAGTAAAATTGATAAAAGTATACGAATGATGTCCATAATAAATTCCTTGTTTTTGAAGTAATTTCACAACTCATTAGGCAAAATACTCACACACGGTGATGAATTTAGGCCTGCGGAGCGTTTTTTAACGTCTCACTACTGTTTTTTAGCATGAACAATGCCAAGCTGCGTGAACGAGGCCAAGTCAGCGAGGTATGTCTACATGCACAGCACTAAAGCATTGCGTACACTAAAAAATAAACTTTTCCTTATAATAAAGCTATTCACCGAAAGGCGTATTTTGAAGCCAATCTTCAAGGTCTGAACGGTTCAGCGGACGGCTTATATAATAGCCCTGTGCAATATCGCATCCCCAATCTTTCAAGATCTTTAGAGACGCAACGTCTTCCACACCTTCAGCCACCACTTTCAAATTGAAAACGCTTGCTAAACTAAGCACGGTGTGAACAATTTGCTGATCGTTCTCGTCGCTAGCCAGAGCAAGTATAAAGCTTTTATCAATTTTGATAGTTTTAACCGGTAAGTTTTTTAAATAGGCCAATGACGAATAGCCAGTACCAAAATCATCTATAGCGAAGTGAAAGCCTCGAGCAGTCAATTCGCTCAGGTTTTCAATTGCCAGCGACGCATCAGCAACTAAATCGCTTTCGGTAATTTCGAGTTCTAAAGCTTCAGGTGACAGTCCCTTTTGAGTAAGCAATGTCACGAGCTTGCTCAGCAACACCTTATTTTGAATGTCTTGCGTAGACAGATTCATTGCAACGGTAAACTGATAACCTTTCGACCTAAAGTAAGATAAGTCAGTAATGGTTTGCTTCATTACCCACATCGTTACCTGTTCAATCAAACCTGCCTGCTCAGCGATGGTAATGAACTCGTCTGGTGGAACAAAACCAAGAGTACTGCTATTCCAGCGGATTAACGCCTCCATGCTACAAACTTTCATAGTTTGTAAGTCAACCTTAGGCTGATAGACCATAGACAGTTCGTTTTGCTGACTAGCAAGTACCCGTTTCAACTCCGTTGTAATTGAAAGGCGACGGTTATACTTGTCTTCTAGGTCGGCTCGATACCGCACAAACCAACTACCGCTATGAATCGCTTCATCGGTTACTATATTCATCTTTCTGAAAAGCTCTTCAGACGAAGAAGCATCTTGAGGGCACTCAATAATTGCCATGGCTACTTTTACGGGAATAGCAATAAGGTTACTCTCTACAGGTTGTTCGAGTATATGCTTTAGCGTTTCTAGCTGATCATCATTCAGCGACTCATGTGAAATATACAGTATCTCGCCGCCAGCTAGTCGTGCAGATATTCCGGGCCAGCGTTGCAAACGTTGAGCAAGAGCCTTTAACGTATTATCACCATTTGAGTAACCGTATAAGTCGTTTATGGTTCTAAACCCAATAACGGTTATCGCTACAACTTGAACGGCTCGCCCTTGGCTAAGCTCAGACTCAAAATAAGTTTCAACATAGTTACGATTAAAAAGCCCAGTTAACACATCGTGCTCTGCTTGGTAGCGTATGTGCTTTTCACGGCTTTTAATACTCGCTTGCATGCTGTCTACTGCATTAGCAAGCTCAGTTATTTCTTTCAGTTTAGCCGGTGCTTCAAGAGTTGCCCCATAGCTTCCTGATGCCACCTTGTTTACTGCTTTTACCAATTTAGATACAGGCTCGCTTACATTTCTTGCCAATAACAGAGAAAGACCCATGGCGATAAGAATTGCTAATAGGCAAAAAGCCAATATGGTTAATTGTATACGCGTGAATGCGTTGAAATAAGAAGTTGTATCTACAGCTAACGTAATGGCAACAGGCAAATTCTGCTCGGACCCGATACTGACTTGGCGAGCAAAATAAGTTAATTCGTTTTTGAATGTTACGTCTAACCAAGATGGATCTTGTTCAGATGATATTATTCTTTGCGCTTCGGCCTTATCTAATGTTGCTTTTATTACCTCGCCTGTACCTATCTCAGAAATTATGATTTCTGCATCGACAAGTTGCTTAAACTGCTCAAGTAGCGCGGTGTCAAATTCGACACCAATCAACATGTAATATCGAAGTGTAGGAATTTCTACACGAAGTAGGTTCAGCTGAACTAACTTATTATTTACAACAAAAAAGCCGCTGTCTCGCCCTTGTGCTACAAGCGACAAACTGCTTTCTACATCCTGACCAACTTCGAATAAGTCTGTGTGGGTTGCAACAATCTTATGGTCCAGGCTCACTAAGGCGATAATTTGTGTATTGAGGCGATCAGCATAACTCGTAAATGCAGCTTCAATAGATGGAATATTCTCGGTTCCAACGGCACGTCTGAAATCAAAGGAACGAGATAGGACCTTGGAAACACTTTTAATGACAGCTTGCCTGTCGGCAACGACTTTATCAAAAACTTTTTCAGCTAAAAGAAAATCGTGATCAATATTTTGGACAACAAGAGTGTTCGCGGAACGCCAAACAGCGCCAATAATCAGAAGTGATGCTATTACAATCCCTATTAACAAGGTTTGGAATAAAGTCTGACTTAGTGTCTTTTGCACTATAGTGCCCCGTAAAGATCGTTATAATTGTAAAGCAGTCGAAATAAATGTCGAAGTTAAGAATAGCTGATTAATAATAATAGGGACAGGTATAACATGCTGTAAATTTTAGATTTTAACGCTTTGTTACAAATACTCTGCACTCGACACATATTCGCTAAGCCTTAGCTAGCAAGACAGGAAGACGGCGTAAAAAAAAAGCCAGCGTAGCGCTGGCTTTTATTACTAGTTGGTGCGGAAAGCGGGACTTGAACCCGCACGAGCTATGCTCACCACCCCCTCAAGATGGCGTGTCTACCAATTCCACCACTTCCGCGAAACTTTTTATATGCTTAGTTTGAACCTTCAGAGCCATCAGCTACAGGAACATCAGTACCATCTGCTACTGGCACATCAGATGAACCTACTTCACCAGCTGGCACGTCACCTTGTGCTGCATCTTCAATAACTGGAACATCTTGGTCAGCCGGAAGCTGTACTGGCTCTTCAACCGCCGCTGGAACTTCTAGGTTGTTCCACTCGTCTTCAGCACTTTCACGATTTGCAGTCATTGCGCCTAAGCTGAGGCTAATAAAGAAAAACAGACCAGCTAAAATACCGGTTGTACGCGTCATAAAGTTACCTGAACCCGATGAACCAAATACTGTATTTGAACCACCTGAGCCAAATGAAGCGCCCATATCTGCACCTTTACCCTGTTGGATCAAAACGAAACCAATAAGTAAAAGCGCTACAATTAGGTATGCTACTAATAGCACTTCGTAAATCATAAATACCTCGTCAGTTTGCCGCTTGGCAAATTGAAATAAAATCTTCAGCCTTTAAACTGGCACCGCCAATTAAACCACCATCTACGTCTTTCTGCGCAAATAAGGTGCCGGCATTATCTGGCTTAACGCTACCACCGTATAAGATACGTAGGCCCTGAGCCAGTTCGGTGTCTACCTTACTAAAGTAGCCACGGATAAATTCGTGAACGTCTTGTGCTTGCTCTGGGCTTGCAGTTTTACCTGTACCTATAGCCCAAATTGGCTCGTACGCTATAACCGTATTGCTTAGTTCGTCTATAGACATCGCATTAACAAGTGCGTCTAGTTGTTCACCGACAAACGACTCTACGTTATCAGCATCTCTCACATCTAGGGGTTCACCTACGCAAATGATAGGAACTATACCAGATGCGACACACTGCTTAGCCTTTAGCGCTACAAGCTCACTCGACTCGCCTTGATCTTCGCGTCTTTCAGAATGCCCAACTATTGCGTAACCGCAACCTGCTTCTTTAAGCATTTGGACTGATAGCTCACCTGTGTGAGCGCCATTCTCTAAATGACTTACGTTTTGAGTGCCGATAGCAAATGAACGAGTTTCAAATGCGTGTAAAAGTAAAGAAGGAGCACAAATTACTATTTCCGACTCAGCTTTCACATCAGCGAGTTTCTGATTAAATTCGGCAACTAATGCCAAATTTCCATTCATTTTCCAATTGCCAGCCACGAATGGCTTTCTTACATTTTCACTCACAACGCAGACCTTAGCCCTGTCTTTAAAGCGGGCGTGATATTAACTATTTAATTGAAAAGATACAAGCACAAAAAGCAAAATTTCCTGCTACGCCAACTAATTGGCGAGTTTGCGAACAGTTTCTGCAATGTGCTCTGCCCATTTGTGAGATTGTGCGTCGTCGTTGGACTCTACCATTACTCGAATTAACGGTTCAGTGCCACTCTTACGCAGAAGTACCCTACCCGTCTTGCCCAACGCAGACTCTGCTTCTTTCTTGGCGTTTTGTACGTCTTGGTGTGAGAGGTAATCCACCTCTTGGTTGGCGTAACGCACGTTAACCAGTGTTTGTGGATACATATCAAAACCGCTGGATAAATCATGCAGATCCATATGCGAACGCAGCATTGCGGCAAGCACCTGAAGTCCGGCTACTATACCATCTCCAGTAGAGCTCATATTTAGGTTAAGAACGTGCCCTGAATTTTCACCGCCAATAGACCAGCCTTTTTGCTGAAGAAGTTCCATTACGTATCGGTCACCGACGTTACTTCTAGCAAATGGAACGCCCAATTTCGATAGTGCGTTTTCAAGGCCAAGATTACTCATCAATGTACCCACTACGCCGCCCTGCATCTTGCCATTTTTAAGCGCGTCTCGAGCAATAATGTAAACAATCTGGTCTCCGTCTAAAACATTACCAAGGTGGTCTACCATCATAATGCGATCGCCGTCGCCATCTAGCGCAAAGCCAAGGTCAGCGCCAGTTTCTTTAACTTTATTGACTATCGCATCCATTGAGGTTGCGCCAACACCGTCATTGATATTTAAACCGTTCGGCGTGGTACCCAGCTCAACTACTGTTGCTCCTAACTCGCGAAGTACGTTTGGCGCTATGTGGTACGTAGCACCGTGTGCGCAATCTACTACTATTTTAATACCCGTTAACGATAACTCTGACGGGAATGTGCCTTTACAAAATTCAATGTAACGGCCAGCAGCATCATCAATTCTGGTTGCCTTACCTAGCTTGTCAGACGCTACGCAAGTCATTGGGCGCTCTAACATGTCCTCAATAGCTAGCTCAATGTCGTCATCTAGCTTAAAGCCTTGAGCAGAGAAGAATTTGATGCCGTTATCGTAAAAAGGATTATGGGAGGCACTGATTACGATACCCGCTTCAGAGCGAAACGTTTTAGTTAGATACGCAATTGCTGGTGTAGGCATAGGACCTAACAAGCCAATATTGATGCCTGCTGCCGATAAACCTGCTTCTAGAGAGGACTCTAACATGTAGCCAGAAATTCGTGTGTCCTTACCAATAAGTACCTTATTCGTGCCACGGCCCGCCAGTACTTTACCCGCTGCCCAACCTAACTTGGTTACAAACTCAGGGTTGATATTACTTTCGCCGACTTTTCCACGTATACCATCGGTACCAAAATATTTGCGCTGGGTCATTATTATTCCTTATTTAATCGTATTCAGCATTTTCACGATATTGACAGCATCCGCTGTTTCTTTAACGTCGTGAACGCGAATAATCTGTGCGCCCATTTGTGCGACAATTGTAGCGAGGCTTATGCTTCCCGCCAAGCGCTCATCGACTTTTCTGTTAAGCAAATTTCCTATCATCGATTTACGCGACATTCCAACCAACACGGGATAGCCCAACGACATGATACGTGGAAGATGTTTAACCAAGGCATAATTGTGCTCTAGTGATTTACCAAATCCGTAGCCTGGGTCGAACAATATGGTTTCTTGAGGAATGCCGGCCTGCTCACATGCCCTAGCGCGTTCCATTAAGAAGTGACCTACTTCCTTAATTACATCGTTATACTCAGGGTTGTTTTGCATAGTTCGGGGCTGTCCTTTCATATGCATTAAGCACACAGGGACATTAGTACTGGCGGCCGCCTCGAGTGCACCGGGCTCTTGCAAAGCACGTACATCGTTTATCAAACCTGCTCCGGCTTTTACCGCTTCGCGCATTACCTCTGCTTTACTGGTATCAATGGATATTACGCACTCGCTCCTTTTAGCGACAGCTTCAATAACAGGTATTGTACGGTCAAGCTCTTCTTGCAGTGACACATCCGGGGCGCCAGGTCGCGTTGATTCACCGCCGATGTCGATAAAGGTTGCGCCCTCTTCAAGCATACGAAGGGCGTGTTCAACGGCTTGCGTCACACTGGCATGTTTGCCGCCGTCAGAGAAAGAGTCAGGTGTTACATTTAAAATGCCCATCACATGTGACTGTGATAAATCGATGAAGTGCTTTCCAAACTGCATGAATTACTCGCATTACTGTTCTTTAAAGATGAAGCTATAAAGCAAACTGGTTTTAACCCACAGAGATAGAAATAAACGTTAGATTAAAATCAACCTGCTCTAACAAAAAACGCCAGCTGAACTGGCGTTTTTTAATTAGTGTAAAGGCTTAGCTTGGAATATCACCCGGCTTGCCTACCGACGGTTTATCAACACCATCGTTTTTAATTTCACCTTCGCGAACTGGTGCACCACCGCTTGGCTTATCGCCACCAGACGGCTTGCTGTCATCCCAATCTGCAGGAGGACGAACGTCAGTGCGGTTCATTAGATCATCAATTTGCTTAGCATCAATGGTTTCATACTTCATCAGTGCATCTTTCATTGAGTGTAAGATATCGATGTTGTCTTCAAGGATCTTTTGAGCGCGTTCATAGTTGCTGTCAATCAATGATTTGATTTCTGCATCAATAGCACGTGCTGTGTCGTCAGACATATTCGTTGCCTTAGACATCGACTTACCTAGGAACACTTCACCTTCGTCTTCAGCATATAGCATTGGACCCATTTTGCTCGACAAGCCCCACTGAGTTACCATCTTACGCGCAATTTCAGTTGCACGTTCGATGTCGTTAGACGCGCCCGTTGTTACTTTGTCATCGCCGTAAATGATGGCTTCAGCAATACGCCCACCGAACAAACTAGAAATCATGCTTTCTAAGTGTTGTTTAGAATGACTTACACGGTCTTGTTCCGGCAAGTACATGGTTACACCCAACGCGCGACCACGTGGAATGATCGATACTTTGTAAACCGGATCGTGCTCTGGTACTAAGCGCCCCACGATGGCGTGACCGGCTTCGTGGTATGCTGTCATTTCTTTTTCAGGCTCAGACATCACCATTGACTTACGCTCAGAGCCCATCATGATTTTGTCTTTCGCTTTTTCAAACTCTTCCATTGAAACAAGTCGCTTGTTGCCGCGAGCAGCGAACAGTGCAGCTTCGTTAACTAGGTTAGCTAGGTCAGCACCTGAGAAACCTGGTGTACCACGAGCAATAACTGATGGCTCTACGTTGTCGGCAACAGGTACTTTGCGAATGTGAACCTTAAGAATTTGTTCACGACCGCGGATGTCAGGAAGTCCAACCACTACTTGACGGTCAAAGCGACCTGGACGAAGTAGCGCAGGGTCTAGTACGTCAGGGCGGTTAGTTGCCGCAATAACGATGATACCTTCATGACCTTCAAAACCGTCCATTTCAACTAGCATTTGGTTAAGTGTTTGTTCACGCTCATCGTGACCACCACCTAAACCTGCGCCACGTTGACGGCCTACCGCGTCAATTTCGTCGATAAAGATGATGCACGGCGCTGCTTTCTTGGCCTGTTCGAACATGTCACGAACACGCGATGCACCCACACCCACAAACATTTCAACGAAGTCAGAACCCGATATGGTAAAAAACGGCACTTTTGCTTCGCCGGCAATCGCCTTCGCTAATAGTGTTTTACCTGTACCTGGAGGACCTACCATTAGTACGCCCTTCGGGATCTTACCACCAAGTTTCTGGAACTTAGATGGGTCGCGAAGGAAGTCTACCAACTCAGACACGTCTTCTTTAGCTTCATCACAGCCTGCTACGTCAGCAAATGTTGTCTTGATTTGGTCTTCACCAAGTAATCGAGCTTTGCTCTTACCAAAAGACATAGCGCCACGGCCGCCACCACCTTGCATTTGACGCATGAAGAATATCCACACACCGATAAGCAACAACATGGGGAACCATGAAATGAAAATTGACGTTAGAAGAGACTGCTCTTCTGGTGGTTCGCCGTAAACTCTTACATCGTTCTTAACTAAGTCAGATACTAACTTGTCATCGAAGTAAGGTACGAATGTTTGGAAAGTTTCGCCTGAACGCTTTGTACCGCGAATTTCGCCACTATTATTAATGCGAACTTCACGAATATTTCCCTGTTCTGCTTCTCTCAAAAACGTTGTGTAGTCAGTTTGTGAACGAGACGATTCACTCGGTGAAAAGCTCTGAAAAACCGACATTAAAACAACGGCGATGACTAACCATAAGATTAAATTTTTTGCCATATCGCTCAATGCTACTAACCTCTATAAACCCGAATTGCTTGTATATTCAACAAGTTGTTTATTGAATAAACGCCACAACTCGCAACGAAAACCGCTTAACCCAAAGCGTACTACACTTTATACCCACAAGCCACCAAATACACCTCACGAGAACGTGATCTGGACGAGTCAGGCTTACGTGTCTTTATGGTTGTGAAAGATTGTTTAAGTGCGTTCATGAACTCAACAAAACCTTCACCTTGGAACACCTTAATGACAAAAGACCCTCCTGGCTTTAAAACTTGGTGACACATATCTAACGCTAGTTCGCAAAGGTACATAGAGCGAGATTGGTCGACCGAAGCATTACCTGCAAGGTTCGGTGCCATATCAGACAACACAATATCTACGGTGTTCCCACCGATTCTGTTCAATAGTGCGTCGAGAACAGCGTCCTCTCTGAAATCACCTTGTAAAAAGTCTACGCCCACGATTGGGTCCATGGGCAAAATATCGCACGCGATAACTTGACCATTGTCGCCAACAAGCTGTGCAGCTAGCTGTGACCAGCCCCCCGGTGCAGCACCAAGGTCTACAAGTGTCATTCCTGGTTTAATAAGCTTATCTTTTTTCTGAATTTCTTCCAGTTT
Organism: Alteromonas sp. S005; assembly: GCF_036864475.1. Classification (NCBI taxonomy): domain Bacteria; kingdom Pseudomonadati; phylum Pseudomonadota; class Gammaproteobacteria; order Alteromonadales; family Alteromonadaceae; genus Alteromonas; species Alteromonas sp. S005. Next base: position 305,736 of record NZ_JAZETN010000003.1, on the reverse strand, counting down.
ATAGATAGCTCGCGAGCGCCAACCTTCCTTATTTGCTTTTTGCACATAATGGTCGTTGACGTGTTCTTGTAGCCAGCGTTTACTGCTGGCGGAGTGTTTCTTTTTTGTCATTCCAGTACAATGTCATTAGGATTGTAGAGAAGATGGCGTTAGAATACGTTATTTCAAGCTTAAACTAACAGATTAATTGTAAGAAATATTACTAAATGAAACTTTCAAATAAACAGAAACAATTCCTTAAAGGTCTTGCACACCCGTTAAAACCTGTTGTGCAGCTAGGTGGGAACGGCCTGACGGAAGGTGTAGTTGCAGAAATCGACAACGCACTTAGTCACCATGAATTAATTAAAGTTAAGGTGCCAACCGATGATCGCGAAGAAAAAGCGCTTATCATGGACGCCATTGTTCGCGAAACCAACTCAGTTAAGCTTCAGGTAATTGGCCACACGCTTATTATTTATCGCCAAAGCGAAGACTGTAAAATTCAGTTGCCAAAATAACTGAATTAAAGGTGCCGATCCCTTTCGGCACCATAGTCTTTCTCCTTACTTCCCGTTAACATCACGTTAATAACAGTGAACAAATAGGGTTTAAGGGAAAAACTATGACGCTACACAATCTTACCGCCATTGTTACTGGTGGTTGCTCTGGACTTGGTCATGCTACCGCGATTGGGCTTCGCGAAGCGGGTGCCAACGTCAGTCTTTTCGACCTAAACGACGAACTTGGCGCGCAACGCGTTGAAGAACTAGGTAGTAACAGTACACTTTTCACCAAAACCGATGTTCGTGATGAGGCCTCAGTACAAGCCGCTATCGATGCTACTACTAACAAATTTGGTGCAATTTCGCTGGTAGTAAACTGCGCCGGTATTGCTCCGGCAAAGCGCTTACTTGATAGAGAAGGCAACCCTGCCCCACTTGGCGATTTTCAGAAAACTATCGATATCAACTTAGTGGGAAGCTTTAACGTTTGTCGTTTAGCTGCTGCCACTATGGCTAAACAGTCGCCGATAAATGAAGAAGGCGAACGTGGCCTTATTATAAATACCGCTTCAGTCGCAGGCTATGAAGGTCAAATAGGTCAAACTGCCTATGCCGCTAGTAAAGGTGGGATCATTGGCCTTACTTTACCAATGGCGCGAGATTTAGCACCGCTGGGCATTCGTGTTAATACCATAGCGCCTGGTGTAATGGGGACGCCAATGCTGCTTGCTATGCCAGAAAAGGTGCAAGACGCCCTTTCCGCTAACGTTCAGTTTCCTAAGCGCCTTGGCCTGCCTGAAGAATTTGCTAAATTAGTTATTCATATGGCGAATAATAGCTACCTAAATGGTGAGACAATCCGTTTAGACGGCGGGCTGCGCATGCCGCCTAAGTAGTAAATAAATACAATAACGCTTTAGTCAAAAAAACCGCCTTCAGGCGGTTTTCTCTTTTGAGTCGATTTTTGTACTCGCTACTATCGATTACAGTTATTCGCCATCACCACCATTCACAATAAGCGCGATATTGTATAAACGATTCACTGCATGGTAGTTGATAGAGTTTTTAGGATAACGCCCCTTGCTGCTGATTTTACCGGCTTCTTGCTCCATCAAAATAGTTAGCGCGTCATCGACGGTTTCAACGGTGTAAATGTGAAACAGCCCTTTTTTCACAGCATCGATAACAGTGGCGTCTAACACCAAATTAATCGCATTCGATTTAGGAATAATCACACCCTGGGTTCCAGTGAGGCCGCGATGCTGGCACAAGTCAAAGAAGCCTTCTATCTTCTCGTTCACACCGCCCACCGCTTGCACTTCACCATATTGGTTTATTGAACCTGTAATAGCCAAGGTTTGTAAGCAAGGGATTTCAGTAAGAGCAGATATAAGCGCAACGAGTTCTCCAAGGGATGCACTGTCGCCGTCTATGTGGCCGTATGACTGTTCTAATGCGATGTTTGCAGATAGTGTTAACGGGAAATGCTGAGCGTATTTATTACCTAAATAGCCGTTCAGCAGCATAACCCCCTTTGAGTGAATAGGCTGTCCAAGCTCTACTTCACGCTCGATATCCACTACCCCACTAGCCCCAGCAAACACAGTAGAAGTAATACGTGCGGGTGTACCAAATGCGGTATCACCAATGTCCAATACCGTTAGCCCGTTTACCTTACCTACCGCTTTACCTTCAGTGGCAATAAGCACATGCCCTTCTTTAATATCATTTAAAAGGGTTTGACTAACACGGCCTGTGCGGCGTTTTTTGGCACTTAGCGCGGTTTTTAAGTGGTCAAGTTCTAGCGTGTCGGCACTCGACTTCTGACAAAAATAGTAGGCTTCATTAACCAGCTCGATAACTTCAGCAAAATGCGCCGAGAGCTTTTCTTTGTGCTCGGCCATTCTAAGCGAATACTCAACAAGTCTGCACATGGCATTAGCCGTTACCCCTTCAAGCCCTAATGTAATAAGATGCGCTCGCACCTTGCCTACAAAATCAAAAAGCGCCTGCCGGGTAACGGGAATTTCTAAGTCAAAATCAACCAAAACTCTAAACAGTTCGTCAAACTCATCATCATAATCTTGCAGCGTGTAATATAAATCGCGCGAACCTAACAAAACGATTTTCACATTTAAGTCGATAGGCTGCGGGTTTAGCGTGATGTTATTTACCATACCCACGTCTTGCTGCGGTAAGTCCATACGTAAGCGCTGAGATTTAATAGCAAGCTTCAGAGTATCCCACACGAACGGCTGTTCTATTAACTGGTCTACATCTAATAAAAGGTAGCCACCATTTGCACGGTGCAGCGCACCGGATTGTATCATTCGGTAATTAGTAAAAACGCTTCCGTGAACGTTGGTGTATTCGATTTTACCAAATAAGTTTTGGTAGGTAGGGTTTGGTTCGTAGATAACGGGGGCCGCATCGTCCAGTTTGTTCGATACAAGGACATTAGGAAGAAACTGCTCTTCTAAGAATATCTTTTTATCAAAATCGTCACTCTTTTCCTCTTTCTGCTCTTCGCCACGAATAACCAAGATAGCGTTTACCAAAGCCGGTTTAAGCTGCTTTAGATATTTAATGACTCCAAGCTCAGAGGCATATTTATGCTCAAGTACTTTAATAAGTGGCTTAATAACGTGCTCTGCGGTCATTTTGTCAAGCTCACGCAGACGCTCTGAGTTTTCGCGCTTCCATGTAGGTAAACTCAACAAACTTTCACTCAGCCTGTTTTCTAAATCGTCGATAAGCGTGTAGAAGCCTTCACGTTGCTCATCTGTGAGCGATGCAAAATCAGTATCTCTAATTGGCTTGCCGTTAATGATAGGTGAAAACGAAATTGAGCCACCCTCTTCATAAAGCGCAACGTCGTTGGCTTGCGCATAACGCTCTACAGCATCAATAGCTGCATCGTACTTTTGCTCAAACTCTCTGGAGATAGAGGTACGGCGGCGCTGGTAGCCAGGGTTGTCAAATGCGATAGGCAGTGAATCCAAGACATCATCGATAAGTGCAGCCATATCTTTTTGAAATGCCTTGCCACCACTTGGCGGAAATTTTAGCGCTACGGGTTGGCGTTCATCGTCGAAATTATTGATATAACACCAATCGTCGGGTGCACAAAGCTGTGCAACTTGTCGCTCAATGTAATCTTTTACCAGAGTAAACCGGCCTGTGGCAGGTTCACCCATCACGTATAGGTTATAACCTTTTGTGTTAATTCCTAAACCAAATGTGAGCGCTTCCCGTGCTCGCTCTTGCCCAATAAAAGTCGCATTTAGCGCTTCACTGTCTTTCAAGGCACTATTTATCGCACGGCGATTTATGGTGGGTGATAGCGCGTCTACATTTAACGCATAAATATTAGTGTCTACAGACATGCTTGTTCTATTTTCGTTTCTTTACTTAAGTGAAACCCTAATTAACAGCACTGTCAAACGGTTAACTCTTATAACCTAGCTTTACGCTGTTAATTGCACAACAAACAACCAGCTTGGCGTCTTAATGTATTAATTAGCACATAACGAGCAACCGCTTAGGCTTCTAATCATATTGATACATGGGGAAACAAGGTGTAGCTTTTTAATGGCAGTAAGTGCGATAAATAGTGAAATTAAAATTACCAAGCAGCCAACACGAATAATAAAAACCAAAGGTTAGAACAATGACGACAATAACGAGAGCTAGTAAAGCCGTTCTTTTTTCGAGTCTGGTGGGCGCTATATTTTCTCCATCTTGTCTCGCTAAGATAAACTATGCAGACAATTCTGGGTTTTCTATCACTAACGAAAGTGAAAGCGCGGCCCCTATCGAAGCAGTATATTCCCACTTTGTTCAACGCGTTGATATGTGGTGGCCAAAAGATCATACCTGGTGGAAGGGTACGCTTAGCATTGATGAACAAGCCGGAGGTTGCTTTTGCGAAGTCAAAGGAGCAGCAAGTGCAGCACACATGCAAATAAGCTATGTTGTGCCTAACGAAAAAGTAGTAATGACAGGCGGATTAGGACCGCTTCAAGAAATGGGCTTAACGGGTGCGCTCACTTGGGAATTCAGCGCGTTAGAAGAAAGTGAGTCCGAAAATGAAAATACAAAACGCGAATTCTCACCGAAGACAAAAGTTACCCTTACCTATCACGCCTCTGGAAATATCCACTTTAACGGTAAAAGAGCATCTAGCGAGGACGCAGCCAATTTGGTTAAGGTCGTCGACAAAGTGCAGGCACAGCAGCTAAATGCATTAACCGCTTTTAGTGACAGACAGCTTAATGAAATGGCAAAAGACAATGCCAAGCGATGATAGAGATGACCTAAGATAGGTCACTATGTATATTTTACGCGAGAGTTTAGGCAGTTCATCATTGTCATCTAGCTCAAACTGTTTCATTAATGCTCACTTTTCATGCAAGCAGAAATAAATATTGCCTAGTTCAGTGTTAAGCTATTGAGGCATGGCTTAGCGCTGGGTTATTCTATTGGGCTATATGTATGTAAAGTGGGAACATCCCACGTGCGGTTAAATGGCAATAATGCAAGAAAAATTACAAACACTCTTGCAGCTCGTTTGCCTTATGCCGCCCCATAAACGTTTTAACTTTTAATGCGGAAGCCTAAGTTTCATGGCCGATAATCAGTACAATCCGAAAGACATTGAACAACGCGTTCAGCAATACTGGGAAGATAACCAATCTTTTAAAGCAAACGACGATGTAGATAAAGAAAAATTCTACTGCCTGTCGATGTTTCCATATCCTAGTGGCCGACTTCACATGGGTCACGTGCGCAACTACACCATTGGTGACGTAATCAGCCGTTTCCAGCGCATGCAGGGTAAAAATGTATTGCAGCCTATGGGTTGGGATGCTTTTGGTCTTCCGGCTGAAAATGCAGCAATTAACAACAACACTGCACCGGCTAAATGGACATACTCAAATATTGATTACATGAAAAACCAGCTTCGCTCGTTGGGTTTTGGTTACGACTGGGATCGCGAAGTAACAACATGTAAGTCTGATTACTATCGCTGGGAGCAATGGTTCTTCACACGCCTTTACGAAAAAGGTCTTGTTTACAAGAAAAACTCTACTGTCAACTGGGACCCGGTAGACCAAACTGTTTTAGCTAACGAGCAGGTAATAGACGGTCGTGGATGGCGCTCTGGTGCACTGGTTGAGCAAAAAGAGATCCCACAGTGGTTTATTAAAATTACTGACTACGCTGAAGAGCTTTTACAAGATTTAGAACAGCTTGAAGAATGGCCGGATCAAGTACGCGCCATGCAAGCAAACTGGATTGGCCGTTCTGAAGGTGTGGAAATTACGTTTGACCTAGCATCAGCGGTTAACGACATTGCCGATTTAACGGTATACACCACGCGCCCGGACACCTTTTACGGCGTTACTTACGTTGCAGTGGCTGCGCAGCACCCTCTTGCCGAATTCGCAGCAAAATCGAACCCAGATTTAGCGGCCTTTATTGAAGAGTGTAAGAACACCAAGGTTGCAGAAGCTGAATTAGCGACTATGGAGAAGAAAGGCTTTGCCACTGGCTTTGAAGTTATCCATCCACTAACCGGTGAAAAGCTTCCAATTTGGGTCGCTAACTTTGTTTTGATGGACTACGGTTCAGGCGCAGTTATGGCAGTACCAGGTCACGACCAGCGCGACTGGGAGTTTGCCACAAAGTACGACTTGCCTATTCAGCAAGTTATTGCACCGAACGCGGGTGATGAAGATAAGTGCGACCTTACCGCCTCAGCATTTACTGAAAAAGGCAGCTTGATCAATTCAGATAAATTCGACGGGCTTGAATTCGATGCCGCGTTTAACGGTATTGCTGATGAACTTGAAAGCAAGGGCTGTGGTAAGCGCAAAGTAAATTATCGCCTACGCGACTGGGGCGTAAGCCGACAGCGCTACTGGGGCGCGCCTATTCCAATGCTGAATTTGGAAAATGGTGAATCGGTTCCGGTTCCTGCTGACCAACTGCCGGTTGTGTTGCCGGAAGACGTAGAAATGAACGGCGTAACCTCGCCTATTAAAGCTGACCCTGAGTGGGCTAAAACCACATATAACGGTGAAGCTGCGTTACGTGAAACTGACACCTTCGATACCTTTATGGAGTCATCTTGGTACTACGCGCGATATGCAAGTGCCACCAATAACGACGCCATGCTTGACCCGACTTCAGCCAACTACTGGCTACCGGTAGATCAATATATCGGTGGTATCGAGCACGCCATCTTGCACTTGCTTTACTCGCGTTTCTTCCACAAATTGCTACGCGACGAAGGCTTGGTGAACTCTGACGAGCCGTTTAAGCGCTTATTGTGTCAGGGCATGGTATTAGCCGACTCTTACTACCGTGAAGACGCGTCTGGTAAAAAAACCTGGTTCTCGCCTACTGTAGTAAGCACAGAGAAAGACGATAAGGGCCGTATTGTTAAAGCATGGCTTACAGCCGATGGCGAAGAAGTTATTCATGGTGGCATGACTAAAATGTCTAAGTCGAAGAATAACGGTATCGATCCGCAAGAAGTTATTGACCTATACGGTGCCGATACAGTTCGTCTATTTACTATGTTTGCAGCGCCACCAGAGCAAACCCTAGAGTGGGTTGATTCTGGCGTTGAAGGTGCAAACCGTTTCCTACGTCGTATTTGGAAGCTTGTTACAGAGCATGTGGAAAAAGGCACGCCAGAAGCTATTGACGTTAAGTCACTGTCGAAAGACCAGCAGGCACTTCGCCGTGAAGTTCACAAGACTATTGAAAAAGTGTCTGATGACTTGGGTCGTCGCCAAACCTTCAATACTGCGGTTGCTGCAGTGATGGAGCTACTGAACCACCTGCAAAAAGCGCCACAAGAAAACGCTCAGGACATCGCTATTATGCGCGAAGCCTGTGAGTCTATCTTATTGCTGCTTAACCCTATTACTCCGCACATCGCTCACGAGCTTTGGAAAGTACTAGGCCACAGTGAAGATATCGATTCAGCACCATGGCCACAGGCAGATAAAGCGGCTTTGGTTGAAGACGAGAAGCTGATTATTGTTCAGGTGAACGGTAAAGTTCGCGCGAAAATGACGATTGCTGCTGATGCAAGCAAAGAAACAATTGAAGCGTCAGCGAAAGAGCAGCCTAACGTTCAACAATTTATCGAAGGTAAAACCATTCGCAAAGTGATTGTTGTTCCTGGCAAGCTTGTCAACATTGTAGCTAACTAGGTCAGATGGTGATGAAAAAGCACTTACAATTTGTAGTCGCTGTGTTGGCTACCGTTTGGGTAACAGGCTGTGGTTTTCACTTGCGGAGCAGCCCTAGCCTACCTGACGACATTAACACGGTTGCCATTGAAAGTGCCCGAGCACACGCGCCCCTTGCGCGTGCGCTCGATAAACGCCTTAACGTTTATGGTTTATCCAGTGTTAATGTGGATAAAACAACCCGCTCCAATAAACACGTAAATATTTACTTGCTACCTGAGAAATTAGAGCGTCAATTGCTATCAGTTTACCCTTCGGGACAAGTTGCCGAGTACGAGCTTATATATGTCGTTCGTTATCGTGTTCAATTTCCCGGTAAAGAAGCGGTAATAGCCCAATTTGAAGTGGTACGAGACTATCAAGACGACCCAGACCAAGTGCTGGCAAAGTCTCGTGAACTTGAGTTAATGTTAAGCGAAATGCGCGACGAGGCAGCCGATATTATGATTCGACGTCTTTCTAGTCAGGCAGCGGCTGCGCCAAACACTTCATCAATATAAACCCAATAGATATCAGAATTTTTAATGCAAATTTATCCAAACCAATTTAGCCAAGACATTTCGAAGGCATTAAGGCCATGCTATTTGGTGTTTGGAGACGAACCTCAGCAAAAGTTTGATGTTATTGAACAAGTTCGCGCTAAAGCAAAAGCCAATGGTTTTGAAGAACGCACTGTGCTTGTTGCGGAAACAGGCTTTAACTGGAACCAGTTAATTGAAGCCACACAAAGCATGTCGCTTTTTTCTAGCCAGCAGTTTATTGAGTTAGAGCTACCCACAGGAAAGCCCGGTATTGAAGGCAGTAAAATACTGCAAGAAGTAGCGGCGTCGCTAAACCCTGATATTTTATTACTAGTACATGGCCCCAAAATAGGTAAAGACGTACAGCGCGGCAAGTGGTTTAAAGTGCTAGATGAACTTGGCGTGTCGGTTTTGTGCTACCCATTGGAAGGTAAGCAACTAAGCGCATGGTTAAATCAACAGCTTAATGCTCACCAGATTACCGTGACCGCGTCAGGCGCCAAAATGATTGCCGATTTCTGTGAAGGCAACATGCTGGCCGCCAAGCAAGAGATTGACAAGCTCGCGCTGCTCTATCCGCAGCAATCTATATCAGATGAGCAAATTGAGCAGGCTATGGTGGACCAATCGCGCTTTAACGTGTTCCAACTGGTTGACGTAATGCTTAGCGGTGACAGTACTCGCTGTATCAAGATGCTTTATCGATTAGAAAGCGAAGGTCTAGAGCCAAACATTGTTATTTGGGCGCTTGTACGTGAATGGGAGCAGTTGTGGAAGCTAAAACTGGCACAACAAAGCGGCACACCTATCCAGTGGCAAAAGTTTGGTATATGGCGTAACAGACAAGGCTTTTATCAAAGCGCGTTAAATCGTTTAAGCCTAGCGCAACTCGAAGATATACAAAAAGCACTTACGCAAGCTGACCATGCATTTAAACAGAATGTAATCGCTCGGCCCTATGTGGAAATGTGTCACCTTTGCATGATGTTCATGGGCATAGATCTTCGCGACATTCCGCTGTTGCAAGCTTAAAGCCCCAAATAAGAGTACGGACAAGGCACGGACAAGGTAAATAAACAAGTGAGTCAATCACGTTCTTCTCAATCAAGCCAACATGTAAAGGCTATTCTTGGCGGCACGTTTAATCCTCCTCATAAAGGGCACATTGGTGCGGCTTTGAAAGCTGCTGATGAGGTAGGTATTGAGCATGTTCATTTAATGCCCTGTAAATTAGCCCCCCATAAATCGGTAGGCGTTTCAGAAACCCACCGGGTAAGAATGATTGAACTTTGTGCCCAAAACAATGACAGACTTATTCCAGAGTTAATTGAACTGGCGCTTCCATCACCCTCTTATACAGTTAAAACCCTGCGCGCGTTAAAAGAGAAGAGCGATGATACAATCTGTTTTTTCATTGGCGCAGATTCACTGTATAATCTGGACAAATGGTACGAGTGGGAAGACCTACTCGATTATTGTCACTTAGTGGTTATGCGCAGAGACGACGAGAAATTTTCTCCTCCCCCTGCGATACAAGCCTGGTTAGATTGTCATGTGACTAACGATAAAAATGTTATTCACACAAAGCCTTCAGGCCATGTAGTGTTGACTAGCACGCCACTGTATAGTGTTTCATCTACTGAAATTCGTGACGTATTAGCAAGTGCAGATACGTCTAAAAAAGTGAATGCGCCAAACGCTTCAAAAGCTACTTCTGCCGAGTCTTGGTTAGAAGAAAGCGTATTAGCCTACATAAACGAACATCAGTTATATAAAAGTTAAGTAAGTGAGGAAAGCTCTTGGAGAGTCAACAGCTCAAACAGTTTGTTAAAGACAAAATTGACGATATGAAAGGCCGTGATGTCATAGAATTAGACGTTCGCGGCAAATCAACGATTACAGATACCATGATTATTTGTTCGGGTAACTCTAAGCGCCACGTATCTTCTATTGCTGAAAACGTAATGGTCGAAGCAAAAAACGCAGGACACGCTCCTGGCAGTGTGGAAGGTAAGGAAACAGGCGAATGGGTTCTTGTGGATTTTGGTGATGTTATCTTGCACGTAATGCAGGATGAAACCCGTGATTTCTATCAGTTAGAAAAACTTTGGGCGCAATAATTTAAGCGCCGGCTAAAAATACATCGCTATACGGTCGACAAAGGCCATACCTATTAAGCGTATGGCCTTCATAAGATAAACAAAATAATAATTCCAGCGGTAAGGGTAAAATAAGTGCGTATACAAATTATCGCGGTCGGGACGAAGATGCCAAGCTGGGTAAATACAGGCGTTGAAGAATTTATTCGTCGCTTTCCCAGCGATATGCCTGTGTCATTTACTGAAATACCCGCCGGCAAACGTGGTAAGAACGCTGATATCAAGCGCATTTTAGAGAAGGAAGGTGAGCTGATGCTGGCCGCTATTCCCAAAGGAAACCGCATTGTTACACTAGAGGTGACGGGTAAGCCTTGGGACACCCCTACGCTTGCTAAACAACTCGACAATTGGAAAATGGACGGACGCGATGTAAGCCTTCTCATTGGAGGCCCAGAAGGGTTGGCGCCAGAGTGCATTGCTGCTTCGGAACAAAAATGGTCCTTATCAGCGCTAACGCTTCCCCACCCTCTTGTTCGAATTATTCTTACAGAAAGCCTATATCGCGCTTGGTCGGTGACGCAAAATCACCCGTACCACCGTGAATAAATTATCGCTGCATTAATGCAAAGGATGTCAATGCCACGAAAACGACAAGCAATTCGCGATCATTCAGCTGAGGCGAACTTGTTCGCTCGCCGCGCGACTATCGCTTTCATTATCGTTGTAGCCATTTTGGGCATTGTACTAAACAACCTCTATTCTTTGCAGGTTACCCAATTCGACGCTTACCAAACTCGGTCTAATGGTAATCGAATAAAAGTTTTACCCATAGCGCCTAACCGTGGTCTTATTTACGACCGAAATGGCGTACTTTTAGCTGAAAACCGTCCAGTTTTTAGCCTAGAAGTCATTCCCGAACAGGTCGATGATATCGACCAAACTCTTGCAGACCTTACTGAATTGATGGATATCACAAGCGATGAGTTAGAACGCTTTCAATCCACGCTTAAGGGTACCCGCAGATTTAAACCCGTTGCCCTTCGCACACAATTAAGTGAAGAGGAAGTAGCACTTTTTTCTGCCAGTAAGCATAAATTTCCAGGCGTACAAATTGAAGCCCGTCTGGCTAGGCACTACCCGTACAAAGAAACCCTTACTCACGCGCTCGGTTACGTAGCACGTATCAATAAACGCGACTTGCAAAAGCTTGTCGAAGCAGGTCAAGAAGATAATTACGCTGCCACTCACGATATTGGCAAGCTGGGTATTGAGAAGTATCACGAAGAACTGCTTCACGGTGAAGTCGGTTATCAGCAGGTGGAAGTGAATAATCAGGGCCGTATTATTCGTGTATTGAGTGTTGAACCACCAACACCAGGCAAAGATATAGTGCTAAACCTAGATTTAGAGCTGCAATTAGAGGCTCAGCGAATAATAGAAGGCATGCGCGGCGCAGTAGTAGTAACCGATGTAAAAACCGGTGGTGTTCTTGCCCTATATTCTAACCCTAGCTATGACCCAAATTTATTCGTGCACGGGATCAGCAGTAAAAATTACTCTGCGCTTTTGAACTCTCCAGACCGGCCACTCATTAACCGCGCAACTCAAGGACAGTATCCCCCGGCCTCTACCGTTAAACCCCACTTAGGTTTGGTCGGTCTCGAAGAAGGCGTCATCACGAAAGACTACACGATAAACGACACAGGGCGCTATAAACTGCCTAATGTTTCCCATGTGTGGCGTGATTGGCGTCGATGGGGTCACGGCAAAGTCAATGTATCAAAAGCCATAGAAGTTTCTTGTGACACCTACTATTACGAATTGGCTTATAAATTAGGCATCGATAAAATTAGCGAGTCCATGTATGAATTTGGCTTCGGCGATTTTACCGGCATCGATTTGTACGAAGAGTCTGACGCAAATATGCCAAGCCGCGGCTGGAAACGCGCTCGGTTTAATCAACCCTGGTACATTGGCGACACCATACCTGTTGGTATAGGCCAAAGTTATTGGACGACTACCCCAGTGCAGTTAAACACATCAGTCAACACTCTCATTAATGCTGGCGAACGCTATATACCGCAGATAATTCGCGGCTATATGAACCCGGATAGTTCTGTCGACTTGATCCCGCTAAAATCACTTCGGCCCATAGAAATTAAAAACCGAGACAATTTGGATGTCGTGTTGAACGCTATGCGTGATGTGGTAAGCGGCGAAGAAGGTGGAGCGCGTCACGCGTTTGCCGATACGCCATACGATTCTGCGGGTAAAACAGGAACCGCACAGCTATTTACTGTTGGGCAAAATGAAAAATACGATGCCAGTAAGATAGATGAACGCCTTCGCGATAACGCTATGTATGTGGGCTTTGCCCCTTTTGACGACCCAGAGATATCGGTAACCGTTGTTCTTGAAAATGTAGGAGGTGGAAGTAAAAACGCTGCCCCTGTAGCCCGTCAGATCATGGATTTTTACTTTAGAGACCGGGTATTCGAAACTGTCAAAGCTGACACATCATCAAACAGTAATGATTTAGGGACAAACGAGTGAAGCGAACCACGATAAACCCTAATAAAACGAGTTTTCTTCAACGCATTCATATTGACGGCTGGCTGTTCGTCGGCTTACTTGTATTGAGTTGTGTTGGACTGTTTACGTTATATTCAGCATCCGGCCAAGACATGGAGCAAATGGAGCGTCAGTTTATCAGACTGGGGTTTAGCTTTATCGTTATGTTCGGTTTAGCCCAAGTTCCCTTGGGCGTGTTCAGGTTTTTCTCGACCTATGCATTCGGAGCAGGTCTGCTCATGCTTGTTGCCGTATTGCTATTTGGTGATATGGGTAAAGGCGCACAGCGCTGGCTCGATTTAGGGTTTATTCGATTTCAGCCTTCTGAATTAATGAAGCTTGCCGTACCTATGATGGTAGCGTGGTATATCGGTAAATTCACTATGCCACCTCGCACGACTCACATTATTGTTGGATTTGGCCTAGTGGTGGTGCCTACCATTCTTATTGCTAAACAGCCCGATTTAGGCACTTCACTGCTCATTGCGAGTTCGGGAATCTTTGCCATATTTCTAGCAGGTATGAGCTGGCGACTTATTTCAATAGTAGGCGGGCTTATTGGCGCATTCGCACCTGTCATGTGGTTTTTCTTAATGAAAGATTATCAAAAACAACGAGTTCTTACCTTTTTGAACCCAGAAAGCGATCCCCTCGGTTCTGGCTACCACATTATCCAATCTAAAATTGCCATTGGTTCCGGTGGTGTCGACGGTAAAGGCTGGCTGCAGGGTACCCAGTCGCAGCTGGAGTTTTTGCCAGAGCGACACACAGATTTCATCTTTTCTGTTTTCAGTGAAGAGTTTGGCCTTAACGGTGTGATGTGCCTTATGGCTATTTACATCTTTATCATCTTACGCGGACTTATTATCTCTAGCCGTGCACAAGACGCCTACGCCAAATTACTAGGCGGCAGTATCACGCTGACCTTTTTTGTTTATGTGTTTGTTAATATGGGCATGGTGTCAGGGTTGCTCCCTGTAGTTGGCGTCCCCTTGCCATTAATCAGTTTTGGTGGCACTTCTATGGTGACATTAATGGCAGGTTTTGGCATTCTTATGGCCATTGCTACTCAAAAACGTTTGATGTCTCGATAACTTGTATGTTGCAGCGCCTTTTTTCTACATTTGATTTTGTTTATGAGAGCTTTTCTAAAGTGAGCTTGGCGAACGCAAGTTTCCCAAGCCAACGCATACTTGGTTACGCTACGGCTGCTTTCTTCATCTTCGTTCTAGCAGGATGTCAAAGCGCACCATCTCAATCTAGCCGATACACTCAACAGCAAGATTCTGCACCAAGACACGTTGCAAAAAAGCCTGAAACATTAGACGCGGTTCCGAAATACGAAGCCTACCGTATGTTCAACAGCAGGCCATATAAAGTATTGGGGAAACATTATACGCCTATGAACAGCGGCAAAGGCTACGAGGAAGTAGGTTATGCCAGTTGGTACGGTCAAAAGTTTCATGGCCATTTAACCTCAAATGGTGAAACTTATAACATGTTCGCTATGAGCGCCGCTCATAAAACGTTGCCGCTGCCCTCTTACGTACGTGTTACTAATTTGGAAAACAATAAACAAGCCATAGTTCGCGTTAACGATCGCGGCCCATTTCACGATAACCGAATCATAGACTTATCTTACGCTGCCGCCGTGAAACTTGGCTATCACAGTAAAGGCACTGCAAAAGTTAAATTGGAAGTTATCCATTTTGACGAACAAAACAATGTCACCGTAGGTAATAACCCAACGGTGACCTACGATGAATACTTAGGCATAGCTGTAAATCCTTCTCCTGAGATAGCCAGTACGTCGCCTAAGCCTCCTCTTGACCCAGCGTCAGCTGATAAAACAGCAACTAAACCGAGCAGCAATACCGTTTCCGATGCTGTCTATATACAAGTTGCAGCGCTCTCAAATGCCGAAAAAGCAAAATCTATATCTAACGTACTGTCAGCTTTGTATCAAGTTCCCGCTCACCTGCCGGTAACTAATAATATTTACAAGCTCCAGCTTGGGCCTATTCACGATGAAGCCGTCGTGGCTGAGGTACTCGAGCAATTAAAGCAAAACGGTTACCCTAACGCTTATGCGATTACTCAAACGCTATAAGTTTCGGTAGCAATTATTAATAACCCAGTCCGTTTTATCTGTCTTTATTCAAGCCCACAAGATGTTTCTCACGACAATACTTACAACAGGGGTTAATTAACTTTATCTGATTACCCGCTTATAAAATCAGCGATATTGTGGCAGCTTTGTGTCATTCAGCAGGCAATATCACGGTTTCTTCGTCTTATCCCTACTATCCCGTAAACTTTTTTGATAAAACCTAGTCTTATAGACAGCCTTTCGTTAAGATCTCGTATTGCCCCACAAAGATATGGGTAAATAGTCAGAGTTCGGTTACGAACTGGATAAAAGCTAAAATTGGGTAGCCATGTTTTGGGGTATTCGCTTCGCGGTTATCGCAATAACAGGGTAAGCTTTAACTTACACGGAAAAACGGTCAAAGAAATTAGAACCATGCTCAGAATAATTCAACGCGCTAAACCGTCAATACTATCATTTGCCTTTGTGGTGATGGGGACATTACTACAAACGGCTAACGCTGCAGTAATTACTCCTCCGGCCCCCACTGTAGCTGCAGAAGGTTTTTTACTTACCGACTATGAAACCGGTAACGTTATTGCTTCAAAAAACGCAGATATGCAGCTTGCGCCAGCAAGCTTAACCAAAATCATGACTATTTATGTCATTGGTAAAGAGCTTCAAGCAGGCAACATTAGTCTGGACGATGAAGTTACTATTTCTGAGAATGCATGGGCAAAAAAATTCCCAGATTCATCAAAAATGTTCATTGAAGTAGGTACACAGGTTTCTGTAAGTGACTTGCTTCGTGGAATCGTCGTACAGTCAGGTAACGATGCCTGTGTAGCAATGGCTGAACACGTAGCGGGCTCAGAGTCTGCGTTTGCTAGCATGATGAATGCTCACTCAGCGTCACTCGGTATGACAAGTTCAAACTGGGTAAACGCCCACGGCTTGCACGACCCAGATCACTACACTACACCACGTGACATGGCCATTTTGTCTCGCGCGCTTATTGCTGAGACACCAGAAATGTACAAAATTTACAGCGAAAAAGAGTTTACTTATAACGGCATCAAGCAATACAACCGCAATAGCCTGTTATGGGATAAAAGCTTGAACGTTGACGGCATCAAGACTGGCCATACGTCAGACGCAGGTTACAGCCTTATCACATCAGCGGAGCAAGGCGGAATGCGCCTTATCTCTGTAGTTATGGGTACTGACAGCGAACGTGCACGTAAAGTTGAAAACAAAAAGCTGCTTAAATACGGCTTCCGTTTTTACGAAACACTTACTCCATATGAAGCTGGCCATAGTTTTGTGGCACATCGTATCTACATGGGCGATAGAGAAACTGTAGACCTTGGAATCAACCAATCTACCCCCATTACTATTCCACGCGGTCAGGCGGCAAACTTAGAAGCTAACTTTGAGCTTGACGATAAGCTAGAAGCACCACTTGCAAAAGGACAAGTTGTTGGGAAACTCTACCTACAACTAGATGGTGAAGATGTAGCAAGTTACCCGTTGGTAACACTTCAAGAAGTCAAAGAAGGCAGCTTCTTTAACCGCGCTAAAGACTACATTATGCTTCAGCTAGGTTTTGACGACGAGTAAGTTACTATACTGAAAACGTTAAAAAGCTAGTTGTGAAGCGGCCAGATTTGTTACAATCTGGCCGTTTTTTTATATGATATTTTAAGTACCAAGGATATCGCATGGATACCCGTTTCGACGAACTACTAGATTTTCCAACGAACCAAACCTTTAAAGTAATGGGCGTTGCCCACGAAGACCTACCACAACAGGTAGTGGGCTGTCTTCAGCAGCATGCGCCTGGCGACTATTCACCCACAGTAAAACCAAGCAGTAAAGGTACTTACCACTCGGTGTCTGTGAGCGTACGAGTTACCAGTAAAGAGCATATGGAAACCATTTACACTGAATTAGCTAAGTTAGAGCTTGTAAGGGTTGTACTTTAAGTGAATGAGCAGTCGACAGTGACTACCGTAGATGGCGTTATTGTACGCCAACTAGGTCGTCAGCCTTATGCCCCAATATTTGAAGCGATGAAACGCTTTACTGATGAGCGCGACCAGAATACGCCAGATGAAATATGGCTTGTAGAGCATGATGCGGTATTTACACAAGGGCAAGCGGGTAAAGCTGAGCATATTTTAATGCCTGGTGATATTCCTGTTGTTCAGGTTGACCGTGGCGGTCAAGTCACCTATCACGGCCCAGGCCAGCAAGTCATTTATCTAATGCTTAACATAAAGCGCCGTAAACTAGGCGTACGTCATTTGGTCACTGCTATGGAAGACGCAGTGGTCGGACTACTTGCCAAGTATGACGTAAAGGCTTACCCAAAGCCCGATGCGCCTGGGGTGTACGTTGGCGAGAAGAAAGTCTGTTCGCTAGGTTTAAGAATACGTAATGGCTGCTCGTTTCACGGTTTGGCTTTAAATGTTAATATGGACCTATCACCGTTTCAGCGTATCAACCCATGTGGTTACGCCGGTATGGAAATGATCGATACCGCGCGCCTTAATGGTCCAACGACACTTGAAACCGCTGGTAAGGAATTAACGCACCTGTTGCTAGAGGCGCTTTCCCTTGCACAGCCAACATATAAAGAAGGTTTTGATGAGTAACGCACGACCTCAAGCGGGGGTAAAACTTCGCGATGATGAAAAAGTAAAACACATACCCGTCACCATTATTCCTACAGAAAAGGAAGAAATGCTGCGCAAGCCCGAGTGGATCAAAATCAAACTTCCTCGCACTACCGAGAAAATTGACCACATCAAGAAAACCTTGCGCAAAAACAACCTTCATTCTGTGTGTGAAGAAGCAAGCTGCCCTAACCTAGCAGAATGTTTTAATCACGGTACCGCCACCTTCATGATTTTAGGTGACATTTGTACCCGTCGATGCCCTTTCTGCGATGTAGCCCATGGTAAGCCGCTTCCGCCTAGTGCAGAGGAACCTGAAAAGCTAGCTAAAACCATCGCTGAAATGAACCTGCGTTATGTGGTTATCACTTCAGTTGACCGCGATGACCTTCGCGACGGCGGTGCTCAACATTTCGTAGACTGCATTAACGCAATTCGCGAACACAGCCCTTCGACAACCATTGAAGTGTTAGTCCCTGATTTCCGTGGACGTATGGACCGTGCGCTTGAGATTTTCAAAAACGGCGTACCCGACGTGTTTAACCACAACCTTGAAACCATTCCGCGCTTATACCGCGAGTGCCGTCCAGGTGCAAACTATCAGTGGTCACTGGACTTACTTAAAAAGTTCAAAGCACAGCACCCAGATGTTATGACTAAGTCAGGCCTTATGATGGGTATGGGTGAAGAAAACGAAGAGATTCAAGGCGTACTTGATGACTTACGTGCTCACGATGTAGATATGCTTACTTTAGGTCAATACCTTCAGCCAAGCCGTCACCACTACCCGGTTAAACGTTATGTTCACCCGAAAGAGTTCGATGCTCTAGGTGACTATGCTAAAGAGATTGGCTTCACTCATGCAGCATGCGGCCCAATGGTTCGCTCTAGCTACCACGCTGACCAACAGGCAGCGGGCAAAGAAGTGAAATAAGGCTAAGTTAAGTAAGACTAAGGAAAGAGTTCTAGTTAATTCATAACTTGGTTATTTAGCTTACGCTGCAAGCAGAACACGTTAACTAAAAATAGCGTCACAAAGCGGTGGGTTTCGCCGCTTTTTTTATGCCCCCTATTTATGGGTGACAAACCCGTAGGTATTGTTAGAATGCCCTCAAAATACGCAGTCCCTTTTTAAGGGCTTTGAAGGGTAAGAGCATTTTCATGCGCAAACATATTTATATTGCCTATACAGGCGGAACAATTGGCATGAAGCCATCTAAACAGGGCTACGTTCCAGCCGCTGGCTTCCTGTCAGACACGCTTAAAAATATGCCAGAGTTTCATCGCTCTGAAATGCCCCTTTTCACGCTCCACGAATACGACAATCTCATTGATTCGTCAGATATGGATCCAACGGATTGGCAGCGTATTGCCGATGATATCGCCGATAACTATGACAAGTATGACGGTTTCATCATATTGCATGGCACCGACACGATGGCTTACACCGCCTCAGCACTGAGCTTCATGTTAGAAGACTTGTCAAAACCAGTGATAGTGACTGGGTCACAAATTCCTTTAGCTGAACTTCGTTCAGACGGGCAAGTTAACCTGCTTAATGCATTGTTTGTAGCTGCAAACTTTCCTATCGCTGAGGTCGGGCTTTTCTTTAATAACCGGCTGTTACGCGGTAACCGAAGCCGCAAAGTGGATGCAGACGGATTTAGCGCATTTGACTCGCCTAACTTTCCTCCTCTATTAGAGGCAGGCATAAATATCCGGCTTAAAGCGGGAGAATTAGCAAAAGTTCCCACTCATAACTTAACTGTATCTAATGTGTCGGCACAGCCTATCGGCATGGTAAGTTTATACCCAGGCATTGCCCCTGAGGTAATCAAAAATACCCTGCAACAGCCTGTAAATGCGTTAATTTTACTAAGCTACGGCGTGGGGAATGCGCCTCAGAACCCTGAACTTATCGCGCAGCTTAAATACGCTAAATCCCGTGAAATACCTGTTTTAAACTGCACCCAATGTATGCGTGGTCGCGTGAATATGGGTGGTTATGCCACAGGACACGGTTTACAGGAAGTAGGCGTCTTGTCCGGTAGCGATATGACCCCTGAAGCCGCCCTTGCCAAACTGCACTATTTATTAAGTAAAGGGCTTCCTTTTAAAGAAGTGTGCAATTTGCTAACAAAAAATCTGCGTGGCGAATTAAGCGACTAATCTTCCAAAAAAGGTTAATGCCGAAGGTTTTACTTAAACTTAGCACTAATGCCAAGTTAGAAAGATTTCAAAGAATAAAGGTTTAAAAAGTGACAACAAACTATTCAGGTATGCTGAAAAAGATGCGTACCTCTGCAGACGAAAATAACAAAGTTAATTACACGCTGCCTATCGGCGATGCACTGTTAGATATCAATGAGCTTATTGGTAGAGAGGTGTCCGTTACTTTTTCCGGTGAGATTAATTGTGTTCACTGTAACCGTAAAACGAAGAAGAGTTTTAACCAAGGGTATTGCTATCCCTGTCTAATTTCACTTGCTCAATGTGATAGCTGTATTATTAAACCAGAAAAATGCCACTACCACGAAGGTACGTGTAGAGAGCCTCAATGGGGTGAAGAACATTGCTTTAGCGAACACTTTGTTTACTTAGCAAATACCGGCACCGTAAAAGTAGGCATTACCCGTCAAGTCACAGATGGTGTATCTACACGATGGATGGACCAAGGTGCAACCCAGGCTACCGTCATGTTGCGCGTGCCTGACAGGCTGACTAGCGGTTTAGTTGAAACCTTATGCAAAGACCATATTGCCGACAAAACTAATTGGCGCACCATGCTCAAAGGAAAGCCCGGTGAGGTCGACCTAGAGCAGGTTAAATCAGAGTTGATGAGCAAAATTGAAAATGATTTAGAAGCGCTAAAGCAAGAGAAAGGGCTTCAGGCTGTTTCCGAAGTTACTACGCCAATTCACGACATCCACTACCCTGTAGAAGAATACCCAGTTAAGATAAAATCTTTGAATCTTGATAAGGACCCGTCGTTTAGTGGCGTATTGCAGGGCGTTAAAGGTCAGTATTGGATGCTAGACGGCGACCGCGTTATTAATATTAGAAAGTTTGCTGGCTACAACGTAGAACTATCGTTTTAGAATGCTTGTCAGGTCTGTTGTTATTTATTGATAACAACAGACCTCTATTTGAAACAACTCGTTATATAGGTCAGATTCAGGCATGACTTAGCGAGAAAGCCAACACCTACTGCCAAAATTCGAAGTAGTCATCACTATTTCTCTGCGGCTTAGGCGCAGGTTCAAATGCTGGCGTGCCCAAATATAAAAAACCGACGAGTTCATCGTCTTTACTTAAACCTAAACCGTTTCTTACTGTTTCACAATGTGCATAGCTGCCGGTGCGCCACATTCCGTTAAAACCTTGCGCCACCGCTGCCATCTGCATAGCCATCACACCACAGCTAGCAGAGGCAATTTGTTCAACGCGCGGTACTTTTTCGTGCTCAGTGTGCTTGGCAATTGCAACGATAATCATAGGAGCACGGTGAGGTAGCTGAACGGCACGCTCGATTTCCTTCTGCGATTTCTCATTTTCAATAGCAGACTGTTCATACAGTGCACCAAGTTTATCGAGCCCTTTGCCGGTACATACAATAAAACGCCACGGTGTAAGGCAAGCGTGATCTGGTGCTCGAAGGGCTGCCTGCATGATATTCTCTAGAGCATCACCACTAGGCGCAGGTGCTTCTAATCGAGGCTGAGAACTTCTATTGAGTAATAATGTTAATGCGTCCATTTACGTCCCTACTTTTCACTCATATCGTTGTTGGCTCATATGGTTGTTGGCCCATATGCTAGCGCGTATCTAAAATGGTATGGCTAAGTTAAAAAGCATACCCGTACTATGTGGTAGATCCTACGGCTGATAAATGAAAAAGACCAGAAAATTCCGGCCTTTTGACGTGAATATCCCGAGAGTGGCTAATCGTAAAATTAGTTCTTTTTGCGACTAAACATTTTACTAAAATAGTAGTCCACGCTGAAAAAGCGCCCGCCGCCATAAATAAATAAAACGAACAACATGACGAAATACGTAGCCGCGAACTCAATGCCGTTATTGAGTACGACAAAATTACCGCTTGAGCTTAGCCAGTCATAATGGCCGTGCTCTTGTAGCAGCGACTTAGCGGCCGACAGTTTTTCTGGCGCAGCCATAATGCTCTCATTCAATAAAATAGTACCGTCAGCTAACCATGATGAAGCGTCAGCTATGGCTAGCCAGCCATTTTCAGCATGTACGCTTACCATGGCGACGATCATTGTTATCATAAGCGGTATACTCACCAACCGGGTTAACGCGCCAAACAGCAACAAAATGCCCCCTACCAACTCGGCGGCGGTAGCAAGGAATGCCATCACTAAAGGCATGGGTAATCCAAGCCCGTAATCATCGTTCCCAAACCAGTCGACTATACTTTCGAAACTAGATGCTTTGTTCCAGCCAGCCTGTATCATCACTGGAGCTAAATATAGACGTAGTAAAAGTAATGGGATTCCGTCAGCTAGCTGTAGACGTGCAACAAATTGTTGATAGAGGTGTGTCATTGTTTTATCCAATCGATGTGCTTAGAAAATAAGAACGGCACTATATGAAAAAAATTTCACCTAACAAAAATAAGTCATCTTCTTTCTCTCGGATAATGCGAAAAGGCCAAGAGAAGGCAAACTATAAAGTGCGCAGCGGCAAACTACTCATGCTGATGAGTGAAGAAGATCATCAGCGCATAGCCAAGCTAATTAGCAAGTGGCTGGCCCAGGATGAGGCAAAACGATAACATGCGCACAGCAGCGCCATCTGCACTGTGATTTTGTGCACTGGCGATACAAAAGGCACAAGCACTTACAAAAAATTACAATTAAGTTAGCGATCTTACTCGATTTAGGTAACATAATAGAATGCAGTACATTGGGCTTGATACAGCTGTTTCGTCTTGCTCTGATTAGTTAATTCATAAAAGGTAGTGATAAAAATGGCAGCCAAAGGAAATTGGACAAAATCCTTGTTTATTGGCTTGTGGACGGTGCTTAACTTCACCCGCAAACTTTTCTTTAATTTGATATTCATTGTTATTTTTGTTGGATTGATTATCGCCATTGCCGGTCAGGACGATGAGCCGTTGTCAGTGAATAAAGATAGCGCACTGTTTCTTACGCTTAACGGTAAGCTAGTCATTGAAAAAGAAAGTATTGACCCGTTTGAACAGTTTTTGCAGGAATCGCTTGGCAGTGAGCCTGAAAACCCAGAAGTGCTTGTTCGCGATGTTGTAAAAGTCCTGGAGAATGCCGAGAAAGACCGACGTATAAAAGCCCTAGTGCTTGACCTTCACGGGCTAACAGGTGGCGGTTTAGATAAACTGCGCAGTGTTGCTAACGCTATCGACGCATTTAAGGAATCAGGAAAACCCGTTTACGCCATCGGCGATTACTTCTCGCAAGACCAATACTATTTAGCAGCTCACGCAGACAACATCTATTTAAACCCAATGGGCGGATTAATGTTTGAGGGCTACGGGCGCTACGGCATGTACTTTAAAGACATGCTAGAAAAACTAAAAGTAACAACACATATCTTCCGTGTAGGAACGTATAAGTCTGCTGTTGAGCCTATCATGCGAAACGATATGTCTGAAGAAGCTAAAGAAGCTGAAAAGCAATGGTTAGACGGCTATTGGGCACAATATAAAGCTGACGTTGCAACCGCTCGCGGTATCGATGAAGCAAATTTCGATGAAACTCTTCAAGGCCTTTTGGCAAAGTTTGAAGCGGCAGGTGGTGACTTTGCTCGTTATGCCCTAGAAAACAACTGGGTTGATGCGCTGAAAACTCGCGAGGAAGTGAGATTAGAATTAACCGAGTTAGTGGGCGAAGGTGATAACAACCATGGGGTGAACCTCACTACATTTAAATCGTACCTTAAAGTTGTTAATCCACCTATGCCTGTTATTGAGTCAGACATGGATAAAGTGGCTATTGTTGTTGCTAAAGGAACTATTTTAGACGGCAATCAAAAAGCAGGCTCGATAGGCGGAGACAGTACCGCTCGCCTATTGAGAAAAGCGCGCTTAGATGACAACGTGAAAGCTGTTGTACTTCAAATAGACTCGCCCGGTGGCAGTGCGTTTGCCTCTGAAATCATTCGCCAGGAAGTTCTACAGCTTCAGCAAGCCGGTAAGCCAGTTATCGCGTCTATGAGCACTTACGCAGCATCTGGTGGTTATTGGATAGCGGCAAGTACTGACAAAATAATTGCAAGCCCAAGTACTATTACAGGCTCTATCGGCGTGTTCGGTATGTTCATGACATACGAAAATTCACTCGACTATTTAGGCATTCACAGTGATGGTGTGGGCTCAACGGAACTTGCTGGTTTCTCTACTGTACGCCCTCTTGCACCAGAGTTTGGTCAAATTCTTCAGCGTAACGTTGAAAACACCTACGGCAACTTTTTATCTCTAGTGTCTAACGCTCGAGGTATGTCAGTTGAGGAAGTGGATAGCGTTGCACAAGGTCGTGTATGGATTGGTGAAGATGCAATTGAACTAGGTTTAGTTGACCAGTTAGGAACACTTGATGACGCTGTCGCTGCCGCCGCAGAGATTGCAGAACTTGAGAACTATGACACTTTATATGTACAGCGCACGTTAACCGCACAGGAAATTTTCTGGAAAGAGTTTTTCGGTCAAGCTATGACGTTTGTAGGAAAGTGGCAGTTTGCTCACGCCGACTCGTCACTAGTTAACGAGTTCAAGCGAGTACTTAAAGAGTTTAGTTTAGTGAATAAGCTAAACGACCCTAAAGGCACCTACGTGCTTTGTTTACCTTGTGATGTCGAGTAGTTAACATTAAATACAGTTAACATTAGATTCAGTTAACTATGCAAAGACATAGAGTGAGGCAGGAACATCGCTTCAAATGATTTAAGTAATGAACAGCGTCGCGTTATTACCGACGCTGTTTTTTATTGTTTTGAACAAGCAGAGCGTTACTTCAACCGAACGTTTGAACGTCCTACCATTACGTTTAGACGTTCAGGTAGGAATGCTGGCACGGCGTTTTTACAGCAAAACCGCCTGAACTTTCACCCTATTCTTTTCAAAGAAAATGTCGATACCTTCATAAACGATGTGATACCTCACGAAGTAAGTCACTTATTGGTGTGGACGTTATTTGGAAAGGTTCAACCTCATGGCAAAGAATGGCAATCGGTTATGCAAAGAGTTTATAACCGTACACCTGCCGCTACACACCAGTTCGATGTGAAACGTGTAACTAAAACCTTTCAATACGTTTGCGACTGCGACAACTATGCACTATCTACGCGAAGACATAATAATATCTTAAAAGGTGCGCAGTATAGATGTCGAAAGTGTCAGAGTTTGCTGCGAGCCGCCTAAACGTTATCCATTTCAGAGGTAACGGCAAACCGAACTTTTACAGGCTACATCCGTTTTGGTTTAGGTGTCTAAATCTAATTAAACCAATGCTTAGTGAACGCATTGTCTAAGTCATTGAAAGCAGTTTTAAGCAGTTGAGCTAACTCCTTGTACTTAGGCTTAGATTTAGCATTACTGATATTCACTCCTTGGATGCGCATTTTAGAATGAATTTCCTGATACCAGCTTTTTAGCTGTGGTGGAAGATATTGATCTGAGCGATGTCCTAACCATAGCAAGCCCTGCATGGGTAAGCTTAGAAAGAAAGCGCCTATTGTTATGGTTTGTGGAAGGTAATCTGTGCCTAAATTTTGATATAAAAGTGCACACGACACCATAGCAAGCGGCGGCATCGTTTTAATGCCAAACTTGGTGGCGGCAACAACCCTGCACTCTGGGAAGAAAGCGTAGAGTTCTTTTCTCACAGGCCATGTCTTCATGTACTGCTGACCGTTTTTCAACATTGTCATTACTGATTGAGACATGGTTAACCTCTTCGTTCTCTGGGTGGTATAGTTAAATTGTAAACCGCTTTTTATCTATTACAATTCACTTGCGTCATTTTTACGAGTTTTCTTTCGTACGTTTTATACAAAGCGTTCAGGACGCTGACCGCAAATGACCTCGAATATTCTATCAAACAAGGTAACGTTCTGGTTAATTAAGTTTAATTCGGTATAGAGCGTTGCGCTTAAACTGACCGTCTACTATTTGTTTACGTTCGTGCTTAGTGTTTGGATGCCTTTCAGTGAATAGTCTTAAAAGGTACTACAAAGTTAAAGAGACCTTAATAATCAAAAGGTATAAATTGGCCTCATCTTTAAGTGACATTTTTTGCGCATGAAGGCATCATATAGCGCTTTAGCCTGAGCAGTGCGTTGCATATATTTGTTGTGTCTTTTATTAAGCAACTGAATGAAACCTGCAGAAATTGCGTTGGCAGATTACTATAATAAAACAAACTGGGTATTGTGCTTGATTTACAAATTTTTGCCCCTACCTAGCTTTCTAAGAGAATTTTATAAGTAGCCCGTGATGGGTGAATAATTTGGAGAGGAAAATGGCAGAAAGCAGACACGTCCGTCTACTTATCTTGGGTTCAGGCCCCGCGGGTTATTCTGCAGCGGTTTACGCTGCACGTGCAAACCTTGAACCTGTATTGTTAACTGGTATTCAACAAGGCGGACAGCTTACTACCACCACAGAAGTTGAAAACTGGCCGGGCGATCCAGAAGGGCTTACTGGTCCTGACCTAATGGTTCGTATGCAAAAGCATGCTGAAAAATTCGATACCGAAATTATTTTCGACCATATCAACAAAACTGACTTTTCTAAGCGCCCGTTCACCCTTTATGGTGACAGCGGTACCTATACCTGTGACGCACTAATCATTGCAACAGGCGCTTCGGCAAAATATTTAGGCCTAGAGTCAGAACAAGCGTTTATGGGTAAAGGTGTATCTGCCTGTGCAACCTGTGATGGTTTCTTCTACCGCAACCAAAAAGTAGCGGTTATCGGTGGTGGTAACACGGCTGTTGAAGAAGCACTTTACCTTTCAAACATTGCGTCAGAGGTACACGTTATTCACAGAAGAGACAGCTTTAGAAGCGAAAAAATTCTAGAGAAACGTCTTCGCGATAAAGCTGAAAACGGGAACGTGGTACTCCATCTAAACCGTACGCTTGATGAAGTGCTGGGTGATGAAATGGGCGTAACTAAGGTTCGCATTAAAGATACCAACAGTGATGCAACAGAAGAGATTGATGTAATGGGTCTTTTCGTTGCTATCGGCCACAAGCCAAACACTGATATCTTCGATGGCCAACTAGAAATGAAAGATGGCTATATCGTAGTGAATAGTGGAACTAACGGAAACGCAACCCAGACTAGTGTTGAAGGTGTATTTGCCGCGGGTGACGTGAGCGACCACATTTATCGCCAAGCTATAACATCAGCCGGAACTGGCTGTATGGCTGCGCTTGACGCCGAAAAGTACCTAGACGGTACTATGCCTGAGCAAGGTTAAAGTTCTGCTCTTAAGCCCTACAATCCTGTGGGGCTTTTTTCTGGCTGAATTATGATAGCGTTACACTACATAGAAGAAGGCGCCCCCTTCCCTGCTGTCGATACCGCATTGGAAGATCCTAACGGCCTGTTAGCGTTCGGTGGCGACCTCAGCCCAGCCCGTTTATTTTCAGCTTATTCGCAGGGAATATTCCCTTGGTTTAGTGACGATGAACCTTTGTTGTGGTGGTCACCTGACCCCAGAGCCATTATCGAACTTGACAATTTTGTAGCATCGAAAAGCCTTAAGAAACTCGCTCGTAAGAAAAAGTATAGGGTAACCTTAAATCATGCGTTCGACCAGGTGATAGAGGCCTGTTCATCGACACCTCGTAAGAACCCCAATACGGGAGAGTTGAACAGCGAAACTTGGATAACCGATGACATGATTGGCGCCTATCGACAGCTTAATGGTTTGGGTTTAGCGCACTCGGTAGAAGTATGGAACGGAGATACACTAGTTGGCGGTCTGTATGGCGTGGGAATAGGAAAAGTTTATTGCGGTGAGTCTATGTTCCATACAGAAAGCAACACATCTAAGCTTGCTATGTTGGCTTTGGTCGAACATATGAAATCTCAAGATATGGCGTTTATCGATTGCCAGCTTCCTACTGAACACTTGTCGTCGTTAGGTGCTAACGTGTTACCGCGTGAAATCTTTATTGAAAAACTCGAAAATAACAACCACACTTTAACTGAAGACGGTAGGCTGTCTGAAGACTACCTTAATCGTTGGAAGCCAAGAGTGATTACTCCGTGAAGTTTGGTATAACGCAATCATTTTCATGTAGCTATTTGCCTGATGAGCAAGAGCAGTTGTTAGTGTACGCCGAAAATAATGATTTTCAGGCGTGGCGATATTCACAACTGATACAAGCGGGCTTCCGTCGAAGCGGCGAGCAAATTTACCGGCCCCACTGCCCTGCCTGCCAAGCGTGTAAATCAGTGCGAATACCGGTCCACGATTTCACGCCTTCTCGTAGTCAGAAACGGCTACTCAAAAGCAATAAGGGTTTTAGCGTTCAGCTCGTTGAGAAAACCAAATCAACGTACTATCCACTGTATGAGCGCTATATTACAGAGCGTCATGCAGATGGCAGTATGTATCCGCCATCTCAAACCCAGTTTGAAAATTTTGTATTATGTGAGTGGATGACAACTCATTATTTAGAGGCCTATGATGGCGACAAGCTCATTGCAGTCGCTGTAACGGATATCGTTGATGCCAACGAGCACATGGGAGCGCTTTCTGCGCTTTACACGTTTTTTGACCCCGACTATAGTTCAGCCTCTTTGGGTACTTGGATGATATTGATGCAAATTGAGCAAGCAAAGAGTTTAGGCCATCGATACGTTTATCTGGGGTACTACGTAGATGGCTGTAAAAAAATGTCTTATAAACATAAATTTTCGCCATTTGAGCAGTTTAGTGACAATGAATGGCATCTATTTAGCAAAAATAGTAAAATAGACACTTAATTGCTTTACACCGCACCCAAGATTGGGTAAGGTCTGCGCGGCAAAAATTTTGAATTACTGAGGTAACTGCTTTACATGGCAAAAGAAGATTGTATTGAAATGGAAGGTACTGTGTTGGACACACTACCTAACACTATGTTCCGCGTTGAACTAGAAAACGGTCACGTAGTGACTGCACACATCTCTGGTAAAATGCGCAAGAACTATATCCGTATTCTTACTGGCGATAAGGTCACCGTCGAGATGACTCCTTATGATTTGACTAAAGGTCGTATCATTTATCGCGCAAGATAATGAGCCATTTAAGCGGTAACGCATAAAAAAGCCCGATTAATATCGGGCTTTTTCGTATCTAGTTGTCCCGTCCTAAAATACGTTGACATAAAGAGGACTTCTTTATGACAACTTCAAGTAATCAAAGACCTAAGCGCACACAGCGTGATTACACATTAGCTTTTAAATTGGGTGTAGTTGAGCGTGTAGAAAAAGGCGAATTCACTTATAAACAGGCACAAGCTCACTTCGGAATACAAGGAAGGTCGACGGTACTGGTTTGGCTCAGAAAGCATGGTAGACTCGACTGGTCGAAACCATTTCAGCATCCACTTATGCCAAGTTCAAAAGAAACACCAGCCGAAAAAATAAAACGCCTCGAGAGAGAATTAGCTGACGAAAAGCTCCGTAATAAAATCCTTAATGGAATGGTAGATATTATGGATAACGAGTATGGAGCGGGTCTCAGAAAAAAGTACTTATCCGGTACGTCTGGCAAGCCAAAACAAGAAAAGAAATAAATTTGGCGGCAGCATGCCGGGTTGTGGGAATATCGAGACAGTCGGTTTACCAAGCTGTTTCTCGCATGGAATGTAGAAGAGCAGAGCTATCGATAATTAAAGATTGGGTACTTTATTGGCGCAAGTATATGCCACAAATAGGGACGCGTAAGCTCTATAAACTTATAAAACCAAAGTTGGTTGAGCATGGGATTAAACTAGGTCGAGATGGCTTTTTTACTTACTTAAGGAGCGAGGGACTACTCGTTAAGCCAAAGAAGAGCTTTACCAAAACTACATTCAGTAAACATTGGATGAAAAAGCATCCAAATTTACTTAAGGAAGAAGGTCTGCATAATGCAGAGCATGTGCTTGTTAGCGATATCACCTATCTCGAATCCGACCAAGGTGTACACTATCTATCGTTAGTAACAGACTCTCGCACGCGTAAAATTGTAGGGCACCACTTGAGCTTGGATATGAGGGCTGAAAATGTAGTCAAAGCACTGAAGATGGCCGTCAAAGATAAACGATATGCAGGTAACAGTGTTCACCACTCAGACAGAGGGCTACAATACTGTTCAGCTGTCTACCAGAATGAGTTGAATGCGAATGGGATCCAGCCTTCAATGACAGATGGTTACGACTGTTATCAAAATGCATTAGCAGAACGAATAAACGGTATACTCAAGCAAGAGTTCTTAATCTATCGGTGTAAAACGATAGAGGAATTAGACATACTTGTTACCGAATCAATCAAGATTTACAACGAAATGAGACCGCACCTTAGTTTGGGCATGAAAACT
Organism: Alteromonas sp. S005; assembly: GCF_036864475.1. Lineage (NCBI taxonomy): Bacteria > Pseudomonadati > Pseudomonadota > Gammaproteobacteria > Alteromonadales > Alteromonadaceae > Alteromonas > Alteromonas sp. S005. The sequence goes on along the minus strand of NZ_JAZETN010000003.1, from coordinate 275,450 downwards.
CCCAACCAAGTGCACGATCGAAAAGGCCAGCTACTAGAGCTGGCCTAAAAACTGTCAACCTATCTTAGGACGGGTCAAGTGATTACAGCGTCAAAATGAAAGTGTAGCGCTAAGATAAACAACGTCTGTTGTATCGCCTAAGAGACTGTAACTAATTTTGTGTAACTGCCTATCTCAATTTACTCTATAGAGAGTTAAGGATAGGCAGATGAACATGAATAAGAAAGAGCTTGAAGCTTTCGCAAAGGAAGCGGCCAAGGGAATTAAAACTCCTGAGGACTTAAACGAATTTAGTCAGATGTTGAAGAAAATCACCGTTGAAGCGGCTTTGAACGCAGAAATGGATGAGCATCTTGGCTACGAGAAAAATCAAAAGTCTACGTCATCAAACAGTCGCAACGGTAAGAGCACCAAGCGAGTTAAAACCGAAGATGGCGAGTTTGAACTTGATACGCCTCGCGACCGTGAAGGCTCCTTTGAGCCTAAGCTCGTTAAAAAGCATCAATCCCGTTTCACCTCCATGGACGATAAAATCCTCTGGCTTTATGCACAAGGCATGAGTACCCGTGAAATCGTCAATGCGTTTGATGAATGGTACGGTGCAGAGATATCGCCAACATTGATTTCTCGCGTCACTAATGCAGTTATCGAGCAAGTTGTGGAATGGCAGTCGCGCCCGTTAGATGCCATTTACCCGATTGTTTACCTCGACTGTATCGTGGTGAAAATACGACAGGATAAGCGCATCATCAACAAATCTATCTTCCTGGCCTTGGGCATCAATACCGAAGGCCACAAAGAGTTGATGGGCATGTGGATAGCCGAGAATGAAGGCGCTAAGTTCTGGCTAAACGTGCTAACCGAACTTCAACAGCGTGGTGTAGAAGACATCCTCATCGCCTGTGTAGATGGTCTCAAGGGCTTCCCTGATGCGATTAATGCTGTGTTCCCGCAAACGCATATTCAACTGTGTATCGTACACATGGTGCGTAACTCACTTAAATACGTATCGTGGAAGGACTATAAAGCTGTCACGGCAGATTTAAAGCGCGTATACCGCTCAGCAACAGAAGATGAGGCACTGCTTGAACTAGAACGGTTTGCTGAGACATGGGACGGCCAGTATCCTCAAATTGCAAAGTCATGGCGCACGCACTGGCATAATCTCAATACCTTGTTCAACTATCCCGAGGACATCCGCAAGGCGATTTATACCACCAACGCCATTGAGTCGTTGAACAGCGTTATCCGTAAAGCCATCAAGAAACGGAAAATCTTCCCCAGCGATGATTCCGCTAGAAAAATGGTGTACTTAGCAATAAAAGACGCCAGTAAGAAATGGTCGATGCCGATTCAAAACTGGCGTCAGGCGATGAGTCGTTTTATTATCGAGTTCGAGGAACGCCTCGAAAAGCACATTAACTAATGGCAGTTACACAGAATCTGTTACAGGCTCTCGCCTAACGCTACGCTAGGTCACTGCTTAGTATTAATGTGCTGTTCTAGCTTGGTTCTGCTTCTTCAGACTTAGCATCAACGCCTGAGTATTCAAAGGTAAGCTTGTCATCAACACAATCTACTTTCACATTTCCACCTTTAGATAGCTCACCGAACAATAATTCATTCGCCAGCTCTTTCTTAAGGTCGTCTTTAATAACCCGAGCCATAGGACGTGCGCCCATTGCTTTGTCATAGCCCTTCTCGGCCATGTAAGCACGTGCAGCGCTGGTTACCTCTAGCGAGACACCTTTAACGTCAAGCTGCGCCTGAAGCTCGATAATAAACTTATCAACCACCTGTAGAATAATCTCTGGCTCAAGGTGATTAAACCAAATAATTCCATCAAGACGGTTCCTGAATTCAGGGGTAAACACCTTGTTGATTTCAGACATTGCATCGTGGCTGTGGTCTTGCTGTTTGAAGCCTATAGACTTACGCACCGTCTCCTGCACACCTGCGTTGGTGGTCATCACCAAAACAACATTTCTGAAATCCACCTTACGGCCGTTGTTATCTGTAAGTGTGCCGTGATCCATAACTTGAAGCAGAATATTGTAAATATCGCTATGCGCTTTCTCAATCTCGTCTAGAAGCACTACAGAATACGGATTTTTAATTACCGCGTCTGTTAACAAGCCACCTTGGTCAAACCCAACGTAGCCTGGAGGAGCACCAATAAGACGGCTAACTGCATGGCGTTCCATGTACTCAGACATATCGAAACGCACCAGTTCAACCCCCATAGTTTTCGCTAATTGTTGTGTTACCTCTGTTTTACCCACCCCGGTAGGGCCAGCAAACAGGAAACTACCAATAGGTTTTGCTTCATTTCCTAGACCTGAGCGCGATAACAAAATAGCGTCATTTAGCGTTTCTATGGCTTTGTCCTGACCGAACACCACCATCTTAAGGTTACGACCTAGGTTCTTGAGAACCTCTTTGTCAGACGCCGATACAGACTTCTCAGGGATACGTGCCATTTTCGCAATAATTTGCTCAATGTCGCCTACATTAATTGTCTTCTTGCGTTTAGACGGTGGCAACAGACGCTGGCTCGCGCCGGCTTCGTCCATAACATCAATCGCTTTATCTGGAAGATGACGCTCATTAATATATTTCGCTGACAGTTCAGCAGCCGCCTGAATCGCCTTTTGCGTAAAGCGCACATTGTGGTGCTCTTCATAGCGACTCTTGAGCCCAAGCAGTATCTTGGTCGTATCGCTTACGCTTGGTTCAGTCACATCTACTTTTTGGAAGCGACGAGCAAGTGCACGATCCTTTTCAAAAATACCCTGGTACTCTTGATAGGTAGTTGAGCCAATGCAGCGAAGTTCGCCGCTTGATAGTTTAGGCTTGAGCAAGTTAGACGCATCCATTACGCCGCCTGAAGCCGCTCCAGCACCAATGATGGTGTGTATTTCGTCAATAAACAGAATTGCATGCTTATCTTTGCCAAGCTCTTTCAAAATCGCTTTTAAGCGCTTTTCAAAATCTCCACGATATTTGGTGCCAGCTAACAGGCCACCCAAATCCAATGAATATACGGTGCTCTCTGCAATAACATCAGGTACGTCATCGTTTACAATCCTATACGCTAGGCCTTCGGCTATTGCAGTTTTACCTACACCAGCTTCACCCACAAGTAACGGATTGTTTTTACGGCGACGACACAGAATTTGAATGGTGCGTTCTACTTCTGCATCGCGACCGATAAGTGGGTCAATTTTTCCATCTTTCGCATGACGATTTAGGTCAGTAGCATATTTACTTAATGCAGAACCGCCCTCTTCACCTGATTCACCTTCCTCAGATGCTTCGGGATTAACTGGCTCATCGTCATCCGATTTACTAACGCCGTGACTAATAAAGTTCACAACATCTAGACGAGTTACATCAGCTTTCTTTAGGATGTAAACCGCCTGCGACTCTTGTTCGCTAAAAATAGCAACTAACACATTGGCGCCGGTCACTTCATCTTTGCCTGACGATTGAACGTGAAATACCGCACGCTGAAGAACACGCTGGAAACCTAGCGTTGGCTGTGTTTCCCGTTCGTTTAATTGGTCGTCCAAAATAAGTGGCGTGGTATCTTTAACAAACGATAGGAGTTCGCTTTTAATTGCCTCGATATCGGCACCACACGCTTTAAGCGCATCACGAGCAGCTGAGTTATCAAGCAATGCCAACAACAAGTGCTCAACCGTCATAAACTCGTGACGGTGCTCTCTGGCAAATACAAACGCATCATTTAACGTTTGTTCTAATTCTTTATTTAACATATTGCTCGCCCTCTACAAAAAACCTTATGCTTGCTCCATCGTGCACATCAGCGGGTGCTGATGCTTGCGTGCGTACTGATTAACCTGCATCACTTTTGTCTCTGCTATCTCAGCAGTGAAAATGCCACACACGGCTTTTCCTTCATAATGAACGGTCAGCATAAGTTGGTTGGCTTTCTCATCATCCATATTGAAAAATTTTTTGAGTACCTCAATGACAAAATCCATCGGTGTATAGTCGTCATTGTTTAACAACACTTTATACATGGGAGGCGGCTGCGGCTTTTGTCGCTGCGCGTCTTTTTGTTTTTCCTTTTCGATACTAATAGCGTTGTCTTTACTCATAACTTAATAATAGTGGTATACCGGCGCTTATGTGTACAAACTTTTGTATAAATTTATTCACATTTGCCCTTGACATAATATGGTTAAAAAATCTACATTTTGTATTGTGGTTTTGAGTATTGCACGTTTGTCACTCTAAAGCAGTCACTTTAAAGTTTCTATAGTCAATACTCTTTCCACCGTGTCTCCGGATCTATAATGGGGGCAGATACTCGTGAGTTCAAGGATTAAGAGGAAGTCGAAGTATGGCGGTTGGCAAAGTTAAATGGTTTAACAACGCAAAGGGTTTTGGATTTATCGTGCCTGAGGATGGTGGTGAAGATATTTTCGCACATTACTCTACGATTCAAATGGAAGGCTATCGTTCGCTAAAAGCAGGTCAGGAAGTGACGTTCGAAGTTCAGCAAGGCCCTAAAGGTCTTCACGCTGAGAACATTGGCTTCAAAGAAGAACCAGAGCGTTAAAAAAGAATTTAAAAAGCCTGACCCTTGCGTCGGGCTTTTGATTTTCTTGCTATAAGCTTTTGCTATGTGGAAATTATTTTGGCGTTATTGGACGTCAGATATTTTGGTGTCTTTGAATTGTCTAACAGAGTGCTCTAAAACCCTTCTATCCCTAAAGCTTTTAAGCCCTTCCTTTTCGTTTTATTATTAATTTTTAAGATTACACACTTACCAATATTCCTATAACTCGTTTGCGCGAACTGTTGTCCGTAGACAGGCAACGCGCTAAGTTTTCAATTTACGTACTTTCACATTTTTTTATAGCCAGTATATATCGCGCTCTTTATTGTTAAGCCATTTACTAATTTTGCCAACCTAGTAATTTAAAACCTTCCTAATATACGAACTTTACTCTCCCCTTTTGTCACCCTTTTTCACTTAAAAACTGCATAAAAAAAGCCCGCTTACATCTGCAAGCGGGCTTTCAAAATGTATTTAGATAACACTAACAGTTGTCTAAATAAGCTTACGTGATTGCAATAATACAATCGCGTCTAAACGCTATAATTACGGTCAAAAATCTATGCGCCAAGAATCGCTTTTAATGTCTGGCTAGGAGACATTGTTGCGAAAAGCTTATCTTCGTCTGGGTAGTAGTAACCGCCAATTTCTTGAGCGCTACCTTGAGTCGAATCAATTTCAGCCAAGATGTCATCAATTTTTGCAGATAACTCTTCATACACTGGCTTAAACTGCGCTGCTAAGTCTGCATCTTCAGTTTGGTTTGCTACTTCTTCAGCCCAGTATAGACCTAGGTAAACATGGCTACCACGGTTGTCAAGTTGGCCTGCTTTGCGAAGTGGCGACTTACCGTTGTTAAGTAGCTTCTCAGTTGCCTTATCAAGGGCAGTTGCAATTACCTTTGCTTTAGTATTGCTGTGTTTAATCGCAACGTCTTCTAGCGATACCGCTAGCGCAAGGAATTCACCGAGTGAGTCCCAACGCAAGTGACCTTCTTCAACAAACTGTTGTACGTGCTTAGGTGCACTACCGCCCGCACCAGTCTCATAAAGACCGCCGCCAGCCATCAATGGAACGATTGATAGCATTTTAGCACTTGTACCCAGCTCTAGAATTGGGAACAAGTCAGTTAGGTAGTCACGAAGTACGTTACCTGTTACTGAAATAGTATCTAGACCGCGAAGTGCACGTTCCATGCTGTAGCGAATAGCGCGTACAGGAGACATAATTTGAATGTCTAGGCCATTGGTATCGTGGTCTTGCAGATACTTTTCAACTTTCTTGATAAGCTGCGCGTCGTGAGCACGCTCATCGTCTAGCCAAAATACTGCAGGCATGCCCGATTGACGTGAGCGGGTCACTGCTAGCTTAACCCAATCTTGAATAGGTGCATCTTTCACCTGACACATACGCCAGATATCACCTTCTTCAACATCGTGAGAGATAAGAACGTTACCGTCTTGGTCAACAATTGATACCGTGCCATCTGCTTCTAGCTCAAACGTTTTATCGTGAGAGCCGTACTCTTCGGCTTTTTGCGCCATTAGACCAACGTTAGGTACTGTACCCATTGTTGTTGGATCGAATGCACCATGTGTCTTACAGAAGTTAATAACTTCTTGGTAAATAGTGGCGTAGGTACTTTCAGGGATAACCGCTTTAGTATCGTGCGCCTTTCCATCTGGTCCCCACATTTGACCAGAGTTACGGATCATTGCAGGCATAGACGCGTCTACAATCACGTCACTTGGTACGTGAAGGTTAGAGATACCTTTGTCAGAGTTAACCATCGCAATTGGCGGACGGTCTGCATAACACGCGTTGATGTCTTTTTGAATTTCAGAACGCTGGCTTTCAGGTAGGCTAGCGATTTTGTCGTAAACGCTACCAAGACCATTGTTCGGATTTACACCAAGCTCTTCAAACAGGTCACCCCATTTGTTGAATAGATCTTTGTAGAACACTTTCACACAGTGACCGAATACGATTGGGTGAGACACCTTCATCATGGTCGCTTTTACGTGTAGTGAGAATAGAACGCCTGTGTTCTTCGCATCTTCAATTTGCTCTTCGAAGAACTCGCACAGCGCTTTTTTACTCATGAACATGCCGTCGATCACTTCGCCAGCGAGCAGGTCTACGCGAGGCTTGAGGGTTTTCTTGCTACCATCTTTGCCAGTAAATTCAATGCTAACGTGACCGTCTTTTTCTACTGCCACTGACTTCTCACCCGAGTAGAAGTCACCGCCGCGCATGTGCGCTACGTGTGAACGAGATGCTTGAGACCACTCACCCATTGAATGCGGGTGTTTGCGCGCATAATTTTTAACAGCAGTAGGCGCGCGACGGTCTGAGTTACCTTCACGCAATACTGGGTTAACCGCACTGCCTAGTACCTTACCGTAACGCTCACGAATCTCTTCTTCTTCAGAGTTTTTTGGTGCATCAGGAAACGCTGGTACGTTAAAGCCTTTATCGTTTAATTCTTTAATCGTTGCACGAAGCTGAGGAATTGAGGCACTGATGTTTGGAAGCTTGATGATGTTAACGTTCGGGTCTTGGGTCATCTCACCCAGTTCAGCTAACGCGTCTGGCACTTTTTGTTCTTCAGAAAGGTACTCAGGAAAATTTGCCAATACACGCGCAGCTAATGAAATATCGCTTAGCTCAACGTCGATATCTGCAGCTGCGGCAAACTTCTGGATGATTGGAAGAAGTGAATAAGTCGCCAGCATTGGCGCTTCATCAGTCTTCGTATAGATGATCTTAGACTTGGTCATTATATACCTCAATTTTTTCGACAGGGTACTGTCGTCTTTAGTCCATTAGGTCGCAACAACCCGTAACATGTTTCATGTTACGCCCACAGTCATTGCGAAACGTATTTGATGTTTTCCACCTTTTGCTTTTATTAAGCATTAGGTCACTTGCTGTTTTCTTCCCCACACATTATTCAATTCCCTATGTTAGCAATAAGACCCTCGTAGCCATGCGCTTAACTTAATAGTTACACAAAGCGGCGAAGTCTGATGTACAAGCAAGCCCGCTTGTCACTGCTAAAACTGTCTAATAATTATGCAGATGCGCTCTCTTATAAAAATGGGAGCGACCATTAGTATAGGGTCGAAAGTTTGAGTTACAAGTCATACCATTGTCTTAGCACATAAGATCACCGAATTTATCGACAAACTACCGTGCACAAACGGCTATTTGTGCTGAATTTTCTCAAGCGCGTTAATTCGATTTAAAGTAAAATCCCCTCGATATCTCGACATTCAACAAGCGGAAGTAACATGTCTTCAAACGCCAAAGTGGTGCTATTTAATAAGCCTTTTCAAGTTCTTTCTCAATTCACCGATGCGGACGGTAGAGAGACGCTAAAAGATTATATAGATATTCCCGATGTCTACGCAGCGGGGCGTCTAGACCGAGATTCTGAAGGCCTCTTAGTACTGACTAATGATGGTAAGCTTCAACACAAACTTGCAAACCCCAACGCCAAGACGAGCAAAACCTATTGGGTGCAGGTGGAAGGTGTTATGGACGAAAAAGCAATGCAGGCGCTTCGCGATGGTGTCGAATTAAAGGACGGCATGACCCGCCCAGCAAAAGTAAAAGCGATGAAAGAACCTGATGTTTGGCCAAGAAACCCACCTGTGCGCTTTCGACAATCTATTCCAACTAGCTGGGTGGCAATTACCATCACAGAAGGCAGAAACCGACAAGTAAGACGTATGACAGCGCATGTAGGTTTCCCTACCCTTCGCCTCATAAGATATCGAGTAGGCAGCTGGACCATAGATGGTATTGCAAATGGCAAATACGTGACTTTTTGATGATAAAAGCAATTCCCATGCTTGAATTCAACTTTGACGACCACACTAATGTGGCACCGAGAAGCTGGAAATATATCAACCGATAGGCCTTGCTGTGCCTTGTAGTACTCATTAACGTACAGAGACATTTGTGCATTGAGAACCAAGCATGCTCACGCACATATTTAATTACTTAATCAGATAAGGATTAAATGTGAATTACCGATCGGAATCTGATAAAATCCGCGACCTCGAAAACAGACCTATTTATTCTTGGTAACTTACGTTAAAGCTCACATAGTAGCTTGGTGAAATAGCCCAGCAAATGAGTAACTGTATTGGCAAATTCATAAGTATGTTAATGCATGACACCATGGGCAAATAAGGTTTCTTTTTTATTAATTAAATGAGTGTGCAATCCGTAGTGAGTGATATTGAATCTAACGCCAGCAAAAAAGTGATCGTCGGTATGTCCGGCGGTGTCGATTCGTCTGTTTCAGCCTACCTGCTCCAACAGCAGGGCTATCAGGTTGAAGGTCTTTTCATGAAAAACTGGGAAGAAGATGATAACGATGAATACTGTGCCGCCGCGGAAGATTTAAAAGATGCCCAAGCGGTTGCTGACAAGCTTGGTATTGAGCTACACACTATCAACTTTGCTGCTGAGTACTGGGATAACGTGTTCGAGTATTTTTTAGAAGAATACAAAGCAGGCCGTACTCCCAACCCAGACATAATGTGCAACAAAGAAATTAAGTTTAAAGCGTTTCTTGAGTTTGCAGCAGAAGATCTTGGCGCAGACTATATTGCCACGGGCCATTACGTTCGTCGCCGTGAAGTAGATGGAAAATGGCAAATGTTGCGCGGTCTCGACAACAATAAAGACCAAAGCTACTTTCTGTATACCCTGGGCGAAGAACACGTTGCTAAAACCCTTTTCCCTGTGGGCGATATTGAAAAGCCATTGGTGCGCAAAATCGCGGAAGAGCAAGGACTTATTACTCATGATAAGAAAGATTCTACAGGGATCTGTTTTATCGGCGAACGAAAGTTCAAAGACTTTCTAGCTCGTTACCTTCCCGCGCAGCCTGGCGTTATCGAAACCGCCGAAGGTGAAGAAATTGGGCAACACGAAGGCTTGATGTATCACACTTTAGGTCAGCGTAAAGGCCTTCACATTGGCGGTTTAGCTAAGTACGGTGATGATCCTTGGTATGTTGTTGATAAAGACGTTGCCCGCAATGTACTTATTGTTGGCCAAGGTGCTGATCACCCTCGCCTTTATTCAAAAGGGTTAGTAGCCAAGCAGCTGCACTGGGTGGATAGAAAAGCGATTATCGAGCCTATGCGCGCGGTGGTAAAGACGCGTTATCGTCAGGCGGATATCCCCTGTACTATCACGCCAACTGAAAACGACACCATCGAAGTTGTGTTTGACGAGCCACAAAAAGCGGTAACACCGGGCCAGTCGGCGGTATTTTACAGTGAAGAAGTCTGCCTTGGCGGCGGAATTATCGAGAGTTACATTCGCTGATGCTAGATACCGATATAGAAAACAATTTGGCCCTAGCGGGGGTATGTCAAGCTGCTGCGCTAGTGCAGCAGCTAGCCAGACGAGGCTCTGCTGAAAACGAAGCTATCGAAGCAAGTTTATCAAGCATACTGGTTACCGACCCAGAAACTCCCCAACAGGTGTTTGGGCAACTGTCTAATCTAAAAACCGGTTACACCACTCTTGCTGCACAATTATCTGACAAGCAAGCAACGAAAGACACAGAGCTAACGCGCTATATCGCAAGCATCTTAGGTCTTGAAAGAAAGCTAGCCAGAAAGCCTAAAGCTATGCAGGAATTGGGCGAACGTATCTCACATGTTCAACGACAGCTTGCGCACGTTGACTTTCAAAATCCGCAAATTGTGTCCTCATTAGCAAGTATTTACAGCGATATCATCAGTCCGTTAGCTCCGCGTATTCAGGTGGCGGGCAACCCAGATTATTTGAGCCAACCTGCTAATCAGCACAAAGTGCGTGCCCTTTTACTTGCGGGCGTAAGGGCAGCGGTAATGTGGCGTCAGATGGGCGGTAAACGAAGAAACATATTATTTAAACGCAAACACATTCTTAACAGTGCTGTTAAAGCACTACGATTAATAAACTAGTGAGGAGCTTAAGGTGGAACTGAGTCAGTTAACTGCAATTTCCCCTGTCGATGGTCGATATGCTGGCAAAAGCGTAGAATTACGCAGTATTTTCAGTGAGTACGGCTTGTTAAAATACCGTGTAGAAGTAGAAGTACGTTGGTTACAAATGCTTTCTACTAACCCTCAAATTGAAGAAGTTCCTGCCTTTTCAGACACGTCAAATGCGCTATTAGACCAAATTGTTGCTGGATTTAGCGTTGAAGATGCTATGCGCATCAAAGAAATTGAGCGCACTACAAATCACGACGTAAAAGCCGTTGAATACTTCCTTAAAGAGAAAGTAGCTGACAACAGTGAGCTTTCTGCGGTTAACGAGTTCATTCACTTTGCGTGTACGTCTGAAGACATTAACAACCTTTCACACGGTTTGATGCTTCATGAAGCCCGTGAAACGGTTATTCTTCCTTACTGTGACAAATTAATCGAAGCGCTAGTAGAACTTGCCAAGCGTTATCAGAATGTACCTATGATGGCCCGTACCCACGGTCAGCCTGCCTCGCCTACTACTATGGGTAAAGAGATGGCAAACGTGGCTATTCGATTGAAGCGTCAGCGCAGTCAAATTGCGAACGTTGAACTGCTCGGCAAGATTAACGGTGCTGTAGGCAACTACAATGCGCACTTGTCGGCCTATAAAGATGTAGATTGGCACGATGTTTCAGAGAAGTTCGTTACCTCACTTGGCCTTACCTGGAACCCGTTCACTACGCAAATCGAGCCTCACGATTATATCGCTGAATTGTTCGATGCTATTGCCCGCTTTAACACCATTCTTATCGATTTCGATCGCGACGTTTGGGGTTACATTGCACTTGGTCACTTTAAGCAAAAAACAGTGGCTGGCGAAATTGGCTCATCCACTATGCCGCATAAAGTTAACCCTATCGATTTTGAAAACTCAGAGGGTAACCTAGGTTTAGCCAATGCTATCTTTGACCACCTTGCTGCAAAACTGCCAATCTCTCGCTGGCAGCGTGACCTTACCGATTCAACGGTTCTTCGTAACCTTGGCGTAGGTGTAGGATATGCGGTTATCGCTTATCAAGCCACGCTAAAAGGTATTAGTAAGCTAGAAGTTAACGAGCAAAGCTTGCTTAACGAACTAGACAACAACTGGGAACTATTAGCAGAGCCTATTCAAACAGTAATGCGCCGTTACGGTATTGAAAAGCCATATGAGAAACTTAAAGAGTTAACTCGTGGTAAGAAAGTAAATGCTGAGGTTATTGCCGAGTTTATCGATAATTTAGACATGCCTGATACTGCGAAAGCAGAGCTAAAAGCCTTATCGCCAGCAACTTACATTGGTGATGCAATCAGGCTGGTAGATCAGTTATAAGGGCTACGCCTTTCCAATACACTAAAAACGCGGTCAAAATACCGCGTTTTTTTATACCTACTTTTTATTTAACCGTTAAATGGATATTAATTGGGAGCATGTAGATGGACTTACACAATACTGGCGATACTGAGGGTGTCGTGCCGAAAGAGCACAACAGTCCAGCGTTTGGCAGCTATTACGCCTTTACCTTCCAAGAAAATAAAAATGGAGAAAGCGGTGAAAGTAATGCTCCTAGACTAAAACATAAGGTGCACAACGCCGTTGTGATCTTTTGTGATCTGTCGAATTACCAATGTCTGGCGGAGCAATACGGTGACATGATGTGTACTGGTATTGTAGAAGCACTATTTAGTCAATTCGATAACATCGCCAGCGAGTTTCAGCTCATACCTTTAAAAACCAACGGGGACCAGTACATTGCAGTAGGGTTTTGTTGCAACAATAGTCTTGTTGAACCTTCTTTATACTACGCATATCAAGATGAACCTGGAATTACTTTCAAAGAGGTTGCAAATCATGCTATTGAGTTTGCAATGAAGACCCGTGATCAGGTCAGTAGCAACACCTTGCTAGTATCTACAAGTTGTCAGCTTCGCGTAGGTATTGCTTCAGGTGCTCTACTCATGGGCTTCTCTTCACGCATATCTGTCGGCTTTGATATCTGGGGATCAACCGTAAACAAGGCAGCAATGCTAGAGCAATTTACCGCTCCTAACACTATCGCGATATGTGATACAACTTACCACATGCTCAGCACCTCTTCCGTTAAAGCGTCTAAACCAGTAACCGAAGGATCCGCTTATCTCACCGAAAATACTCCCGCCCTACATGAGAAGGATAGAAAAGCAGCGAACTGCTGCGACCCACTGTTAAAAAATATGAGCCTACACAGGTGTTATCACACTCAGATTAAGGTCAAAAATGATTCGTTAAATGCCTATATCTTTTAAAGAAGCCCACTAAGGTGGCATTCCCTTTTTCAATAATCGATAATGCCGCTTAGACACTATTCCCCTCGTTTAAACGCTACGTTTACGCTTTCGCACATGTAGTGCGCTAATTCGTAAACTATTCGGCATTGAAATCACGCTTTTTGTATCACTAAGCGTAGTGAGGAGACTCCACTAAATTGGCTTACAAACAAGAGATGCTATGAGCACCAACGACAATACGTACTTTATTGATGTAAAAACAGGTACAGGCTTTAATGCAGAAACTTTTTTAAAGCATTACTGGCAGCAAAAGCCAGCTGTAATAAAAAGTTTCTTTCCAAACTTTGCAGATCCGATCGATGAAAACGACTTAGCTGGGCTCGCACAAGAGTCTGATGTCGACGCACGAATCATAAGCAATCACCAAGGAAATTGGCACGTTGAGCAAGGTCCAATTAGCGACTTTGAAAAGGCGTGCAAGGGTAAGTGGACCCTTCTCGTTCAGGGCGTAGATAAATATGTACCAGACGTTGCGCCAATCCTCGCACCTTTTTCTTTTGTTCCAAACTGGCGACTAGACGACCTTATGGTTAGCTTCGCTACAAACGAAGCAGGCGTGGGCGCTCATATCGACCAATACGATGTGTTCCTTGTGCAGGGCAAAGGAAAAAGGCGCTGGAGAGTAGGCAAACCTTCAGAATACAAGGAAATACACCCACACCCGAAACTCAGACAAATTGAAGGTTTTGAGCCTGTTATAGACGTTATTTGTGAACCTGGCGATGTGGTGTATGTGCCGCCAGGTTGGCCTCATGATGGCGCTACGATTGAAGACAGCCTGACCTACTCAGTGGGTTATCGGGCACCAGACAACCTGCAATTGGCAGAAAGCTTGGCGATGATGCTAGATAAAGGTGCTGGAAATTACCGCTTTACCGATGCAGGCCGAGCCATACAGTCAAGCAGCACACTAGTTAATGCTAGCGATGTCGCAGCACTAAAACAGCAACTGATAGACGCTATTAATAGTGAAGATTTCACTCTTTCTCTTCTAGAAGCCATGAGCGAACAAGGGGTTCCGGAATTCCCACTCGAAGATGAAGTCACCTTAGAGCAGATTTCGAATGATTTCGCAGCAGGCATTAGCTTTGCTCCTGCGCCCGGCATTCGCGCGTTAATTTGCGATGGCAAACGCGGCCTACCACGTGCTCTTTATGTCAACGGAAGTCAATTTGCCTTTGGGAAAAGTGACCAAGAATGGTTTGAAGTGCTAGCGTCGGCTACCGTTTTGAACGCAACTTGCTGTCAAGATGCGCCTTCTTTTACATTTTTAGAAACGTTAACTACACTTATTAATAATGGATATTGGGAATGGCACGAGGATTAACAGGCATATATGGCGTTTACCATACAAAACGTCGATTGGGAAAAGGACAAACATCGACTTAAAGCACTAAGGGAACATGTATTTGTTTTAGAGTGGCAAGTGCCAGAAGCTATCGAATTCGATGAACACGATAGCTCTGCATGTCATGTGCTATTAGTTAATGATGAAAACGAACCCATTGCCACCGGGCGCTTAACAAAAAAAGGCGAACTAGGCCGAATTGCCGTTAAGCGCTGCCACAGAACACTCCCAGTTTACCGCGCTTTGTTTGGGGCATTGATAGCGGCCGCAAAGCAAAATAACCTTCCCATCATTAAAGTCATCTGCAATTTGGAAAGTGTGTCATATCATCAATCTATAGGTTTTAAACCAGACGGACACGTGTTTATGGACGCGGGAGTTCCAAGACAAAGACTAAAATGCCCGGCAGAGCGATTTCCACTGCCAGACGTCACCCAACTTCACTAGTTGATCTGCTTTTCAGCATAATTAGTTTAAGTTGCACTGACAATTACTGCCCTAGAAGGTTTGGGGTATTTTGTATCGCAAATAAACTTTCTACACGGTTCACAAAAAGCGCACAAGACGCCTTCACCACAATGGCTGGCCTTAAGCGTTCAAACAATTATTTATTCAACAATATTCGTTAAATTGTATTATGCCTGTCTTATTACACATTCATTACTCACCCGCTACGCATCCATTACATGTTACATGAATCAGGCCATGTAAAATATGCACAAACATTTACACTTTTGCACTTGGCAAATTAATAAGGTTGAGCAACACTACAAGAACATTAAGTGTAACAAATCGAATTTAGGCAAATGCGTATACTAAGACTTACTCTAGGGGCAATTTTATTTGTTGGCGGAATTGTTTTGACATTACTCCCTGGCTCTATCATCTTTGTCGTAGCAGGTTTAGTGCTGTTGAGTTACGACTGGCCTAGAGCACGTGGGTGGCTTAAATTTAGCCAGCGAACAATGACAATGAGCGCACGCAAAATTGACCGTTTTCTGCTCATGCGGAAGCTTCGATAGCTCTCACCTACGTATTTTTACCCCGTTCGCGTACGTGTTTCGTCCATACAACACTACACTTCTCTTACTTCGTAAGCACTTCTTTCGCGATTCTTGCGTTATTTTATCGCAGTGACCTAACACTTAATCTTATGTATATGCGCAGAGATGCAATGCGTGTTAACGTAATTTAAGATAACAATTGCGAAGCCTTTAATAATAATACTAGTGGCATATATCTCTGCATGTTCAGCATCTTAGATAGTTCGTATCATCAGGCAATGTAACCGTATAGGTATGAATTTTGTAGTGCGTTCAAATAGCGCCGTACTGCTTGGGTAGTTCATATTTATCGCTTACCTATGGAGACAAGACCATGATCACGTTTACCGTTAATGGTAACAAACACGAATTTTCCGGTGACCCATCAACACCAGTATTGTGGTACCTTCGTGACGAATTAAACCTTACAGGACCCAAGTTTGGCTGTGGTATGGCGCAATGTGGCGCGTGTACTGTTCACATTGACGATATGGCACAACGCTCTTGCGTATTACCTGTGTCAGCAGTTCAAGGCAAAAAGATTACGACTATTGAAGGGCTGAGCGAAAACGGCGACCACCCGGTTCAAAAAGCTTGGGTAGAACATAAAGTCCCTCAATGCGGATTCTGCCAATGCGGGCAAATTATGCAGGCCGCTAGCCTTTTATCAACCAACCCAACACCAAGCGATGAAGAAATTGTCCAAAATATGTCTGGCAATATTTGTCGCTGCGGCACCTACCCTCGCATTCATGAGGCGATTAAATCGGCTTCAAAGTCAATGAGCGGAAATGCCGGTGTGAGCTACTTTGACCCAAGTAAAGCGGGAGAAGAAGCATGAATGAGAATACCTATTTTGACATGAATCGCCGCAGCTTTTTGAAATCGACAGCGGCGGCCGGTGCATTAGTTGTTGGTACCTATTTTATGGGCGGTGCGCCCCGTGCTATGGCGGGCGTTCTGGCAAAACCTGCAGAAAATGCAAAGCGCGCAAACTTGTTTATTGCACTTCGTCCAGACGGCATGGTTGAAGTAACCTGTCACCGAAGTGAAATGGGTCAGCAAATCCGTACCGCTATCGCACAAATTGTTGCAGACGAAATGGAAGCGGCCTGGGATAAGATTATTGTTATTCAGGGCAAAGGCGATCCCAAATACGGTGACCAAAACACCGATGGCTCCCGCAGCATTCGCTTCAATATGCAGCGCCTTCGCGAAATGGGCGCAAGCGTACGTTATATGATGCAACACGCAGCGGCCAAGCGGTGGGGCGTCGAGCCGAGCACCTGTGTTGCCGAGCAGCATGTTGTTGCTCATAGTTCAGGTAAGACCCTTGCTTATAAAGACTTAATAGATGATGCACTGACTATTACACCGCCAGAAGCAGACAAGCTTACGCTCAAAGATAGAAAAGAATGGCGTTACATCAATACGGGTATGGCGCATATCGACCTTCAAGATATCGTGACCGGTAAAGCCACCTTTGCCGCCGATGTTCGTGAACCTAAGGCGCTTGTTGCCATTATTGAGCGCCCACCTGTAGTGGGTGGAAAAGTGAAAAGCTTTAACGCAGATAAAGCAAAAGCAGTTAAAGGTGTTGTCGACATTATTGAAATTCCAGCCCCTAAAGGTGCGCCTCAGTTCCAGCCTAAAGGTGGAATTGCAATTATCGCCAACAACACATGGGCAGCGTGGCAAGGCCGTAAGGCGCTAGAAGTGACTTGGGACGATGGTGCAAACGGCGACTATAACTCAGCGAACTTTAAAGAGCAGCTGCTTAACACCGTAAATACACCTCAAGCGCTTGTTAGAGAAAAAGGCGATGCGGTGAGCGTTTTAGAAAAGGCCAGCGACAAGCTAATTGCCGACTACTACGTGCCGCATTTAGCACAAGCTCCCATGGAGCCTCCATGCGCTACTGCCATGTACTATAAAGATCGGGTTGACGTATGGGCTGCAACGCAAAATCCGCAGGCTGATATGGAAACCGTGGGCGCTATGGTTGGCATGGACAAGGAAAAAATCAATGTTCACGTTACCATGCTAGGTGGTGCTTTCGGGCGTAAGTCTAAGCCTGACTTTTCAGCGGAAGCTGCATACCTTTCAATGAAAACGGGCAAACCAATTCGCGTTCAATGGACACGTGAAGATGATATTCAGCACGGCTTCTACCATGCGGTGTCGGCACAGCACGTTGAAGCAGCGCTTGATGAAAATGGTAAAATTGACGCTTATCTTCACAGAACCGCGTTTTCTCCCATTGCCTCAACGTTCCAAGAAGGCGCCAATGCACCTTTCAGCTTTGAATTAGATTTGGGCTTTACAGACAATCCAATTCTTACACCTAATATGAAGCTAGAACGCGGTGAAGCACCAGCAAAAGCGCGTATTGGATGGATGCGCTCGGTATCAAATATCTTCCACGCGTTTGCTGTACAGTCTTTTATCAATGAAGCGGCGCACAAGGCAGGTAAAGACGCGAAAGATTACCTATTAGACGTTATCGGCCCCAACAGAATTATCGATGTGACAGAGCAAAAAGCCGAGTACAACAACTATTGGGGTGACAAATCGGTCTACCCACTAGATACAGGTCGCTTGCGCAATGTCATCGAAAAAGTATCTGACATGGCTGATTGGGGTCGAGAGATGCCAAAAGGCCGCGGCCTAGGTATTGCCGCTCACCGTAGCTTTTTAACCTACGTCGCCACCGTGGTTGAAGTGGAAGTATCTGATGCCGGCGATTTAAACGTGATCAAGTCGTGGGTAGCCATTGACGCAGGCACTGTGGTTAACACTGACACGGTGAAAAACCAGACTCAGGGCGGCTCAGTTTACGGTATTACTACTGCTATTAGTGACGGTATTACTTTTGATAAGGGCCGCGTACAGCAGAGTAACTTCCACAACTACCGTGTACCGCGTATGAGCGATTCACCACTAGAGGTTGAAGTTGAAGTTATTGAAAGCGATGCCCCTCCAGCAGGTGTGGGTGAGCCAGCTACACCGGTTTATGCCCCGGCGCTTTGTAATGCCATTTTCGCTGCCTGCGGTAAGCGCATCCGACAGTTGCCTGTAGGTGACCAGCTAAAAGCCTAGAAACTGACCTTTACCGCAAATAACATTTCATTGCGAAATTGTTGCGGATAGTAAAAAGGGTAATCACTTCAGTGATTACCCTTTTTTGTTTGTCTACGGTTGATGGCCAATTTGCCCTTGCTAGTATATTCACTCCGTTAGCTGACCAAGGCACACTGTGAAAATCCGCTATGGGTGCGAAAAAAGGCTGTAAAGGTTGTAAATACTAAGGCAAAAACAAGCAACAGATATGATGACGCACGCTACAAAGAGGTGAATGAAAATACCATAGCTTGCATACGCAAATACTGCGCAAATCAAACCAATCGTAAATTCAACAAGCGCTGCTTCGCATAAGGTTCTTATATTGCTAATTACCGGCTGTGCAAAAAACTTGAATTGATAGGCCATTTTTTCTCTCACCGCTTTCTCATACTAACCACAATAGCATATATATCTACATGCACATAATTTAACCACCCCATCCAACGCTGCTAATTTTGATAGGGCAATCGTTTTGACTGCAATAGCTCTCCGGCATTAGCTGCCTAGACATATGAGTTGATAACCTTGGTTTGGGAGGGCAAATTTGAGAGTCAGAGGCTCATCTAACGTGATGAAAAAGTGGTTAAGTTTGGTGAGTATATGTGGAACCTTGTTACTGAAAACGAAGGCAAGACAGTCTCGCTTCTTAAACCTTTTGTTTTGCTTATGCTCTTGGCACTGTTAAAGGTTTTAAGTAAGTTGAATTGATAAGTTATCTTTTGCAATTGAAAATAATAAAAAGCTTGGTAAAAAAACAAATAATACGGTAGTTCTCAGCATCGGTAGCAATGAGCGTTTAGCTAAACGCGCCACAGATTTTGTAAACCACGCTTTAAAGCTCTTATAAATGCCCAATGAAAGTCAGCATGTAAACTTTCATATTTTTGAGTCATTTTGAAAGTAAACTACCGTTTTATTTCTAACTCTACGCGACACAAAACTTATTCGTAGTTGCGTTCCATCCACATCAACTGCATTTTTAGTTCATTGATTTCTTTTTGAGCTTGCGCCAATTGTTCTGCCACAGAGCCTGATTGCATAACATTTTCTTCGGAGTTTTTTACTGAAACCGCGCTGTCATTATGTGCCATAAGAGTCCAACCAAATTAATTATTATCTAAATCGAATCATGTAATTCACCCTGTAATACTACACTTTTAATTACATAAAGTCATGTAGACAATGACCCAAAATCTATAGTTTTACGAAATAACCATAGTTTTTTTAGGGAATGTTACGCTGGCATAAAACTTAGTAAACCTCACACAAAGTTTTGAAGGCTCACTCGAACAAAAAAGAGACCAAAAGGTCTCTTCTTTACGCGTATTCATTAAGCGCTACATTAGCTAGTCACCTGACATATGTAGTACTCAGAACTTGGGTGTTAACCGTGCTTTTCAGCAAGATACAGCCAAGTTTCAACTACCGTATCTGGGTTAAGCGATACTGAGTCGATACCCTCTTCTACCAACCACGCTGCGAAATCTTCGTGGTCTGACGGACCCTGACCACAAATGCCCACGTATTTACCGCGTTTCTTCGCAGCTTGAATTGCCATTGAAAGTAGTGCTTTCACCGCTTCGTCACGCTCATCAAATAAGTGTGCAATAAGGCCACTGTCACGATCTAGTCCCAGCGTCAGCTGCGTTAAATCATTAGAGCCAATTGAGAAACCATCGAAGATATCCAGGAACTTGTCAGCAAGCAATGCGTTCGATGGTAGTTCACACATCATAATAACGCGAAGGCCATTTTCACCCTTCTTAAGACCCTGCTCTTCAAGAAGCTCGATAACTTTTCGACCTTCTTCTAATGTACGAACAAACGGGATCATTATCTCAACATTGGTTAAACCCATTTTGTTGCGAACGCGCTTAATGGCTTCACATTCAAGGGCAAAACAATCGCGGAAATCTTCAGAGATGTAGCGGCTTGCACCGCGGAAACCCAACATTGGGTTTTCTTCGTCTGGCTCGTATTGATAACCGCCCACTAAGTTGAAGTATTCGTTCGACTTAAAATCTGACATACGAACAATTACTTTTTCTGGCGAGAACGCTGCACCAATGGTTGAAATACCTTCTACCAATTTCTCGATATAGTATTCCGTTGGCGATTCGTAGCCTGCAATCATATCGCTAATTTCTTCTTTCAACTCTTCAGGCTGGCTGTCGAAATTAAGCAGTGCTTTAGGGTGCACACCAATCATGCGGTTGATAATAAACTCAAGGCGAGCAAGACCAACACCCGCGTTCGGCAAGCGAGCAAAATCAAATGCGCGATCTGGGTTACCCACGTTCATCATCACTTTTAGCGGTAGTTCAGGCATCGCATCGATACGTGATGTTACTACGTCGAACTCTAGTTCGTCACCGTAGATAAAACCGGTATCACCTTCAGCACAAGACACAGTGATTTTGTCGCCATTTTTAATGATGTCAGTCGCGTTACCACAACCAACCACCGCTGGAATGCCCAACTCACGAGCAATGATTGCCGCATGACACGTACGGCCACCACGATTAGTAACAATGGCAGAAGCCTTCTTCATGATAGGTTCCCAATCTGGGTCTGTCATATCAGTTACCAGAACATCACCCGCTTGGATTTTGTCCATTTCCTCAATTGAATCAAGCACTTTGGCTACACCAGCGCCAATTTTGTGACCAATTGCACGACCTTCAACAACGATGTTGCTTTGGCCTTTCAGTTGGAAGCGCTCAATGCTTTGTGAGTCTTCACGGCTGCGTACTGTTTCTGGGCGAGCCTGAACAATGTAAAGTTTGCCGTCTGCGCCATCTTTGGCCCATTCAATGTCCATTGGACGCTTGTAGTGCTGTTCAATGATCTGCGCTTGTTTAGCAAGCTCCATCACTTCCTCGTCGGTCAACGAGAAGGTTTTGCTGTCAGCGGCATCGATATCGACAATAGACACCTGCTTACCATGTGCTTCATCGTCTGAATACACCATTTTAGTAAGCTTGCTGCCTAGGTTACGACGAACGATAGCAGGTAACCCTTTGTCTAGCGTTGGCTTATGAACGTAGAATTCATCAGGGTTAACCGCACCCTGTACAACCATTTCGCCTAAACCGAATGAACTGGTGATAAATACAACGTCCTCAAAACCGGATTCTGTGTCGATAGTGAACATAACGCCCGATGAAGCGATATCACTGCGAACCATGCGCTGAATACCAGCAGATAACGCCACACCTTTATGGTCGTAACCTTGGTGAACGCGATAAGAAATAGCGCGGTCGTTAAACAGTGATGCAAATACGTGCTTAATTGCCACAAGCACGGCTTCATAACCTTTAACGTTTAGGAAAGTCTCTTGTTGCCCTGCGAATGACGCGTCAGGCATATCTTCTGCCGTTGCAGACGAGCGCACTGCAAACGACGCTTCTTCACCTGCATCACCC
Organism: Alteromonas sp. S005; assembly: GCF_036864475.1. Classification (NCBI taxonomy): domain Bacteria; kingdom Pseudomonadati; phylum Pseudomonadota; class Gammaproteobacteria; order Alteromonadales; family Alteromonadaceae; genus Alteromonas; species Alteromonas sp. S005. The sequence continues at coordinate 253,572 of NZ_JAZETN010000003.1, read as the reverse complement.
TGCAGCGTCACAAACGCAGTTTTAATTTCTTCTTCTAATTTGCCTTGGAACGGCGTATCGATGATCCACTGACGAATGTTCTTACCCGCTTCGGTAAGTGCATTCACATCGTCTACGTCCAGCGAGTCTAAGACTTCGTGGATGCGCGCTTCTAGACCGCTTTGCTCTAGAAATTCATTAAATGCTTCGGCGGTGGTAGCAAAACCACCCGGCACCTGCACACCGGCGTTCGCCAGGTTTGAAATCATCTCGCCTAATGATGCATTTTTGCCGCCTACGCGACCCACATCATGCATGCCCAGTTCTTGATACCAAAGTACGTATTCTTGCACAGCCCAAGCCTCCAGCTTTTTTATGTGTAGGGTATGAGGTTAATTTCAGGTTTGTATTTTTTATCACCTGAAACTCATCAAATTGTTGTCGATTCGTGGTGACAACCACCGTTAACGCTGTCCATTACGTTTGACAGCAAACCTTTGAAATTTGCCGCCATTCACAAGAACCGTGTAGCTTTTCGACGAAATCATCTTAGAATGGGGAAATTCAGAAAGTAAACCCTTTATTACTTTTGTAATAAAATTACACCAATGTTAAGGATATGTTGTGCGCACAGCTTTTTATATTTCAGATGGTACGGCCATCACTTCAGAGGTCTTTGGCCACGCCCTGCTTTCTCTGTTTCCTGTTTCTTTCAATCACAACACTATTCCTTTCGTTGAAACTGAGGAACAAGCTCACAAAGTTTTGCAGCAAATTTCTGAAAGTTTTCAAGACACCGGAGAAAGGCCGCTCGTTTTTTATACAATTGTGAATGTAGATATTCGCAAGATAATCTCTAAATCAGTAGGTATTAATTATAATTTTCTCGATCAATTTGTCGCGCCACTGGAAAAAGTGTTAGGTGTTCCTTCAAAACCAGAAAAACATCGCACGCACAGTATTCACGAAACCACTTACGACATCAGAATTGAGGCCGTAAACTACGCGTTGGCCAATGACGATGGTTCTAACTTAAAAGACTACGACGAAGCCGATATTATACTTACCGGTGTATCTCGGTCAGGTAAAACGCCTACAAGTCTCTATTTAGCGCTTCAATACGGCATAAAAGCGGCTAACTACCCGTTTACAGAGGAAGATATGGGTGACATGCTAAAACTTCCCCCTGCGCTAAGACGGTTTAAGCATAAGCTATTTGGCCTAACGATTGCGGCCGATAGACTTCACCAAATACGGTCTGAACGCCGTGCGAATAGTAAATATGCGTCGTTACCACAGTGTCGAATGGAACTTCGTGAAGTAGAAAATTTGTATAGAAAGGAAAAGATCCCGTTTTTAAATAGCACTAAATATTCGATAGAAGAGATTTCGGCAAAGATTTTGGCCGAGACTGGACTGAAGCGCCGTAAATATTAGTGAATCTAACAACTGGTAAAAAAAAGCGTGCTGCTATGTGCATTTTGCCTGCACCTAGTCGAAATCAACGTAACGATTAATGCGGTACGCTATCTTTTACCAATTTTCGGTAGCGCGATAGCTGTAAAGATGGCAACCCCTCAACAGATATTTGTTCGAGCCAACGTCTCGCTTTTTCAGGGTCGTTGCCAAGCATAGCGTTTTCCGCTATCCGTAACTTAATACTGTTAATTTGAGCAATATCCTTCGCCTGCTCCGCACATCTTAAACCCTTCACAAAAGCCTGCTCTGCCTCCTGATAATTCTTATTGTTGCGAAGCGCTACAGCATAATTGCTGTAGGAGATAGCTTGCTGTTGATAATCGGGCACCTTCAACGCCCAATTTAACGATTTAATTCGATATTCAATATGTTTTGCGTTATCGCCTTCTTTTAACGCGGCGTGCCCGAGCTCAGCAAAGATCTCATGGTAAAAGACAGGCGCATTATAGTTTTCACCTTCTAGTTGCTCAGCAAAGTCCTGCGCTTCCTTCGTTTTACCAAGCACAGTAAAAAGATTTAAAACCCTTATACCTAATTGAGGAGACGGCATCTTTTCATACTGTGCTTTCAACCCCGTTAAAGACTCAGTTAATGCTACTTTTGCTTCCTGCTCACGGCCTCTGGCCCGTAGCCACTTACCGAAAAACAGAGAAACTAGTGGTTTGTACTCTGGTACTCCGTTCAAATTTGTAGCTTCAAGCCAAGGTCTTAGAAGAGCATAAAGCTCATCATAACGTTGAAAGTTAAATAAGATATCAAACCTTCTTACTTGAAGATCCCACCATGGCGGTGTGTTCTTATCTAATAGCGATTGCTGTGCTCTAATTTTCGATAAACATTCGTCGACACTTTCTTGGCAAAGAGGCTGAATATCTTTTATCGCGGCATTTGCGTGAAATACAAAAAGCGCTAGGAATAATAAAATGGCGGCTAATGGAGATCTCATTATTATTATGGCAATGCATCTATTTTGTACAAAGTATAGGTTAAAAGCAGTTCTCATAATAGTCAGCGAATGCGACTAACTTCCCTAGCGCCTGGCGGCGGCTATACAGCGAGATTAAACAAACTGTAATTTACTGTTAGCTGCACATCATTATGTGCGGCCTTTTTTATACCTTTCTTTAGACGACACTTCCTATTCTGGCTTTTACCCCGTCAAACTGTACTCTAACTGATTTTTTCACGTCAAACTTTTACAATAGATGTACCTTTAGTGACTAGCATCATCGTATGCTCCGAGAGCTTTCGCTGATAGCAACTATCTATCACGGATAATCAGTTACATTTCATTGATTTAGCGATATTGTTAAAAACACTAATGATACATTTTAACATAGCCATCAATTTAAGGAGTTAGCGCCATGTTTACAGAAGAGATGGTACATACAGCCCTTCAGACTTGGTGCGACAATGTTGTTGCGGTGGGAAAAGTACACGCTGAAGGTGGCGATGTGAAAGCGTTCGCATCAAAGGTTTTATCTGAAAATTACGATTACGATAATGGCAAGGTGCTGTTTAAGCCTACCTTAACGTTTGGTGCTCAAACATTTCGCCCAACAAAAGAAGGGGCGCTTTCCTACTTTGTAGGTGGCAATAGCGACTACCCCAACGACAATGGGTTCAAGCTTAAGCCTTGGGTAAAGGTTTGGTATAGCAAGGAGGATTTCATATTGAACGGCGAGTTAGCCATTGTTCAATGCAACGTACATTTTATTGGTGCAGACGACAGCCATATTTTTGTGAACAAGAGCTTTGTTTTCAAGCAATGCGACGATGGTAAAATTAGAATTATCCTTCACCAATCTTCGTTACCTTATCAGCCCTAGAAGCTTGCTGGAGTATCAAAACTAATTTTGTTAAAAGTCATGGCTAGAAGGTAGCCATGACTTTTTTGTTAACTATCTCTTAATTGCCTGTCATCGAACTGTCGCTATCTAGCGCTTGTTTGAGCTCACCTAAATAGTTTTCGAAGGGTCTCCACTGCCCCATACCTGTTTTATAAATAGGCTGACGAACTTGCTCAGAACTTGGCGTTTTAATAACCCTTTTAGTTTGGTGAAACGCCAAGCATGACTCTTCAAAGCCTAACCCACAAAAATCTAGAATGCGTTTAACCTGCCCTTCTAAATCGTCCAGCACATCTTCGTGTTGCACCGTGAGAATGTCGCCTGGCAGTACGCGATGCCAATGGTCCATAAGCTGTTCATAGGCTTTATAGTAACGACCAATATCGCTAAGCGAATAGCTAAATTCTTGCCCTTCACCGAATAACTGTTTGAAGCCGCTGAAACAGCAGTCTATTGGGTTTCTGCGTGCATCAATAATTTTGGCGTTAGGCAGTACTTTTTTAATTAAGCCAATGTGAATGAAGTTATTGGGCATTTTGTCAATGAAGAACGGCGCGCCCTGTCTGTAAGCTTTAGTCTGCTCGATATAACGGGCACCAAGCTTTTCAAGAGTTGCATCATCTAACTGACTAACATTAAACGGATAAGGCGTCTTTTGATGACTTAATGATGAGGCAATGCCTAATATATCGTGCAATTCCATGGTGCCATCTACCTGAGAATGAGACGCTAGGATTTGCTCTAATAGTGTTGAGCCTGCGCGAGGCAAGCCAACAATAAAAATAGGATCGGGGGCTTGGCAGCCCTGGTTTGTATTGAAAGAATCAGTCTTAAACGCCTGTTGCTGAGCCTCTAAAGCCTTCTCTGTTCTGCCAATATCAAATTGTAGCGTACTGTGTTTGAGTTTATTGCCTTGCTCATAGTAAGCAAACGCTTTATCCGCTTGGCCTTTGTCTTCAAACCCTTTACCTAGCGCAAACCAGATGTGAATTTTATCGTCCAACTTTATTGAACTACCGTCTACCTGTTCGCACATTTGCGACAGCATGCTATCGCTAAATTTGTAGGTTTTTGTGTTAGCTAAACTCCAATACGCGTCGCCATAATCATTAGCATATTCCACCGCTTTCTCATAAGCGTTCACGGCGTCGGTAGTATCGCCTTTAGCTTTTAACGCATGCCCTAGTGAAATCCACACTTTAGGCCTATCAGCATTTTGTGAAAGCACACTTTGATATAGGCTTATTGCTTCATCTAACTGACCAACTCCGACAAGGGCATGGGCCAAGCTAGTTTTAATGGCAAAGCTTTCCGGATTAAGCGCTAATCGCGCTCTAGCCACCTTTACGGCTTCTGGAAACTTGCCCAGTTTAGATAAGACATTTTGATACGCTACAGCGGCTCTTTCATTGTCAGGGTAAAGCTCAACACAGCTTTCTAATAGAAACTCCGCATCGCTGTACACCTTAAGCTGCATGCCAATTTCGGCGAGCAACATCATTGCCTCTGGGTGGTGCTTATGCTTAGTTAAAAATTGTCGGCATACTTGCTCTGCTGCAGAAAACTGCTTTTCATACATTAAGTCATAAGCACCGAGTACGGGGGCAGGAATTGACTGCAAATGTTCAATTTGCTGGGTCGCCATATTTGCTGCAGGCGCATCGTTATGGCTCTTATAAATGGCAAGCAGCTTTTTCCAACTGCTAATTAGCGCAGGGTTAAAATGTGTAGCCTTAAAAAATGCGGTAGCCGCAGCCTCATGGTTGCCGTTGGCTTCATGACAATAAGCTAACTCTTGGTAACCTCTTCCATAATCCGGTTTAAGCCTAAGTAGCGCATCAATATGTTTAAACGCTTCGTTATATTGTTTAGACAGTCTTCGGATGACCGCTGCCAGATAGTGGGTTTCAGCCTTTTGCGGATCGCTTAGCGACGCAGAAAAAAGCGTTTGAATGTTTTCTAATGCAAAGGAAAACTGCCCACGCTGCAGCGCTTGTTTTATAGCGCGTACTTGTTGTTGAAATTCTTCTGGTGTCATAGCCTACTTTATTATTTTGTTTGCAAAATTTAGCGCGCTTTTATGAGCCTTGTTACGAGTCGAATCACTACCACTACAAAAAGGCCATTAAGATCATGTCAGCACAGATGCTATTTAATTAATCTGTTTATCTGTTAACACAAATACTACCGAAATTTATTAGCTTTAGTAATAAAAACGGCAGACTAATGTCTGCCGTTTAATAACACTATTGGGTGGTTAACTGTTCATTAACCACTGACAACTATTAATAATAGTCGTAAGAGAAGCGTAGGCCGATAGTACGTGGACGATTTGTCACAACTTTAGGCGTATACTGTTGCGTATCGATATTCAAAATCGCAGACTTGTCGAAAACATTGTCGATAAATGCTTCAACTTTCCAGCTCTCGTACGACATGCCTACAGATACATTACCTATAACGTAGCTTTCCTGAATATAGCGTCCGCCACGAATAACTTCGCCGTCGGCACCTGGGTAAGTTGCACCGTTAAACACCTCACCCTCGTCCTTAATCTTAAGACCAGAGCCTGTGCCGTAAATTAGGCGTGTGGCGTCTTCCATGGCGTAGGCATTCATAACCATGCCAGCAAGACGGTCGCCAGTATAGGTCAAAGATGCGTTTACAAAACCTTCTTTACCACCGTCTAACTCAAAGAAGTAACGCGCGCTAATATTACCTGAGAAGTCAGCTGAATATGGCAGTTCACTACCAACACCCGCAGCAATACCTTCAAGCTCAGGGTTAATGCGTACAAGCTCAGTATCAAGCACACTAAAGGCTGCATTGATCACAAGGTTATCGGTAGCTAGCCAAGAGATATCCGCATCAATACCCTTCACTTCTGCATCACCCACGTTGTCGGTGAATACTAGGAAGCTTATATTAGTCGGGTCAAAACGAGAAGTTTGCAAATCAGTAATTTCTGAGTAATAACCGGTTGCGTTAACACGCAATATGCCGTCTAAGAAGTCACCTTTAAGACCAATCTCGTAGTTGTCCAAAGTATCTGTTGTTGAGTAAACCGGCACACGGAAATCTGCAAAGGCGCCTGTATCATTTGCTGCTGCGTCACCACCTAAACGATTAGTTACCGGTGGGCGGAAACCTTCTGAATAGTTAGCGAACAATAGAACATCGTCGGTAACTTTCCAGTCAAGGCCGAATTTGAAAATAGTGTCATCTACTGTCAATACGCCGTCGTCACCTAACAGGCCGATATCAAGTGAACCATCTTGGATAGCATCCACTACGCCCTGCCCGTCAAGACCTAAACCATCGTAAACAGCTGGGTCTAATACACCTTGGCCGTATGCTTCTAGACGACTTGTTACGTCACGGGTTGACGTAGCGCCGCGGTAAATGTCGTCAATTTGATACCAGCGAGCACCAAAAGTAGCAGTTACAGTATCAGTAATTTCATAACCTAGCTGACCAAACACCGCGATTTGCTCGATAGTATGCGTTACATCGTTAACAAAGCTAATCTCAGGTGAGAAAGGGCCACCGTCGCTATTAATGCCTTTATTACCTTGAAGGGTTCTTGCAAGGTCAGTGAATATCTCAGTACTTGCAATTTTGAACTGCCCTACAGAAGCCACTTCTTGCTCGTCATAAAACACACCAGCGGTTAGCTGCCACGGTGTGTCCATCGTGGTGCTAAAGCGTAGTTCGTGAGTTAAACGAGTGCTTGTAGTGTCTTCTTTGTAATACTTAGTTGGGTCAAGACAACGGGCATCGTCTGGGTTATCTGGCGTCTCATAGTGTGTACACACATAATATGCCGAGAACAAACCACCGTTTGTATAGCCTGTGTAGTCAGTTAGTGTGTCAATTTCACGGTCTAGATAACCACCGGTATAAACTACATCAAGTTTTTCAAGACGGCCGTTTAAGGTCCATGTGGTTAAGCCAAACTCATCAGAGTTTTCATCGCTTTGGAAGCGAATCGCTGAGCTTTCACCTTCAACCGTTGGGTCGTAAGCAAATACACCTTCAGTGTCTAGGGTTTGTTCGGTGTGCTGTACCACTACATCCCAGTTGTCATTAATAATGTATGACAAGCCGAAACGAGCACCAGAGTAAACCGCATCGTTAAAGTTGTCTTCAACGTGTTCGCTGTTTCTTGGCGATACTACGGCTGCTTCGCTAGGACCAAAACCATTGATGCTGCGACGCGCGTCCATGTCAGTAGGGTCAATACCTTGGGCCTGAAGAGCACCACCAGATATGCGGTCAATAACCACTGCACTTCCAATGTAGCCACCATTGCTTGGATCGTTTTCAATATTGTCAATCCAACCGCCTTGGCTATCGTTGTATGCCGCTACGCGTAAGGCTAAATTGTCGGTTGGCGTAACGTTAAAGTAGGCTTCAACCGTGTTACTCATATCACCGCCTTTGGTGGTAGAGATACTAGTATCAAAGCCTGCAGCAAAACCCGAGTGATCAGGTTTGTTTGTGATTAGTCGAACAGTACCTGCCTGTGAACTAGCACCAAATAGCGTTCCTTGCGGCCCAGGTAGTACTTCTACACGCTCAACGTCAGTAGCGAAAATATCCAAGTTTCTTCCCGCCATTGAAACAGGCATTTCATCTAGATAGAAGGCAACAGAAGGCTGAAGAGCCTGAACCGATGAAAGGGTGATGCTTGATTGCGTAGTCGCGGCACCGCGGATGTAAATTTCATTTTGCCCAGGACCTGTGCCCTGGAAAACCACATTAGGTAGGAACTCTACGTAGTCTTGGAAGTTGTCTATACCTAAGTTCTCTAACGCTTTGCCATCTAGGGCAGAGACAGCAACCGGAACGTCTTGAATAGACTCACTTCTTTTGGTGGCGGTAACTTCAATGGTTTCAAGTTTAGCAGGCGCTTCTGATTCTTGCGCAGCCAGAGAGGTAGATGCCAATGCAGCGATGATGGCACAGCTGAGCTGAGTTTTACGCATGTGTGTGTGTTTCCTTCAATTGGTTTTTATTCTTCGGATTGTGTTTACTTAAGACACATATCAAAAAGATCATATAATACAATACATCAACCACCATTAATTTCTACACTAACGATTACTTTTTAACCTAAACAATTAAAAATATAGCAAAAAGTCTAATTATGAGAGGTTATTTTAAAGCCGCTGGCGGCAGGATGTTCAGAACAATCTAAAAATACATATAGATCGAATTATTTCATCTGATATTTATTAAAAGTGCTCTATGCTGTATATTTCGCCGTAATAACCTAAGTTGAAATAAAAGGTGAAAGGAAATTACTGCGTGATTGAGAACGAAAAGAAATCTCCACTCAATAAACCGGTGTTTATAACGTCTTCTGCGTTAATCATCTGTTTACTTATCTTCGCTGCCGGCACGCCCGAACTTGCAGATTCGATTTTCCAGAAACTGCAAGATGTGATTGTCTCCAACGGCAGCTGGTTCTACGTACTAACTGTCACGATTATTGTGTTAGCCGTTGTGTATTTGGGCATGTCTCGATATGGCGAAATTAAATTAGGTCCAGATCATGCCACGCCGGAATTTAGTTTTGGTACTTGGCTCAGTATGCTATTTGCTGCCGGCATGGGCATTGGACTAATGTTCTTTGGTGTAGCTGAACCTTTAATGCACTTTATGGCACCACCCACCGCGCAGGCAGAAAGTATAGACGCTGTACGCGAAGCCATGAAAACCACATTTTTCCATTGGGGTATCCACGCTTGGGGCATTTATGCGGTGGTAGCTCTGATACTTGGTTACTTTGCTTACCGACAAAACTTACCCTTAACCCTACGTTCAGCGCTTTATCCATTAATCGGCGACCGAATATACGGGTGGCCAGGTCACGCGGTAGATATATTTGCTGTAACCTCTACTGTATTTGGTATCTCAACCTCTCTTGGTTTTGGCGCATCGCAAGTTAATGCCGGGTTCAATTATTTGTTTGGTTTGCCTTCTAGCACAGGCGTTCAAATTGGCATAATGGCCTGTGTAGTGGGCCTAGCGGTTATTTCAGTAACCACTGGTTTGGACAAAGGTATTCGTCGTCTCTCAGAGACCAACATGATTTTGGCAATCATCTTATTGTTAATCGTATTATCATTAGGTCCGACGGTATTCTTACTCCAAGCATTTATGCAAAATACTGGGGCATACCTGTCAGACCTTGTGAGAAACACCTTCAATTTATACACCTATGAGAAAACCGACTGGATTGGTGGCTGGACCATCTTCTATTGGGGCTGGTGGTTAGCGTGGGCGCCGTTTGTGGGCCTTTTCATAGCCCGTATTTCATTCGGCCGCACTATTCGCGAATTCGTTATGGGGGTTCTGCTCATCCCTTCAGCGTTTACATTGTTCTGGATGACCGTATTTGGAAACGGTGCGATTGACCAAGTTCTGGTACAAGGAAAAGACGTACTTGCCCAAATGGTTAACGAGGACACGTCTGTAGCATTATTTGTGTTCTTGGAACAGTTTCCATTTTCGTCAGTGCTTAGTTTTATTGCCGTACTTATGGTGATTGTGTTCTTTGTAACGTCCTGCGATTCCGGCGCTATGGTTGTAGACATGCTGTGCTCTCATGGCTCAAACGACACACCGCTTTGGCAGCGCATTTACTGGGCTGTTGGTGTAGGCATTGTAAGTTCGGTACTTCTCTATGCCGGCGGACTTGGTGCACTCCAAACCATGACGATTGCAGCTGCTCTGCCTTTTGCCATTGTGTTACTTATAGCAATTTCAGGGCTGTTGAAGGCATTAAGGATAGAGTCTTATAAACGTGAAAGCCTGCAAGTAATGGCTGGAACGCCCCTGCACAACGACGCAGACAAAAACTGGAAAGACCGCTTAGAAAATATTGTGACTTTTCCGGATGAAAATGCGGTTCGTCGTTATGTAAATAAAGTTGTAATGCCGGCGCTTACAGAGGTAGGTGATGAATTTAAGTCTCAGCAGTTCAATATCAATATTGAAGATACGGACGAAGCGCTAATTTTAACCGTTGATATGGGTAACGACCCCGAATTCATCTATGCGGTATACCTAGTGCCGACAGAACAGCCGGAATTTGGTCCAAGTGACACACAAGCGCTGGACGAAAACAAAAAGGCAACGTACTATCGCGCCGAGGTTCACCTGAGTGAGGGTGGTCAAAACTATGACATTATGGGTTGGTCGAAAATCTCTGTTATAAATGACGTGATCGATCATTATCATAAGCACCAACATTTTATTCATTTGCTTAAGTAACCATTTGGTTGCGCATTTGTTGGAAATTACATGCGAAAAGAAGAAGAACTATTAGTAGCACTACGGCGCGTTATTCGCGCTGTAGACCTACGCAGCAAGCAGCTAAGTAAACACGTGGGGCTAACAGGCCCACAACTACTAGTTATGCAAAATATTGAAGAACGCCCTGGAATTATGGTGCGCGAAATTGCAGAGAATATTAACTTAAGCCCTGCAACCATCACTAATATTTTAGACAGACTAGAGTCTCGCGACTTAGCTACGCGCATCAGAAGTACGCAAGACAAACGAAAAGTAGGCGTGTTTTTAACCGAACGCGGTAAAGAAGCCGTGGTTGATGCCCCTCGCCCGCTTCAAGAACACTTTGTTGAGCGTTTTTCTCAACTAAAGGAATGGGAGCAAAGCCAAATGGTAGCTACCGTTCAGCGTATTGCTAGCATGATGGATGCTGAAGATATTGATGCCTCACCTTTCTTGGAACTAGGCAGTATTTCAGAAAAAAGCTAATAGCTTCTGTTTTTTCTAAAAAAATGGCCTTCACTATGAAGGCCATTTTTGTATCTGCAATAAAGGTAACTTGTTCTGTATGAGCTACGACTTCGCTTTCAGCGAGTTTACTTTTCCGCCGGTAATTTTGTCTGCCCTACCTTCTTCTTTAGCTTTTTCAGCACGACGTTTTCGAATTTCTTTAGGGTCGGCAATAAGCGGGCGATAAATTTCAATGCGATCGCCATCGTTAAGCGTATCTCTCAGTTTAACAACCCGACTCCAAATACCTACTTTTGTGGCTTTTAAGTCGATTTCGGGAAACTGTTCAAGCACGTTAGACGCATTAATCGCCTCTTCAACTGTTGCATTTTCATGAATAGCAACATCAATGATGGTTTGCTTAGTAGGCAATGCGAAGGCAACCTCAATATTGATGAGCTTATTACTCATGCGTACACGCTCCGCGCCCTGTCAGTGAAAGCTGTAACCATACTGGTAGCTAGACTGTTAAACACTTTCCCGAATGCCATCTCTGCTAGCTTATTGCTGAATTCAAATTCAAGGTTAAGCTCTATCTTACACGCTTCTTCAGAGAGTGCTGAAAATGTCCAGCCGCCGGTTAACGAACGAAACGGCCCGTCTACTAGCTGCATTTGAATACTTTTACCTGGCTCTAGTACGTTATGTGTTGTAAACCATTGTTTGATACCCGCTTTTGCAACTAGCAAAGACGCTTTCATGCTTTGCGCTGAGTTGTCGAGGATTTTACTATCGGTACAGCCTGGTAAAAACTCAGGATAGGAAGCTACATCGTTGACTAAGTTAAACATGGCTTCTGCGCTATGAGCTACAAGCGCGCTTCTATGAATACTTGGCATTGATCCCACTACAATTAAAACTCTTAGCGGCATTGTATCACAGAAATTTTGTATCGCTTGTATTCGGTTTTGAACCAAATGTCCCAATATAAGATAACAATGACAACTAAAGACATTCCTTTGAACAATCAGTATAATAGCCAGCATGAAAAAGAATAAAGCCAACAAAAACACCTCAGGAAATATCGCGCAGAACAAAAAGGCGCGTCATGACTATTTCCTAGAAGACAAGTTCGAAGCCGGACTTGAGCTTCAAGGGTGGGAAATTAAAAGTATTCGTGCCGGTAAAGTAAATATTACCGACGCGTACATCATTATCCAAAATGCCGAAGCGTATTTGGTAGGTTGTAGAATTAGTCCGCTAAATCAGGCATCTACTCACGTAATTGCTGCTCCAGAGCGTGCTCGCAAATTGTTGCTGAAAAAGCGTGAGATAGATCGCTTAATGGGTGCACGAGACCGCCAAGGCTACTCAATTGTTGCAACGTCAATGTATTGGAAAAAGTGTTGGGTGAAACTAGAAATTCACCTAGCTAAAGGTAAGCACGCTCACGATAAGCGCGACACTTTGAAAGATAAAGACTGGCAGCGCCAAAAAGAAAGAATGATGAAACACAGCGTTTAACGCTGTGTTTTCATATGTGATGCAATAAAAGAAACGTGATTTTGGCTGACTTTTACTAAAGCAGCCTTTTAAAAAAACCTTACCTAAACGGTAAAGGCGTTAGCCTACATCTCGTTTGGTCATCTTCTTTCTATGCAGCATATCAAGAATAAGACTCCAAAGCGGTGACGGGTTTCTTAGTGTGGTTAGATTATTTCCTAATCGCCTAAGCTGTCGTCGCACCATCGCCATATTCGCAAGACTTGCTAACGATTTATCTTTCCAAGCACAGTGTGGAATGATGCCTGAATAAGACCATTCTTGCTGCCATTTTTTAGCTAAATCAGGCGTAATGGCAAGCGCGCTGGCTAAACCAACCATGGCACAGCCTTGCTCTATAACTTCTTCTGCCACCTCGGCCCTTTTGATACCGCCTGTGGTCATTAGTGGAATATCGGTTTTACTCACCAACGCCTGTGCAAACTCTAAAAAGTATGCCTCTCTGGCAAGAGTGGTATCATCCCTTGTTTGGCCCTGCATGGCGGGCGCTTCGTAACTACCGCCAGACAGTTCAACCACATCTACACCTAAGGCTTCTAAGCGGTTCACTACTTCACAAGCATCGTCAAAAGAAAAACCGTTCTTTTGAAAATCAGCAGAGTTAAGCTTTACCATAACAATAAAGCTTTTAGCACAGACTGCTCTAACCTGGCTGACTATGTTAATCAATAACCGCGCACGGTTAATAATAGAACCGCCCCACTCGTCTTGACGCTGATTGGTTAGCGGAGATAAAAATTGTGTAAGCAAATAGCCGTGGGCGGCGTGAATCTCAACCCCATCAAAGCCTGCGTTTTCAGCTTGCTTGGCCGTTTCGACAAAGCGCTTGCATACATCATGAATATCTTTGCAGGTCATTTCTCGGGGCTGAGCAAATAGCTTAGAGTGTTTACCCATATCCAATGGCACAGCAGAAGGCGCAATAGCTTTGCCCTGCATAGCTTTAAATACTTGGCGACCCGGGTGATTAATTTGCATTATGGCTAATGCGCCATTCGACTTAATGATCTTCGCCCACTTTTGAAACGGCGCAATATCGGTTTCTTTTTCTAGTGCAACACCACCTGGCCCTGTCATAGCTGCTTTATCAACCATAACGTTACCCGTAATCACCATGCCTAAATTACCATGGGCCCAGTATCGATAAAGTGAATATAAAGACTCACCGGGAATGTTTCCCATGCTCGACATATTTTCTTCCATTGCGGCTTTAACAAGACGGTTTCGCGCTGTTACGCCACACGGCAGGTTATAAGGAGAATACAATATGGAATCTGAAGACATTTACACTACAAGCCTTTTAATTATGCTGACGTACTTTAATGGTTCTTGCCGCTAAATGCATCATTATGTAGGTACTTATTCCTTAAAAATTGTCTAAAATCTTATTTTACAGATGGCGCTAATAATAAAAGCAGAAAGCTTTCTTCAAGCTTTCGTAGCTCTAAATTAGTGCAGGCTCTTGAAAATTAATGCTACTAGCCACATATCTGCGTTAAGTCGATAATAAGCTTGCTGTTATGAAGGTATCTTTGTTTTCTTAGCTTTGTTTTCTTAGCTCGCGTAGTAAGCTTTTGAAAACATAAGTGTTATTTTTGGTTGTTTTATAGCCAAACCCTTAAAATTTAAAACGTTTTCTAAAAGAAAGCATTTAATGACGTAACATTTGTGCTACTATTGAAAATCACACTCGGGGCTGATTAGGATTCGACAGGATCTAGGAAGCCGGAGGTGCATGCAGAGGAGCGGTTGGCCTCTTAAAAAAGCCGCATTTAAATAGTCGCAAACGACGAAACTTACGCACTAGCCGCTTAATAACCGGTATAGGCCCTTCCACCCTAGTCTTTTCCTGCTAGCGGGGATTCGGAAGGTCATCCAAGTAGGATAGCGAGGGAACCTTGTCTAAGGGTGAACCGCGAAATAGTATTAGGCCAGCTGCAAGGAAATCCTGTTTGTCGGAGTTCCAAGCAGTTAAATAAATGACAAACTAAGCATGTAGTACCAAAGGTAGACATTTTCTGGACGCGGGTTCAAATCCCGCCAGCTCCACCAAATTAGAGGTGCAAGTTATTATAAAACAGTAACTTGCACCTTTTTTATATGTGTAGAGTTAGCGTAGTGTCACGATAAGGTGTCACGAAATGAAAACCCGCTACCTCTATAGAAACAAGCATGGCGTTTACTGTTTGCGCTTTGAACTTCAATCTAAGCCTAAAAACACGTATCGCCAACTTTTGATATCATTGCGAACCAAAGAACCACGTGTTGCACTTCAGCATTACAACACGGTTATGCCCGAAGTTTATAGAGTTCTTTGTAATTACAGCGACAGTCTAAGGTTGAACGTGTCTGAAGCACCTAACGTTTTTGAAGTGAAACGAACGATTAGAGAGTTAGTAGCCCGAATCGTAGAGACAGAAAAAGACCCTTCTATCTCAAATTTAATGTCACAGGTTCGTTATCGTAAACTGGACAACTATCTAGACGCAACATTTGAATCTCTGGATTTAACTGAATCGCAGCTTATGGCTCTAAAACGCAAGCTGAGCATTTCAGAGTCAAGAGAAAGAGCATTGGTTACCTCACTGACGAGTCACTCAACGACAACCTCACCTACAAGCATAGAGAGCCATCCTATTGGTGAGCTTGTAGACGATTACTTTAATTTTAAACAAAAAAGTTGGGGCAGTAGGACAGCTACGCAAGCTTTGTCTAACCTTGTTCGGTTTGCCGAGATTATTAATTTTGAAACCCCTTCAGCGCAAATCGACGGCAAATTGATACAGCACTATGTAAATGTCATGACTAAGCTCCCAAAAAATGCTGGTAAAAGGAGGAAAGAGGTCACGACAATCGATGCAGAATCAGTGGCAAAATGGTGGCTAGACTTATCTGTAAGCCACAGTGAAACTGTTTTAGGAACGGGTGGCCTAGAGAAGCACTTCTCCGACATTCGAATGTTTATCAAATGGTTACACGAACGGCACTATGTCTCTCTCGATTTCTCGAAGCACCTTGAAATAGCTAAACCAAAAGGCGCGAAGTTTGTAGAGAAAAGAGCAATGTATGATGCGACGCATATATCCAAGATCTTTTCGAGCTATATATACGGCGATACGTTAAGAAATAGAGAAGCCCCTAAATCATATCATTTCTGGGCACCATTGATTGCGCTTCACACAGGCATGAGAATTTCAGAGATTGCTTCTTTAGAGGTTCAAGATGTTTGTTATGAAGATGGTGTATTGGTGTTCTCTGTTAACGATGAATGGAAATCAGTTGAACTGAAGAAAAGTCAATTTTCGAAATCCAAAAAGACTAAGGACTCATTGCGTAACATACCTGTTGCGGATGCCGTGTTAGATGCTGGCTTGCTTGAGTTTATAGGAAAAAGAAAGTCTGGCTTACTCTTTTACGACCTAAACCTAAGCGATACTAAGGGTTTGGGTAACACAATATCTAAATGGTACAACGAAGCCTTTGTTAAGTATGCCGGCATCCCGAAGCGAAACGATAATAACACCCCGCTTGCATTTCATTCGTTCAGGCACACGTTTACTTCGCTTCTTGATAAAACAACTATCGAAGGACAGCCTCTACGGCGAGATGAGAGCTTTTATATTACAGGGCATAGAGATGACAGCGTTAGAACGCAAACGTACAACCACGGCAGTTACAGCGGCTCGTTTATAAAAGCTTATATTGATGCTATAGACTTCGGGATTGAATGGGAACACGTGTCCTTTGATAAATTCTTGAACAGGAAGAAAGCTAACGTTAAATGACGAAGAACCACAACTGAGAAAATTAGGCTATAGCAGGCCAAAGAAGGAGGTCTATCGAGAGACCTCCTATGTATGTTTTAGTAGCTACTTTTAACTTCGATTATCGCCGTATTCACTGCTTCGATGATTTTGCGTTTATCTGCTGTATCAGCGACAAAGTTCGGTTCGTTCCCGATTATGCCGGCGTTAGTCGTTTTCATTAGTTGATCAAGGTCATATCCTAGCGACTGAGCGGCAACTATAACGTTGTATAAAGCTTGTTCGTGGACTGATGGCATATAATTTCCTTATTTAGATAAACACCGAGTGTCAAGATACCTGATTGCGCAAATTGAGACCAGTTGAAATAATAAGCGGAGGCCACACTTTTAGATAGTCTTTCGGAAAAAGAATCTTGCATGGATAGCTTAACTGATGTTGAACGAGAGAAGCTTTCAAGGTTTCTTCTCTGGACATTTTTAATCACGCTAACAACAATCGCAGCGACTTACTAGGCATCAGAACCTCAGAGTTGAGAGAGTTCATCAACTAGTTGAGGATTTCGGGACATAAAAGAAACGTATGAGCTTCCAAGCGTTGTTAGCTTATACCCATTCCCCTCATCACTTAATAAACCATCACTGACTGGATATGACATGTACTTTATCCAATCCCAATCTACATATGCTTTTTCCACTGACTTTTTAACTTCTAAAAAGTGACTTTGGATATAGTCTTTTGATACATAATCTGAATTATTTTTCATGCTACAAAACAAGTTAAACTGTGATCGAAATAGAACCTTATTAATGTCAAAGAAGCGTACTGCACTGTGAAGTAGGGACGCCTCTTTCGCTAATAACTCTACTTCTTCTTCCGGTGACAAAGCAAGGGCAGACAAATGCGTTTTTATAGCTTTATACATCTCCTCGCTAAAATCCGTCTTGTCGTGCTCGTGCCTTTTTGTAATTGATTCTAGGCTCATGTTTTCGGGTAAGCTCACAGAACTTGCACCAGAAGATTTTTTGCTTCCAATCGACTGTTTCGCAGCTACAAACTTAGCCGACAGCCCTGAGGTCGAAGCTGATAGCTCAGACACAGTGTTTTTAGAAAAAAAATTGCCGATAGAATCAAAAAAAGCCGCTCGGAATTTCAGACCAATAAGCAATACAGTTACTGGCCACACGATTGATTTAATTACCTCCACTATTAGGTGTGGTGTCCAATTACAGCTGAGTTCTTCCATTTAACCTCCTAACGCCTAACAATTTTTTATTCAGGGCTTATGATAACACTCGTTTTTCTCCAAACACCATGCTCGATAGTTTCTAAGAAATACTCTACCTGGTCGTGTACGTAGCACATATAGTTGTCGCTTTAGTGATGATGTGTTACTGCTCACTAATAGCACTAAGTAGTCTGTCAGATTTTCTCGAACAGAAACTCACTTAGGCATTGGATAAGTGCGTAGATAAATATTATTACGCTAATACAACGGTGCATACTGCACTCTGCATTGAGTTCTCAGCTTAGCTAAACCACACCTACCATTAATATCTCTGCACTCTCCTGAAAGAGCTACAGAGCCTTTGGGCAACTCTCAACAACTCCTTTCGTTATGAGCTTTTCATCGTTGCTCTGCCCTTATAGACTAAGTATAAGGGTTGTTCGAGAAGACAGCTTTTTTTAAGAAAGCATAGCTACCAACGTGCATACTTATATCTAGGACTTCGTTTACCTTACCCGACTGATTGAGGCAGTTCGAGCAGCTTTTAAATATGTTCCTCGTTTTGTGCCACCAGCAGGGGGCAACTTTCAACTTAACAACTGTACCGTTGGGAAACTCATCGAGAGATGCTTTGTGGCAAGATATGTTCATAACTCTTTCGAAAGGCGCTGCTTTTAATGTTTTAAGACGTTTCTTGTCACCTTCTGTAAAGACTATTGCTTCCACTGTCACCCTATCCGAGTCACTTTTCACATTTAGCTCTGTCTTCTTGTTTTTTGGTTTCATTACACAGGAGGACACTATGGAGCTGCTCAAAGCCCTAAACGGATAGCTGTACTCGCATGAGGCACTTGGTTCTCGGGTGTTTAGCTTGGGCTTATAGAATTGAATAGCAGCGGCTTCTCTTAACTGAGCTGCTTTTTCAGTTGAGGCAACCGCTAGAATGAAATGCTTGAAACCCTCTGGAGAGCGTCTTATCGCACTTTTGAAGTTGTTGTTATAGTTTCTATCAGTTTTCTCTGAAGCGCTCCTAACATGCTCCTGCCAGCGCCTAGCGGGGTCTACGGTATAACCAATGTATAACCCTGCTGCACATTCATGACCGTAAACGACATATTTAGCAGTTGTCACAACATCCGGAGTAAGGCTGTTAGCGAGATAGAATCTAACTTCCGTGTACATATTTAGAGTCCTTTCGTAATATGGTCTATGTCCCAAGTTAGTATGAATGCACCTTTAGGTCAATCTGGCTTGATGTTCCCTAGATGGCTTTATTAACTCTGGGGGGCGCTTTACCGCATTGATTGTCTCAATCAGATGAGCTTCAAAATCGAACCCAACCGGAACGTCAACAATGTGAAAGCTTAATTTCTTAAACTCAGCTTCCAATGCCTTATACTGCCTATATCGCCATTCTCGCCTAACCCTATAATGCAGCAGTTTCGGACTAATCTTTGATTTGTTTTCACATCCTTCCACAATCGGATAATTTAGACCCTTAGCCAAATAGTCTGCGAGACCTAAGTCAATCTTTTTATATTTTCTAACTTTGCCCGTAGTTTCGATACATTTTGCTTTGAATTCGAATGAAACGCTCATAGCCGTATCTATCTTTCGCATTGAACTACGAAATTGCTTTTTCAAAAGGCCTCTTATATCTTGCTTAGATAAATTTGCACTACATTCGAGAAGCATGTGCGCATGAAGCGCACTGTATGGCTCACTATCGCCTTTTATCTCAAATTCTTTACCGCACCTCTCTATCACAAAAAAACCGCGTGTATGATCACCCAGCGCCATTCTTGTGAGCTTCGAAATTCGGATCTTGAATTGCTTGAAGCGTTCAGCACTTTGTTGAACTTTTACACTTGTCTTTTCGTCAAAATTAATAACGATGTGGACTAGTACCGAGTTTCCTGTTTCCACTGACTCGTGCATTTCCTCAAACGTGAGCGTTAACTCTTCGTCATACTTGTAGTAAAACTTTTTAGCCGACTTGAAGCTTTTACATGGAATCGTTCTAAACGTACTCAGGTTTGCACGTTTTGGGTTAGATGGCTCTCCCCTCATCTTCTTTCTAAACAAAGTTCTGTTAAAGGCGAATTCTTTAAACTCTTTAAACTCTTTAAACTCTGCAAAACCCATCTTGCCATACACAATACTCTCTTCACTACGGTAATAAGTACCATATAATGGTGTAAGGTGTGCGCCATTGATTAGGGACAATACTGAATCGTAGGCCTGTTCTAGCCTGTAGAGATTCTCTCCGACACTAGGAGACGACATTTTTTGCATTTAAACGCGCCCCCTTCTTATAGTTGATAAAACACAAGCATAAGAGTTGGGAAGTGGCTCTATAGAGGGGGAAAACAGGGGAAAATCGGGGAAATATCTCATATTACCCTCTCTTTTCAGTAAGCCATATCAGCACTTCGTCGCGCATATATCCAACGCGGCGTTTACTCACCTTAAATGACTTAGGAAATAAGGAGTCTCTCTCCAGACGGTATAAGGTCGATCGACTTAAGCTCGTTAAAGCAATTACCTGTTTTCGTGTAAGAAACAGGGGAAGTTGAAGATTGTTGTTAGCCATTTCATTCCTCTTTGAATCATTTTGAAACAAAAGGCTAAAACAGGCATCGGCACTAAGGTAGAGATTATTCAGAACATCTCAAAACCCACAAAGTCAATTAATTCATATAGTTGCAAATTTCTTGCACCAAATACTTACTCTCTGTTTGTCTATAGACTCTCCATACATCATCATAACGAATGCGAGCCCCATCAAAGTCAATTACCTCTTCGTTACCGTTCTTAGAAGCCCCGAATTCATCGACCATTAGAGACCATAAAGTCGGTTCGTCAGTTAAGTTACTGTTTATTCTTCTTGGCAGACGACCATGCCGCAGAGTGAAAGTGAGAGCAGCAGACAGCACGGGCGATAAGTCTAAACTGTGTTTTTTCCGATTTTTTAATCTAACGTAAGAATTTGATATCGGTTTTACGCGTTCCTTGTATCGCTTAACGAGCAACGCAAAAGCAGCGTCATATTCTGCGCGAGAAACGTATAAGTCATTTATATTCAGCTCTAAAGCGTAATGTGTACATAAAAAGACATTAACCCCTTGGCTAGACCCAAGTTGAATTTCGAGGCATTCAGGACAACCTTTAGCTTTACCCTCTACAATTTCTTCTACGAGGCTGGAACTTAAAGGTAAGAAATCGTTTTGGGTGAGCGAACATTTTTTGCTATCCGATGAGTCGACATAATCAAGTACGCCGGTCTTCTGTTGAAGTGCTTCGACATCTATTTTTGAATTGAGAACTTCAAGGTATGACATCAATTCTCGTTCGTCTGATATCCCCTGTCTACTCTCCCATGCTTCCATGTATTGCAGCTCAATTCGATAATTCTTCTTGAGCGGCTGATATGTGCCTATCAGTCTTGAACTGAAATGTGAAAGCTCATAAGCAATGTAGTCACGCTCAGGAGCCACCAACTTATTAAACGGTATACTTTTCATCTTTCACTCTTCTTTAACCGGAGCGAAACCTACCACAAAGGCAAAATTCAATGAAGTAACAAAACCAAACAAAATGCCCGCCTTTTAAAGCGATTTTGCTTACACTGTAAAACACACAACCACCGTTGTTGTTTTTTACAGCATGAATGGAGAGCTAAGTTGAACGAAAAATACATCGCCTACCTAAGGGTAAGTACGAAGGAGCAAGGTCGCTCAGGCTTAGGTTTAGAAGCACAAAAAAGAGATATCAACCTTTTCATCTCAAACTACGCCTCAGAGGGCGATTTGTTAGAAACTTACACAGATGTAGTCAGCGGGAGTAATTCATCGCGACAGGCGCTCACAGAGGCCATAACAAGGGCTAAACAACTTAACGCGACATTAATCGTTTCGAAGCTCGATAGATTAAGCAGAAAAGTGTCATTTGTAGCAACCTTAATGGAAGACAAAACTTTGAAGCTTAAGGTCGCTTCAATGCCGAATGCAGATAAATTTCAACTCCATATCTATGCCGCTCTAGCAGAGCAAGAACGAGATTTTATTAGTATGAGGACGAAAGCAGCGTTAGCAGCGAAAAAGGCTTCAGGGGCAGTTTTAGGGGGCTTGAGGGACAAAACCAATGCTCGCAATAAAGCATCTAGAGAATATGCAGATATCTATGCAATGGAGATGTGGAGAAACATTTATCCCATGAGACAAGCTAAGTTGTCATATCGAGAAATTGCCAACAGACTCAATCGACTAGGAATAACAACACAGCGAGGTAGACAATTCGAAGCACAAACAATCAAAAATATTGAGCGAAGAGCTACCTCATAAGATTTATTTATGTTGTGGTGTTACCAACTCCTAAAGTGTTTTCAACCGCAATTATCACCTTCTTTGTTTGTTCATAGTTGTCCATAAGGTCCCGAAATGTTAATTTTAAAGAGCCCTTTTTATGGACAACCGCGTGCCTTGCTTTCATCAAAGAGTCCCAAGCCGCCATTTCGGGCGAGTCTTGTATATCACTTCTGAATTCTTTGTTCAGTTCGACATCAAAATTTTTGAGCGTAGTGGTTATCTTTGAGAGATCGGGACTTCTAAATTTTTGAGACAACGTGTTTCTTATAAAATTTATCGCGCATGCATCTCCACACTTCTCTGCTCTTCTAACGAAAACTGACTCAAGGTAGTCTTCGTATTCAGATACGATTAGAACCACTAAACCACCGACCAGATAAGATTCAACTTCACCATTATCATTATTTGCAGGGTCCAATGCCTTTAAGTGCTTGGCACACGTTTTCAATGCATTTTCGATTACGGTAAACAGCATACTTAACTCAAATATTGGTTTGCCAGAGACATTCTGAGTTCCACGATTGATTCATCCGCCGTAGCTCCTCTTACGCCTTTGATGAAATTCTCGTCTAGCTTGAGTCTTTCGAACTTTTCAGCGAGCTCGCTGACGTTGCTTACTTCTTCAAAGCTGTTGAAAATTTTTGCAATGGTAGTAAAAACTGAGTCGAAGACAGCCACATTTAAACCAGACCAGATATGAAAAGGCTTTTCCCCTAACTGCTCTAAAACGACGTCACAAGTGTTCTGAAAAATCGCCCTTAAGTAACTGGCTCTTTCGACACCAACGTTTTGGTTTGATCGCATGTATTCAGACATAAAGTCTTTGATTGGTCGAGCATACTCCCCTCCATTTTCAAAGAAAGCGAAAAAGCGAAGAATAAGCTCTACATCTCTCTGTCGCCTGTGTGGGCTATCCGTTCCGAATATACGCCTCCAGCTTGGGTACGTATTCAACTGACACAATAAGTCGTTGAACGTACCATGATAGACGCAGTTTCGAATCTCTTGACCGACAAGCTGGGTTCCCCCAGTGTTTAGCCGCTCGAAAATATGGTAAACGCTCGTATTACCGTTAGGCGTTATTTGCTTTATCACGAAAGCTCTAAGAACACTGTCATTTAGTTTGTTAAATGCAGCTTGGTTTGTTTCCTCAAGGTCTCGATATGTTTTATTGTGATATGGGCTACGCTCATTTAAACCTGTCAGCTTGAAAACTTTGCGCCTACTGTTGTTATCCTCCTCTCCAAAAAATCCATCAAAAAAATAAACAACCGTCATAAGTCTCTGTTGGCCGTCAATTACAAGTTGTTCGTTTCTCTCGTCATCCGTAAACAAAAAGATGGCTGGTACAGGTAGTCCAAGCAGAAATGATTCAATCAGCCTGCTTGCTTGCTTTATGTTCCAAACGTAGTTCCTTTGAAAACCAGGCACGGTCATACTACCCCGCTTGTACTTCTGTACTACCCCCTCAAGCGTAAAGTCGGCAGGGTAAGTTATTACTTCGTAAGAAGCTGGCGTGGAATCTAGGTCTAGTTCTTCGCTGGATATCTCTTCCAACCCTTCGTTATATTCATCCATACTTGAGATACTCTTATATTCCAATAAATAAGCCCTCTATACCGCAGATAACGTTTAGGCTTACTAAAAACAAATGTCGTTGCAGTTAGCTTTGTTGTTAACAGATTCCACAATCAAAGCTGCTTAATCAAATTACCAACTAACCATTAATTCAAGAACATCATCACTCAGGGTTGCTTCTATTACATATTTAGCATCTCTCAGCTTATCGATTAGAGCGCCTAATGTTTTTAATGGGAATATTTTGGTGTCAAAAGACTCATTAAGCCCTGAACATCCTGAAGACGCTGCTAGACGAATGTTAGACGAAATCGTCTGCATCAATTCGTCTGGTGACTGGATAGGTTTTCTGATTAATTCGTGAGCTTCGGTTGCGGTAAGTAATTCCATTTTATAAACCTCCATTGTTCAACATTCATAATCTGCATTAAAATCAACATCTTTTAAAGTCTTATTTTTGTATTCGTCATCGTTGATTTGTAAATGAGTATCAAAGCAAGTTTGACTATCACGATTAAGTGTCACGATATCTATCGAAAAAGAGTTGCACTTAACTATAAGCAACTGTAAGTTCTAGGTTAATTATTAACCTCTGAACTAGGTGGCACTTCCCGCCAGCTCCACCAAATCCAAAGGCTTGCCAATCGGCAAGCCTTTTTCGTTAAAACTTTAAACACTTTTTATTCCCCCCCTGCTTTTTCTTTTTGATTGGTCATTCCACTCTCATTTAAGAGTAAAACGTATTCCCATTCAATTGGTTATAATATAACATTACTCGAAAATTCCTGTTACAGCACGTTATACAATGCAAACAAATTCAGTAATATGCGCAGATGCGCTTACCGTGCGCGTTGAAAACCGCACGCTTTTAGACAATCTAAACTTCAATGTTGGTAAAGGTGAAGTTTTCGCGCTTTTGGGCGGTAACGGTGCCGGTAAATCAACTACGCTTAAAACCTTTTTAGGTTTGATGAAAGCAAGCCGTGGTAGCGCTACTGTGTTGGGCCACAACGCCACTACTCATCCTAACGATGTTCAAAAGTCTGTCGCTTATTTACCTGAATCTGTAACGCTTTATGGTCACCTTTCTGGTCTGGAAAATATCCGTTACTTTCTTTCGGTAGCTGGTGTAGAAAAATCAGACGAAGATATTTTTGCGGCACTTCAAAAAGTGGCTCTTCAAAAAGATTCATGGAATAAGGCGTTATCGAACTACTCGAAGGGTATGCGTCAGAAAACCGCAATTGCGCTTGCTTTGTTGCGTAATGCACCAGTACTGTTTTTAGATGAGCCCACATCAGGCCTAGACCCTGCTGCTATTGACGAGTTTAATGCGTTGGTTTCTGAATTAGCAGCCAACGGCGCTACCATTTTTATGGTAACCCACGACGTGTATGGCGCTTGCCAAGTCGCTCACCGTATCGTGCTTTTAAGCAACGGTAAGCTAACCGGCTCTTTCGAGCGTGTTGGCGATACGCCTATTGATACTGAAGCGGTACACGCAGCATTTGCAGGGCGCAAAGCATGATGTTTAGTGTCGCAAAAACCATATGTGCAGATCAGTGGCGCTATTGGCTGCGCACTAAAGTCGCCGCAACGGTACTGTTGTTAGGGGCCATACTGACCCTTGCAGCCCTAGTTGTAAACGCATTTCACATTGAGGAAGCCGCTCACGCTAGAGACCACCTTCAAACTGAAGCAGAAGAACGCTTTAAAGCGCAGCCTGATAAGCACCCTCACCGCATGGTGCATTACGGTCACTATGTTTTTCGCGCCCCTACTCCATTGAGCGTAATTGAACCTGGAGTCGACACCTACACAGGTAACGCTATTTTTCTAGAAGGGCATCGACAGAATAGCGCCATGTTTGCAGAGCAGCGGCAATCGGCCGGGCTAACGCGTTTTAGTAGCTTAACACCTAGCTTCCTTGCATTAGTACTTGCGCCACTGTTTATTATCCTTCTTGGTTACGGCAGCGTATCGCGAGAGCGCGAGGCAGGAACACTTACTTTGTTATTGTCGCAAGGTACTACCCGCTGGCAGCTAATGTCAGGAAAACTCTTAGCGCTCATTACAGCTAGCGGGTTGTTCTTACTCCCTTTGCTTCTGGCCTGCTTATATGTCGCTTTTTCAAGCGAAAGTCCGTTAGTAGTGCTGCTATTTTGCTTAAGTTACGCCGTTTACTTCTTGCTATGGGCTACCGTTGTAACGGCCTGTTCAGCGTTATTTGAAAAAAGTAGCGTTAGCTTCACCGTACTTATTGTTATTTGGATGGCTGCGTGCGTGTTATTTCCTCGACTGGGAAGCAGCATCGCAACGAATGCAGCTCCCTCAATAGGCAAGCTTGAAGCGGATTTTAAAGTAGAAGAAAAGCTTAGAAGTTTGGGCGACGGTCACGACGTTAACGACCCTGCATTTAAAAAGCTAAAAGAAGATTTATTAGCAAAATATAATGTAGATTCCGTAGACGACCTTCCTGTTAATTTCCGCGGTGTTGTTGCTCAGTACTCAGAAGGTAGACAGGCAAAAGTGCTTAATGAATTTGCCGAAAACAGAATGGGTGAAGAATTAGAACAAGCACATATTGCACGTCAGTTTGGCTGGCTATCGCCCACTGTTGCTGTTCGCGCAATCTCTACAATATTAGCGGGTACCAGCCTTGAAACCCATCATCGTTTTTTACGAGAAGCAGAAGCTCTACGCCTTGAATTCGTGCAAGGTCTAAATAAAGTGCATGTTGAAAAGCTGGATTACAAACTCGACATGAACCGCAATGCAAGCGAAGAGGCGGCGGATAAAGCTGTTGTGGGTGCTGACAATTGGGCACTGCTTTCAGAATTTAATTTTAAGCCAGAGGCAGCAAACACTCGCATTTCAAACGCGCTTATCTATTTTCTACAACTGTTGGTTTGGGTGTGCATTACCGCCTTGCTTTTAAAAGCGGCTGTTAGGAGGTTAAACCCATGATGCGTTTTACCGATCTTAAACGTGAAGCTAATTTTGTTTTTGGTCACCGCCAAATAAAACTTACGTTATTAGTCGTATTTCTTCTAAGCGCAGTGTCTTTGTGGTCAGGTCATGCAGAAATGCAGGAACAACAAGCCACTATTGAACGTTTATTAGAAAAAGACCAAGTAGAGCGTGAAGCCGTTATCACTCACCAGTCTAACTTAGGCATGGTTGCTTATTACGCGTTTCACCTGACTTATGCGCCCCCTTCCCCACTGGCTTTTGCAGCCGTAGGCGAAAGAGATGTATTTCCTTGGAAGCATCGTATACGCATGCTTGCATTAGAAGGGCAAATTTATGAAAGCGATACAGATAACCCAGAGCTTGCGTTTTTAGGGCGTTTCGATTTTGCCTTTGTGACCAGCATATTGCTGCCATTATTTATTATATTGCTACTTTACGATTTAAAAGCAAAAGAACGGGAAGCCCGCCGCTTCGATTTACTCAATGTAACAGCACGCAATGCCCATGCGATATGGACATCACGAGTATTAGTCACCTTAGTTCCTTTAGCGCTTGTGACGCTTGCTCCGTTTGTTGTATTCGGGTTAATTAACGGTGCATCTTTTCTCTCTATATTAACCGTTTGCGCGATAGTAATAGGTAACATTGCGTTATGGAGTGCCATTGTTCTTGCGATTGGCGCAGCAAAACGTTTTGCAAATTTCAGTGCAACGCATCTTGCCTCTATTATGCTAGGCGTTTGGCTTGTGACTACTGTTATTGTGCCCGTGACCGCACACACGGTAATTAATGCAGTGGTTGAAACACCTGAAGGCGGCGACATTGTGCTTACCCAACGTGAAGCGGTAAATAGTGCGTGGGATAAGCCCGTTGAAGACACATGGCATGCATTCTTAGCCACTCACCCTCAGTGGGCCGACTACACAGAATTTGACCCTGAACGAGACAGCTCATTTAATTGGAAATGGTATTACGCGTTTCAACAAGTGGGCGATCAAGCTGCCAGTGAGTTCTCGAAAGCTTATCAGGCCGCCACGCTCCAAAAAGACTCCCTTGCAAGCTACGTAGCCTTGCTTTCTCCTTCATTGCTTACGCAACGTTTACTATCAAGCACTGCTGATACTAATGTAAGCGCGATGGTGGGCTATGAAAATGGTGTACGCGCTTTTCATAAATCGCTTCGGAAATACTATTATTACCACCTATTCAAAGACCCTGAATTTTCTCAGGAGAGCTTTGAAGCACTACCACAATTTACACCTAACATAAAAAGCTCTCATGAGAACCGCACAGGAAAAGAAGAATGAAATGAAGCTGGTGTGTGGGCTGAACCAAATGCATCAAGGCACTTTAAGCGAGTGGCTGACTATCGTTTTTAATAAATAAAAAACCAAATTTCATCGGTGAATACTAAAGAGGTCTGTATGTCACAGGCCTCTTTTTGTTATTACTTGATGCCTTGCGCCATTTCTATGCAGAATAGATTTAAGCTAAACCTATGAAGGTTGTAGCATTTGCATAGGCTCGATATCTGTAGTGTTGTTTTTGATGAACGACTCAATATCTTTTACTTCTTCTTTACTAAAGCCTAAGCGCGCTCTGATACCCGTTGTTCCGTCAGCATTTTCAATCACAACAAATTCGTTCACGCCTAATGTTCGTGGAAACACTCAAAGAATGTGGCGATGACCTATCATCTGCTTAAGAACCCTGTTTAAGTATCGTGTAACCTTTGATCACTGAGATTTAATGGGCATATGCCCGAGTAACGCTGCGCATGCCAAACCAATGGCAAACGTCATCGCCACACTGGTGAAGGTGCCGAGCAGTACATACTCGGTAAGTTTTCTGTCTTGGTGTTTAGTAAGATCACCAAAGCGAAATATAGATTTAGCCGCAATAAGAAAGCCTATGGCAGAAAACTGATTTAACAATACAAAGGTAAGCATAAGTACGCGCTCTAAATAGCCAATTCGTTGCCCTGCAAGTGACAAGGTTTGTTGTGCTTCTGTGGTTATCGTAGGCGTATCGTTCGGATGGGCTGATGGGGTTTTGTTAGTTAAAACCTCACTACTCCAAGGGGACAGCAGTTGCTTTATAATAATTGAGCTAGGTTTTAGCACTGCTAAATAGGCAAGAATCACGGCTAAGTGACCTGCGCCTAACTGCTTGATCAGTTCCAGTGCACTGTGCCATTGATTCGTGACATATAAAAACACGACCAAAATTACTATGACGTGAGCAAACTGATCGATGACAAACGCGGTAGTATTTTGGGAGCAATAAGACTTAATCACATCAATTTTAAAATGGGAAACCGCTATTATAAGCGCACCAGTACCTGTAGTAACCATGCTGTAACTGTCAGATAAAAGCGCAAGTGCTATGAGGGCTAGAACACCATGTAACAGCGCATGTAAATACAAAGGTAACGCCAGTGCGTGTCGCTCGTTTCTTTGCTTTACCCATGAGTAAGGCTGAAAGTAAAAGTCGGCAAGCAAATGGGCAAGTAGTAAACCCACCAATAACTCAGGTTGCGAGAATTCAGAAGTAGCGTTAACGATAGCGCCTTTTGATGTTTCAGCTATCATTTAATGCTCCGGTTATAGCGGTAATCTTTTAAGGTTTTCCACTGCACGTTTTGCTTCCTTATTGTTTTATTCTGCTTTTAATAGCGCTATGTCTTGTTGCTCGACTTATTGTTTTTGAGTGGCGATCGTCTGTTCCATGTAGTCAAGGTATTCAGCCACTAGTTTATAATTACTTGCATTAAGAATTCGACTTACATTACTTCTATTTTTATTGAGCAATGCCGCTATATTTTCGTGGCTTTTATCCGCAGCTTGAAGGTAGGCAAGTAAGGTTTCTGATTGGGTTTGTGTTAAGCCGCTTACATGAGTATCGGCAAAGCGTGTAAGTAACTGAGTTTTGCTTTCTAGCTCGGTGTTGCCGCTGTAAAACGCAAGGTAATTGGATTTGATCTTATCAAGGCCCCGCCCCGATAAAACAAAAGCTTCCCCCGTGCCAGTTTTCACTTCTTTTGGCCGAAAATGCGCTTTACCCACCGCCACGCTGATTCTTACATCAACGCTTGGCGTGTGAGCTTTTAACGCTAAACGCAAACCTAACGCAATATGCATACAGTACTGGGGTTGATTTACCGCCAGCTGAAATGCGTCGCCGCGATAAATATCAAAATGGCCGTTATACTGCATCGCATAATTCGACAAGTGCTGCTCTAGTACAGCGAGAATAGTTCTGAAATCTTCGTCAGAAAATGACTGAGATCCGGTTATGTCACCAGTAAGCACGCCAGCATAAGGCTTCGCCGCCTTGTTTATCGCAGTATTTTTATTCGATTGCACTATGCCCCGCCGTTATCTTTTGTTGTTTACAATAAAGGATTCAATCTTTTATCACTATGACATGCTTACACACTAAATTCAAAAATAATCACAATTCAAAAAGTGATTGAATACAATCACAAATGTAGATGTGATTGAAATATATCACTAACGCCTAGAAGTTCATACTAATTTCTTAACCATGTTGACGATGTAGAACATTCATTCTACCCTTGAGGTAGAATACATATTCTACTATTTTTTATTCAGCGTAGCATCGACGTTATTCTTAATGGATCCACGCTGAAAAGTCGTCTACAGACTAATAAGCTAAGTTATCGAGAATAGGTAATAGGAATGACGCCCAAACAGATTGAGTTAGCCTCTAAATTAGAGCAAGCCTTTGCACTTTATGGTTTTGCAGAGCCTAATGTCGCTAAGCTTAAAAACTACACAGGCACAACGCTTAAAACCCTCTATAAATACTTTCCGTCAAAAGAAGATATGATCATTGGTGCACTTAACTATCGTCAAAGCCGCTATATTTCATTCTTAGAAGAAGACTGTCCTCCCACTCAAAACGATGCACTTCATCACATATTTGAACGCTTGTCGCTATGGCTTACGACCTTTGCGCCGCGAGGTTGTATGTCTCTGCAAGCACTAGCGAGTTATCCTGGCAATCAACAAATCGAAACCGCGGTTAATGAACATAAGCACGAAGTGTTGTTATGGCTAACTCAAAAGCTAAAAGACAAAGCATTGTCTAACAGAGTGTTTTTGTTGCACGAAGGGATGTCATCAGCGTGGCCAACCCTTGGAAAAGAAGCGCTCACCGCAGCGAAAACCTCATTGAACACATTGCTCAATTAGCCCTTCAAATTGGTCTTATTTTTTCATATCAGTTTACATCTTAGGAGAAAAGCATGCCTACCCTACCCACCGAAATGTATGGCGTACAGCTAATAAAACACGGTGATCTTGACGCACTTAAATACAATGAAAATATTCCCGTGCCACCACTGACAGATAATGATGTACTTATTGAAGTGCGCGCTGCGGGCGTTAACAATACCGATTTAAACACGCGAAAAGGCTGGTATTCAAAAGGCGATAATGATGCAGAGGATGCTGGATGGGGAGGTAACGCGTTAAATTTGCCATTAATTCAAGGTGCTGATGTTTGCGGTTTTATTGTTGCAGTAGGAAAAAATGTCGATCCAAACCGTATTGGTGAGAGAGTAATCATTGAACCCTGTCTCACTGAAGCCAACAGCAAAGAACTTAATTCGCCTTGGTACTTCGGTTCTGAGTGCGATGGAGGTTTTGCTCAATATACCAAAGTGGCCGCCCGTCATGCACACGCTGTCGATACGGAAATGTCCGATGTTGAACTCGCGTCTTTTCCTTGTTCATACTCAACGGCCGAAAATCTATTGCATCGCGCCAATGTTAAAGCTAATGAGCGTGTTTTCATTACAGGTGCCTCAGGTGGCGTCGGCTCAGCGGCAGTTCAGCTAGCCAAAGCAAGGGGCGCTTACGTAGTCGCGGTAACAAGTGAGGAAAAAAGGGCCACCCTAGAGGCGTTAGGCGCTGACGAAACCGTACTTCGCGACGGAGATTGGGCCAATTTAGTAAACCAAAAACATGTCGATGTGGTAATTGACCTTGTTGCTGGTGCTCGCTGGCCAGAACTTCTAGAGATCCTTAAACCATTTGGACGCTACGCCACCTCTGGTGCAATTGCGGGTCCCGAGGTCTTGCTAGATGTCCGTACCCTTTATTTAAAAGACTTGACCCTTTTAGGGTGTACAGTTCTAGACAACGAGGTTTTTGCTAATTTAGTGAAACACATAGAAAACGGAAGCATCAAACCACTTGTATCCGCCACTTATCCCTTAGCTGAAATTTGTAAGGCGCAGCAACAATTCGAGAAGAAAAGCCATATTGGTAAGATGGTTCTGACAGTTGGAAAAAACAAATTCTAATACGATAGGTTCAAACTCGCCACCGTCATTTACGCGGGTCAGTGTTTTGAAGCCGGACTGTGCTAAACAAAAGCGTGAATTAAAACGTCGGAGTTTGACGTTTATAAGGATTCAAGTTTAGCGCAGTTTCTCCCAGACGCTTTGGCTCGATACAGAGCCTCGTCGGCTTGACGTACTAGCCACAAAGCCTTCTCATTACTTTAAGATACACTATTTCGTCTCGGTGAACATGGGTCCCAGCACGCCATACCAATACTAACCGTGAGTTTACTGTCGTGGTCCGACGCCTTATGTTGAATATCCAAAAATTTCACGTTACGAATAATCCGTGAAGCAATAGCGTGGAGTTCATCAAGCCGAGTATTGGGTAATATCACTGCAAACTCTTCACCACCATAGCGGGTGACTAGATCATCGCTGCCTAGGCAACTATTAGTTAAGGTTTCCGCAATTTTTTGTAATGCTGCATCGCCAGCTATGTGACCATAGGCATCATTAAACTGCTTGAATAAATCCACGTCGATCAGAAGTAAGCTTAGCGTTAAGCCTTGTTCATTACAGCGTTCCAAATTTCGAAGCAGCGTACTGTCAAATAACCTTCTATTCGCAATTCCTGTTAAACCATCAATATTCGCTAAGCGTTCGAGTTGCTTGTTAGCTTCTAGTAGTTCAGCTTGTGCCTTTTGAAGCGCTTTTCTGTTGTGTAGGCTTTGTAATGTGTTACCAAGCATCTCTCCTATTCGACGCAAATATTCAATATCAAATGCGCTCCATGAATAAGGGCTACCAATAATATCACAGCCAATGAAACCGTATATGATGTCGTCTACCATAATACGAACACACAAAATCGAGAAAATTCTTTGCTCATCAAATACAGTCTTTTCTGCGGCCGCCTCTTCGGGCAGCGTTTCTACATTATCGACTTGAAAAATACCGTTAAAAATGTGCTGTTTAAAAAATGGTAGCGAATTGGTTGGCATGTTCTGAAGATCATCAATAAAGGGCGTAACGCCCGCAGCGACCCATTCGTGGGTGTTTGACATGCATTCAGCTTCATCGCTGAATTCAAATATATAGCACCTGTCTACGTCGCAGAACGCACCCAATGCAGCTAAAGCTTGATCTATAATGCTGTCGAGCTCATTAACACTTGCTGTGATGAGTTTGGATGAAAAATTAGTGAGGAGCTGATTAAACGCTATGTGTTTGCTCACCGCAGAGTTTTTATTATTCTCATTAAACATCGCCGTGAAATTAGTTATAATCTGCAAAACCACCCAATCACCTTGAGGAGTGGATACAACTCCGCTCTCGACAAAGCAATTCATCGCTCGAGAATCGGTTTGAAGCCTAAAATGCTGCGCAACGGTCTCCCCTTTCTCTGCAAGAGTGAATGGCGAATTACATAAGGGAATTGGCGCTTTCGTTTCGGGGTCGAAAAACACAAATGAATTGGCGTTCACCGACGCCGCACGCATCATTCCAAAGTCTCGTTCAAAGCCCTTGCTCATATAAACAGTGTCTTTCTCAGGGCATTTAAATAAAATGCTAGACGGCATCTGACTTAGAATTGAAAGTATATCTGTCGAATTCAATTTATCTCTCGCGAAAACCCACTCAATAAATGTAGCAGCAGTTTTTGAACAAGTGAACTTAACGTTAACATCTCATGTGAAGCCTTCTTAGAATATTAAACTTATTTAAGTTAATGACGTAGTGATAGTTAAGCAATCACTAAATTGGAATTAGTTGGCGAATATGGGCAGTTCTATTGTTGAATTATTGGATGACATGCAAGTCGAAGGTGATGACACCACGTCACTTGGTAAAGTAATTGAGCGGTTCGAGGACCGAGGCTTTGGGCCACTTTTGTTAATACCGGCTCTCATTGCGTTGCTGCCAACCGGGGCAATTCCTGGTGTACCCACATTATGCGGAATAACACTATTTTTTATATGCACACAAGTTGCTTGGGGAAAAACCAGCCCTTGGCTTCCCAAATTTATAAAGGATAGAGAAGTATCTTCCGAACAGCTCGACAGCGCAGTTGAAAAAGCCAAGCCTTACGCCCAGAAAGCTGAAAAACTAGTAAGACCCAGACTTTCCTACCTTTCTCGATCTCCGTCCAAAAACATTATTGCAGCTTACTGTGCTATTGCTGCGGTTTGTATGATACCTCTTGAAGTACTGCCTTTTGCTGTAGCAATGCCCGCTTTTGCTTTATGTGTTACCGCGCTTGGAATAACAAACCGTGATGGTGCATTGTTGATCGTTGGTATGCTACTTCAATTAGGCACAGGGTATTTAGTGTATAAGGCACTAGCAATGATTTAACAGAGCGTAGCAATGCTCGTTGCTACTCAGTTTCTTTAAAAGGCTGCAATAGCAAGGCACGAATTGAAGCGTTCTCTTTTATCGCAGGCACATCCCGCTGGCCAATCGAAAGTGTTTCGTCGCTTTGCTTAGCTCTGGGGGTAAAGCTTTTAAAAAGCCTGTCCCACCAAGATACGCTGAAACCATAATTAGAGTTTGATTCTCTTTTAGCTTGGCTATGATGTATGCGATGCAAGCGTTGGGTAATAAGTACCAGTCCCACTCTGTCATCCCACTTTTGAGGTAATCGAATGTTAGCGTGGTTAAATAGCGCAAACCCGTTAAGTGCCACTTCAAAAATAACAACAGCTATGGCTGGTATGCCTAGTATTGCCACTGCCAAAGCTTTAACGCCCAGACTAATAGCAATTTCAACGGGATGAAACCTAAGCCCTGTAGTGGTGTCGACATGGCTGTCGGCATGATGCATTTTGTGAAAACGCCATAAAAAAGGCATCGTGTGAAACAATCGATGCTGCCAGTAAATAAGCATATCCAGCAGCAGTACACTTATTACCACTATACCGACAACCAGAGCGTTGCCGTATTGGGTATTATTTATTTGTTCAGTGGACTGCAAAGTACCGACGGTTTTAGCTGTTACTAGATTAAACAGCCCAACGCCCTCTTGCTGGGCCCATATCGATACGCCAACTAATGTTGCGGGAAGTAAAACTCTAGAGACAAGGGCCCCCAACACCACCATGGAAAGGTTACCGACCCAGCGTGTTTTCCTATTCAGCACGGCATTACGCGCTGGAAACAAGGCTTCCAGAACTGCCATAAAGACAAAAACACCAAGAAATACACTTAGGCGAATAGCTGACGCATTATCCACTACGGTTCTCTTTTCGATTCAATTTCATGTCTACTTCTTAACGACTAATTACGGTTTGTGTAAAGAAAAGGCGCAGCTGTGATGCCTATGCCTAATCAGTTTTGCCGCCTTGAACCTTATCAGTCGTCAAACACTGACTTTGTTTTTCTACTTTATTCAAGGTACTAAACCCACCTGCGATTCGAGTGACGACAGTTACTGCACAAGCAGCGGCAAAAATATAAGCAAGTGCCGCGAAATGTTGGGGCCAGATGCAAAAAGCAAGAAACACAACGATGGTTTCTGTACCCTCGGTTAGCCCTTGCATATAGTAAAAGCTCTTGTTAGCGAACTGTGGTCTGTCGATATGAAATTTTTCAGCTGCAATGGCAAAAGCCAAAAAGCTACTGCCCGTGCCGATAAATGTGGCAAGTAGCACCATTGCTGGTACGCCCCAGTTAATAGGGTCAGCGATGCCAAATGCTAACGGAATAGATGCATAAAACAAAAAGTCTAGGCATATATCAAGAAACCCACCTGCACTGCTGCTACTTTGTTGGTAGCGTGCTAACTCACCGTCAATACCATCAAACACTCTATTGAGTATAATGCAGCTAAGTGCCATTCCCCACCAGTTAAGAATAATAAAGGGGACGGCAAGAATACCTAAAACAAAGCCTGCCACGGTAACTTGATTCGGGCTGATGCCTTTTGCATTCAGTGCTGTGATCAAAGGCTTCAATAGCGGTTTAATAAAAGGGGTGATTTTCGCGTCTAGCATGATGATAACTCTATTATTTGACCGCCAGCAGCGAGGGCGTCCTCTTTATCGTGTGTTACAAGTACTGCGGGAATGTTTCTCGTTTTAAGCTGCTTAAATGTCCAGCTTCGAATTTGCTCACGAAGGACAAGATCTAGCTTACTAAATGGCTCGTCTAACAATACGACGTCAGGTTGCGAAGCTAGCGTTCTTAGTAGAGAAACACGGGATTGTTGCCCGCCTGATAATGAAGTGACTGCGCGCTCCCCTATGCCTGCTAGGTCGACAGCGCTAAGCATTTCTTCGATAGCTTCCATTTTAGCTTTTCGATTTGAATGGCTGTTTTTAGGCATGGCGAAGGCAATATTTTCTGCAACCGTCATGTGCTCAAAGAGCAAGGCGTCTTGAAACATAATGCCTACTTTACGCAAATGAGCTGCTATATCGTTTACTACAACACCGTTAATTTTAATGATACCGCTAAAGCTAAACGGCCCATAAAGTTGGCCGGTAATTGCCTGCAGCAAAGTAGACTTTCCAGACCCACTTGGCCCCATTACCGTTAAAATTTCTCCGTCTTTCACACATATATTCACTTTTAATAATGTGTTTTGTGCATGAGAAACCACTAGGTTTTCTAAACTAAGCGCCATGTAATACTGCTCTATTCTTTTTATCTAAAGTACGAATCTTGCTACCGGTTTTTACTAATGCGGCGGGTAAATACCACGCTATTGCAAAGCCAACTAAAGGCATAATTGCTTGGATAATAACGAATACAGCCGTTAAGCGCGTACTGCTTCCCGACACTGAAGCCACAGCTTCTGTTGTTATGGTGGCAATAGTGCCCCCCGAGGCCAATAGCGTAGGCAAGTACTGGCTGAAGCTTATAGCAAGCCCCAGCGCCCACGCCACCATGATAGCTGAAACCAGGGATGGCAATTTAATATAATAGAACACTTGCCAGGGCGTTTTACCTAAGCTTTGCGCAACCATTGCGTATCGTATGTCGAATTTCCGATAGGCTACCGCCATGGACAAAAATACATAGGGCACGACGTAAACCATATGAGCAATGTAGGTATGAAACCAAACAGCGTCTTGCAGCACGAGTTGCTGGAACCAAACTAGGCCATATAAAAAAGCCACACCAGGCACCAATAACGGCAAAAACAACGAAATTGAAAACGCCCTTTTGGCATTTGTACCTGCGGGTTTAAGCAGCTCACTTTCAAGTGTAAATAGAACTAACCCCAATGCTGAGGTACTTACCAAAATTCCTAGCAATAAACTGTTAGAAAATGGCTGAGCAAGAGTTTCAAAAGCAGTTCGCCAATGCAATAGAGTGGCACCTTCTGGAAATAAATCAGGGTAGTACCACTGCTTAGCGATTGAGTACATAAGTACCGAATAAACCACTGCGCCAATCAAAGCAATGTAGAGCGCTACAGTACTATAAGCGGCGCCTTGCACAAAGCTATCAAAAAAGCGCCTATTCCCTTTCGCAAGCCTTTTCCTTCCCGCATATATCACTATACGCTCGACACATAACAACAGAACTAACGCCAAACCGCTAACGGCAACCTGAAGCACCGCCGCACTGCTTGCCAATAGGCGCATAGATAAATCGATATGATTAAACCAATGCATAATGGCCACGGCCAAAGTGCTGGGGTTGTTGCCCCCTAATATGAGCGGAATTTCCACGTTAGAGGTGGCGAAGACCAACACTGCTAATATTGGTAACTTGATTTGTGCGAACACAGTGGGCATTACCAGCTTAAAAAAGGTTGCCACGGGCGAATAGCCAAGCGCTGTCCCCACCTTGATATAGCCAGAAAGTTTACTTTTCACCAATGGCTGGGACATTACGCTTAACGCCATCAAAAGAATGAACGGCAGTTCTTTTAAACTTAACGCCAGTAGTACGCTTAGCCCCCCAGGATCATAGGGAAAAAAAGAGTCATATGGGAAAAGCGCCTCGCCACTACCAGGAATAACCGTACCCGTTCCTACCGCGGTTATTCGAACAAATATGCCTGACGGGCTGAATACAAATAGTAAGGCAATGGCTGCAGCCGCGTGTGGAAAAACAAGAAACGGGCTTAATAAGCCTTGAATTTTGTTTAGCCAAGTCGATTGATAAAATGACGCTAGTAATAAAAACGCGCCACCAATCGCCAGCAATGTAGACCCCAACCCAGTAAAAAGTGACAGCCACACCATCTGCCAAATATCATCAATAGCAAATAGCGTTTTAAAAACGTTTAGAGAAAAGCTGTTTGCGCCTATTGCAGGAAAATAGCCTAACGCCGGAAACGCTACGCCAACCAACCCTGCCAAAACAGGGATGCACAGCAAAAGTAATAAGCACCAGCGTGCAACACGTGTAAATTGAGCGAACATCAATAGCGTGCTCCATAGCGTTGGTACCATGCCTCTCGCAACACATCGGTCCAGCTTGAATGCGGCTCAGCGAGCAGCATCGTCGCTCGCGATTTATCTAACGCCGATGGGTGACTATTATCTTCAACAAACAGCGCTTGGTCTGACGCTGAAAGGCTTTCAATATCAAGCACTGTGTCGTCGCCCCACACCTCTACCGCCTGTTTTTTAGCTTGTGCCTGTGGAGAAAGCAGGAAGTTAACCACCGTTTTGGCTGCCGCTTTGTTTTTTGAGTTGTAAGTAAGACCTACAAAATGGACATTTGCTAGGCTACCGTCTTGCATAACATAGGTGCGAACATCGTCAGGTAAATCAAAACGAGTGACCGCCGACGGAATTTCTGAAGCGGTGAAAGAGAAAGCCATTGAAAGCTCTCCGGTTCCCACCAAGCGTTGTAATTGGGAAGCTTGGCGCAACATGTGTTTACCCTGCTGCCACATAGTAGGATGCAGCGCGTCAAGATACGCCCACAAACTCGGTAAAACCGCATCAAGCGATTTATCAGTCACTGGCTGATAAAAAAGGCTTCGCTTATCTTTGTTAAGTGCAAGCGCTGCATACTTGATAAAACTAATACCTAAATAATCGCTAGGTACTGGGTAGGTAAATCTACCTGGTGATTTTTGGCTAAATCGTAGAAGCTCTTCAATGGTTTTCGGGGCCATAAGCCCTAGCGTATTTAAGTGTGCGCTACGGTAATAAAAAACCATAGACGCTTTGCCCCAAGGCGCCTCCATTCCTAAAGTAGGCTCACCGAAGTCTGTTGTTACAGCGGGGTTTTGACCCGGATTAGTTAGGCTAAAGTTGTCAAGTTCTCCTACCCACGAAGCACTTAGCAGGTCGTGCTTTTTCATCGCAGCGAAGTTTTCGCCGTTTATCCATATAAGGTCAACACTCCCGTTTTTGTGGTTTCCTGCCGCCTTTTCAGCAAGTACCCGAGAAACCGCATCACTAGTGTCGGCCAGCTTCACATGTTGAAGTTCTATGTTAAAACGTGTTTTAACTTGCTCGGCTACCCACTGAAGGTAACCATTGACTTGGGCACTACCACCCCAAGCATGAAATCGAACAAGAGGCGGTTTTTCGCTGGATGCTTCATCGCTGGTTTGGCCCAACGCAGGCTGGGCTAAAACAAATACCGAAAAAATGACCATACAGGTAAAAAAGATTACCTGCATGGGGGTAAACAACGGGCTATTTGTACTTAACTGTCCCGCAGCTTGCCACTCTGAATGCATTTGGGAAGCATTCAGAGTACTAGCGTTAGCGTTAATGTTAGCGTTAGCGCTACTGTGCCGCATTAAGCGCCCAGTCATAGTTTAGGTATTCAATATCCGCAGTGTCATTTTTTAACGCAGAAACTTGTGTTTCAGTTAATTGCATTGCGTCTTCATACAGCAAGATAAACTCATTTAGCGTCGACGTATCGCGCCACTCGCCGTTTTTACCTTCAAAATCCTCACTGTACCAATCAAATATTTTTGATAGATAGAGTGTGTTATCGCTCATTTTGTTGCGAGAGGTGTCAGCCAAAAATCGCTTAGTTTGTGCCTCTAACTGCGAGTCTAGTTTGTCTCCCGTGTAGGCTTCTTCACGAAGCGCAGGGCAACCTATGCTGGCGCAATTCACCGCAAAATGAATGCGAGGCTCGTTATAGGTTTTTGTGGCTTGGTTTGTACCGCGAATAAGTTCGTGTTCAATTTCATCTAATGTGCGAGTTTCACCAAGCAGCGGTGCTATCTCCTTTTTCCAAGGCGAAGAAAAGAAACTTCCTAAATCACGAATGGAGTCGATATCTGGGTACTCAGTTAAGATAAGCTCAATGGTATAGGCGTTGTAAGCATTAATAAGAAAAGCGAGCTGTTTATCTTTATCCCATGAGTCGAATGTACTTTGCTCAACCTTTGATAAGCGCGCTAAATACTCATTAAGCGTATTTCGCTCTTTTTTAAAGCCATCGTAATTTACCTGCGTGCTTGCGCCGTTGGAAATCGGCGTGACGTATTTACCTAACAATTTATCAAACGTGCTATGTAGGCCCGCTTCAGCACTAGCATAGAAACTTACGCTTGCAGCAAACAGCACTAAGCTGCCTACTGCCACACTACGTGATACTGCACTTAAACGCGACGATAGGGCGATTTTGCGCATAAAAGACGATTGAGTAGTTTTCACTTCTATTACCCTCTCCGCCATGTGTGAAATTTCTCAACGTAACTTAAAAGTTTTTCAGGAGCGTTAGCGCGCTTCCAATTTCCCGCTGCGTATTTCGCTCCTTCTGCCCACGTAGGGTAAGCGTGGATAGTGCCAAGAATTTTGTTAAGACCTAAATCGTGTTTCATGGCAATAACAAATTCAGACAGCAAATCACCTGCGTGCTCAGAGACAATGGTTACACCTAATATTTTGTCTTTCCCCGGCGGCGTAAGCACCTTTATGAACCCCTTACGCGCACTCTCGGCCACGGCACGATCGAGTTCGGCGAATTCGTACCGAGTTACTTCCACATCAATGTCTTGTTCTGCAGCATCTCGCTCACTAAGACCTACCCTCGCCACCTCAGGGTCGATAAAGGTAGTCCAAGGGATAACGCTATAATCCACCTTAAACTTCTTAAATGTGCCGAAAAGTGCGTTAACCGCCGCATACCACGCCTGATGGGCAGCTACGTGGGTAAACTGATAAGGGCCTACCACATCACCAGCAGCAAAGATGTTTGGCATCAGGGTTTGCAAGTATTCATCGGTCTCAATAGTTCTATCAAACTGAATTCCCAAATCT
Source organism: Alteromonas sp. S005 (assembly GCF_036864475.1). Taxonomy (NCBI): domain Bacteria; kingdom Pseudomonadati; phylum Pseudomonadota; class Gammaproteobacteria; order Alteromonadales; family Alteromonadaceae; genus Alteromonas; species Alteromonas sp. S005. The sequence continues at coordinate 212,531 of NZ_JAZETN010000003.1, read as the reverse complement.
TCAAGACCAAACCCACTAAGGCGCGCTTTTCGACCAACTGCCACAATCACTTCGTCATAGGCTATAGTAGACTCAACACCTTCTTTAGCAACCACTAATACTTTTTCACCGTCTTTCGTCTCAAAGCGCAATGCATCATGAGATGTCAAAACATTCACTCCGCTTTCTCGAAGTACAGATTCAGAATATTCAGCTACGTCAGCATCTTCCTTACCCATTAAACGTGGCGCACGTTCAACTTGCGTAACCTCGCTACCAAGGCGAGAAAATGCCTGTGCTAGCTCACAGCCAATAGGCCCACCACCCAATACGATCAAGCGCTTTGGCGCTTCTTCAAGGTCAGCAAATTTAGACCATAAGGTATCAGAAGTGACATAACCGCTTTGTTCGATACCGGGCAGGTCAGGAACAAAAGGCGCTGCCCCCGTGGCAACAACAATGTTCTTTGTTGTTAGCGTTTGGGTGCCGCCATCATTCTTTTTGATTTCTACTGTCCAGGGGTCGATGATCTTTGCATAGCCTTTTACAACGTCAACACCCAAACTGGTGTAACGCTCTACGCTGTCGTTGGGCGCGATTGCCGCAATGACTTCATGCACACGGGCCATCACTTTTTTAAACGACATGGCAGGTGATACTGGCTCCAAACCATAGTTGTCAGCATGACGCATTTGGTTAGCTACTTTCGCCGTTTTAATGATGGCTTTACTGGGTACGCAGCCGTAGTTAAGGCAGTCGCCCCCCATTTCCCCTGCTTCTACCAGCGTCACTTTTGCTTTCACTGCTGCCGCAATATAGCTGGTGACTAATCCGCCAGCACCGGCGCCGATCACTACTAGGTTACGGTCAAATTTCTTTGGTTTGTTGTAGCCTTTGTAGACGCGGCGGCGATTTACTATTGCCACAATGCCTTTAGCAATCCACGGGAATATACCTAGCAATACAAATGAGAAGATAAGCCCTGGCGATACTATGCCTGACAGACTGTCAATTTGCGCCAGTTGCGTACCAGCATTTACATAAACAGCGGTGCCAGCAAGCATGCCTATTTGGCTTACCCAGTAAAACGTCCAGGTTTTAAGTGACGTCAGCCCCATTAACAGATTTATTAAGAAAAACGGAAATACTGGTACTAAGCGCAAAGTAAATAAGTAGAACGCACCTTGTTTTTCAATGCCTTCATCAATTTTCTTAAGCTTTTCTTTAAACTTGTTTCGTACGGTATCACGCAGGATGAAGCGCGCGACTAAAAAAGCTAACGTAGCGCCCACACTTGATGCGAACGACACAATAATTAAGCCCTGAGCCAGCCCAAACAATGCGCCTGCTGCCAGGGTCAAAATTGCTGCACCTGGTAGCGATAGTGCGGTAACCGCCACATAGATAGCAAAGAACACCCCTATGCTTAATACAGGGTTTTCTTCTATTTGCGCTTGAAAGGTATCGAGTGAGTCCTTCATGCCCTGAAGGGTTAGATAGCTATTCAAATCAAAATAGAAAAAGCTAAATATAGCGGCGGCAATAACCCCTAAAAGCGCTATTTTCTTAAACATAAAAATCCTTAGCGCTTAAAACGCGTATTGCATGGTAACTTGAGCGTGACGAGGTACGTTTGGCATGACAAGAGTCGCGCCGAAATATCCACCTTCAAACAGCGGCTGCCAATTTTTCTCATCGGTCACATTAATGATATCTAAACGCAATCGAAGGTCATCTGTCACTTGATAGTCTGCATTTACGTCAACCGTATATTGGTCACGAATATGCACGGTTTGCAGGAAGTCTAGTGGGAATGACTTGGTATATAGGGCACTTGCTCCCACTTGCAAGTCGTCGGTAACTTGCCAGCCAGCGTTAATAGAAGCAATTTGCGGCGGGATCCCCTGAACACGACTGTCTGATGCAGGGAACGCGGCAAAAGAGGGTGATCCTACTCCTGTACCTTCAATAATATCAGGGCGACTATTATCAAACGCATCTATCACCTGAGCCGTGCCTTGAAACGCTGCAGAGTCATCGAAGCGAGCGTCTAAATAACTGTAGGCAGCATTGACCCATACATCGTCGCCTTGGTAAAACATTTGCAACTCAACCCCTTTGGTTTTCACGCCGCTGTTGCTGCCATCGCGATTGCGTAAGCTACGGGTTTGCTCAAACACTGCAGCTTCAGCATACCATTTGCTGTTTGGCGCGTATTTTACCCCTGCTTCATACAGAGTATTTTCGGTAGCAAAATTAAGCGGGTTAATTTCATTATTACCGCCCAATACTGTGCCACCCGCCATACTGTTTGATGTAGCATCGTTTTCTGAAAACGCCGCGTATACGTTGATGTCACCGGTGAGTTTATAAACCGCGCTTAACTGATAGCTAGTTAACGTATCGCTGTACGAATCTGAGGCTGCTTCAACACCATTAGGCGCTAGAGGGTCTCGGGCATCAACATCGTAATAATCAACTCGAACGCCAGCAATGGTTGAGAACGTGTCTGTCCAACTAGAGCGTTGCTGGAGCGCCAACCCAGTTTGCCACGACGTGGAATCAGTGGTGTCTGACAAGTTAAAATCGCCGTTGCCATCGCCGTCTAAATCATACTGAGCCCCCGGAGACACGAATACACCTGGACGTAACTCGACTAAACGTGCTTTTTGCGCGTCGGTAAGCGGGATCACGCGGTTAGAGATAGGCCCGGTTAAATCAATCGGATTGTCGGCTTCAGTAGTAAACTGGCTATAGCCCAGCACGTCGTTATAGCGAATCGCCAAGCCTACAGTAGTAAGTTGGCTATCGTTCCACTGATAATCCACTTCAGTGCGGTTTTCAAACGTGTCAGCGCCGTCAATAATCTCTACAAAGCTATTTTGCGCAATTTCTTCCCGTTCAAGATATTGGTAATACGTAATATTGCGAAGCGCCACGTTATCAGCCATTTTGTATTCTACATTGCTGCGAATAACGGTGGTTTCAGCACCATTGATGTCATCAGGATTAGTAAATACGCGATTGCGGGGAATAACCACTTCACCGGTAGGTGAAATAATGGCTCCGGCCCCCGGAACTGAACTGCCATTAGGCTGAGTGCCTTGCCCAGTAATATAAACACCATTGTCGATAAGGTCTTGGGTTGGGCGGTTTATACCCGCATTGTCTGGATAGTCTGTGTCATAATATTCAGCGCTAATATCCCAAGTGAGTGCGTCGCTCGGTGTGTAGCGATAAGCAACAAATAGGTTTGTAGTATCGCGCTCAGCGAAGTCGTAGAAGCTGCCGTGATCTAGGTATTCAGCACTAAAGCGAATGCCGCTTTTCCCTTCTTCTATCACTGTGCCGTAGTCCACTTGGGCTGAATACTGATCCCAGCGCCCGGCGCGAAGGGTAACCTTACCGCTACTGTCGCTAGTAGGCGCAACCTTAGTTTGAAGGTTTACGAAGCCACCATTACGCTGCGTACTTCCAAACAAAACTGGCGACGGCCCTTTCACTACGTCAATTTGCTCAACGCTATTAAAAGACAATGGCAACCCAAAACCATTATTGCCAGCCTGGCGTCGCACGCCGTCTTGAAAAAGCTCGCCTAACTGACCGCGAATACTTGGCAAACTAGGTGTACCGAAACCGCTTGAAGCGTAGGCATTTGGAGCTGCTTTTACAATGTCGTGAAGATCATTAATGTTAAGCGCTTCAATCGCTTCTGCCGACAATGACGTTACCGCACGAGGGGTTTCTGCTGCGCTTAAACCACTACCAAATATACCTTTTAGCGTATTGTCGCCGGGGTTTAGTGTGTTTAAGTTTTCTTGATTGCCTGTTACTTCTACTACTTCTATATCTGCCACTTGTTGGGCAGCTAGAGAATGACTGATGGCAAGTGCGAGTGTGCTAACGGCAAGGCCGATTACTTTTTTCATTAACGATTCCGTATTTTTATTTATTATTCGACTAGACCGATACGTGTCACAAAAAATTTCAGTACATTTAATTTTCGAAAAAACATTATAAAACACAAAATTAATTGAAATTTTTATTTTGAACGGTCGTTCTTGTATGCTTGCACTATTATACTTTTGGAGCATGTATGCAAAACAACACTGATATTCAAAACCGACTGGAGTGGTCGTTACTTTCGCTTCGCGTAACTATTTTTATTGTTATGTTTGTTTGGACCCTAGATAAGTTTGTCAACCCTGCCCACGGCATGGCAATTTTTGAAAAATTCTACGGCATAGGCGGCGTACCTGAAATGGCCGTGTACATCATGGGCGCATTACAGCTCGCATTGGTGTTAGCGTTTTTAGCGGGCCTTGTGAAAAAATACACCTACGGCCTCATCTTTATCCTTCACGGTGGCTCCACTCTTTCGTCTTTCCCGCAATATCTAGACGCCTTTAATCACCTGCTCTTTTTTGCCGCATGGCCCATGTGGGGAGCATGCTTTGCACTATTCCTATTGCGCGATGCCGACACTAAATTTGCCTTTGGCAAGTAGTACACATGTGTTGGGGCAACTGCACTAAATCGTGATAGCCAGTTGCCCTTACTAAGGCTCACCTCATAGCGCCAATACGGCGCTTTTTAACCTCTGGCAGCCACATACAGTTGTTGCCATTCGCACTTTTGTACCGGCATTATTGACAACCTTCCGCCTTTTTTAACCAAAGGTAGCTCAGTAATACCTTCCATACTCTTAATAACAGAAAGTGGAAGTACGCTGGAAAACTTTTCTATAAACTTCACATCTACACGATACCAACGAGGATTTTCTTCGCTGGATTTAGGATCGTAGTATTTTGACTCAGGGTTGAACTGTGTGGTGTCTGGGTACCCGTCTTTCACCACTTCTGCAACGCCTGCAATACCGACCAGTTTGCAGCTGGAGTGATAAATAAACACTTTATCGCCTAGCTTTACGCCATCACGTAAAAAGTTACGGGCTTGATAATTTCTTACGCCATCCCACGGTTCAGTCTGGTCAGGACGGCTTGCCAAGTCATCGATAGAAAATGCATCAGGTTCTGTTTTAAATAGCCAATACGCCATGTTTTTATTCATTCTCTTAATCTTCGAACACTTACTGAAGCGTAGGTAAATAAACATACGCTGTATGCGCTCTTTTAATACCAGGCCGCATAGATAACTCAGCCATTTAACAAACACCAGTATACAAAGCACTTTTATTTAATGACAGTGCTATACCGCAGCTTGGCTAAGACTGCTATAATTGCGCACTTAATCTGAGCTTACCCTTATTTTAAGTTCAGCAATTCCCTGATTTATCTAGATGTGATTACTATGCAAGCCACCATTAAGGCCGACCGCGGTCTGTTTTCTTACCCTAAATATTGGCCACACTGCCTGGGTACTGCGCCTTTTCTTCCTATGTCAAAAGAGGAAATGGATGCCCTTGGCTGGGACAGCTGTGACGTTATTTTGGTAACCGGCGATGCGTATGTCGATCACCCTAGTTTCGGTATGGCGGTTATTGGTCGTGTACTGGAAGCCCATGGTTTTCGAGTTGGCATTATTTCTCAGCCAGATTGGAAGAGTAAAGACGACTTCATGAAGTTGGGTAAGCCCAACCTGTATTTTGGCGTAACAGCCGGAAACATGGATTCCATGATCAACCGCTATACATCTGACAAAAAGCTTCGTCACGACGATGCCTATACTCCGGGTAATGTAGGCGGTAAGCGTCCTGACCGTGCCGTAACTGTCTATGCACAGCGCTGCCGCGAAGCTTTTAAAGGTGTACCTGTAATTGCGGGCGGTATTGAAGCCAGCTTGCGTCGTATTGCGCACTACGATTACTGGAGCGAGAAAGTACGCCGCTCAGTGTTGTTCGACTCTAAAGCGGATATGCTGTTTTTCGGTAACGCCGAGCGCCCGCTTGTTGAAGTGACTCATCGCCTGGCGGCAGGTGAAGATATTGCCGATTTACGCGATATTCGTGGTACTGCGATTATTGTTAAAGAAGCTTTACCAGAATGGCAAGGCGTTGACTCTACCTCTCTTGATAGACCCGGCAAGATAGACGCCATTCCAAGCCCTTACCAAATGGAGCCCGAGTGCGACTCGCAGGATAAAGACACGAAAAGCAGTGAAGCACCAGAGGCTGCGCCCATCGTAATTCAGCCTGCGCAAAAAGAGAAAGAAAAGCGTAAGCCTTGGGAAAAGGTGTACGTTAAGCTGCCAGCGTACGAAACGGTAAAAGACAACAAAGTGTTATACGCGCATACATCGCGTATTTTGCACCAAGAAACTAACCCGGGTTGCGCCCGTGCACTTATGCAGCGCCATGGAGACAGACACATTTGGATTAACCCACCGGCCATGCCTCTTGAAACTGAAGAAATGGATGCGGTGTTTGATCTTCCATATCAGCGTGTACCTCATCCTGTGTATGGCGACGCTAAAATCCCTGCATACGATATGATCCGCTTTAGCATTAACATTATGCGCGGATGCTATGGCGGCTGTACCTTCTGTTCTATTACTGAACACGAAGGCCGTATCATTCAAAGTCGCTCTGAAGATTCGATTATTCGTGAAATTGAACAAATACGCGATACGGTACCTGGCTTTACTGGCGTAATTTCAGACTTAGGCGGTCCGACGGCGAACATGTATCGCCTTCGTTGTAAGAGCCCGAAGGCAGAAGCGACTTGTCGTCGCCCTTCTTGCGTGTACCCAAGCATATGTGCACATATGGATACGGACCATAAGCCCACCATCGACTTATATCGCCGTGCTCGCGAATTGCCTGGAATTAAAAAGATTTTGATTGCATCAGGCGTGCGTTATGACTTGGCGGTAGAAGACCCAGAATACGTGAAAGAGCTTGCCCTTCACCACGTAGGCGGCTATTTGAAGATAGCGCCAGAACACACCGAAGACGGCCCGCTTTCAAAAATGATGAAGCCGGGCATGGGAAGCTATTACCGCTTTAAAGAACTGTTTGATAAATACTCACAGGAAGCGGGTAAAAAGCAGTACCTTATTCCTTACTTTATCGCATCGCACCCGGGTACCACCGACGAAGACATGTTAAGCCTTGCGATTTGGCTGAAAGAAAATAAGTTTAAGCTCGATCAGGTACAAAACTTTTATCCGTCGCCAATGGCAACGGCTACAACCATGTACCACACCGAAGTGAATTCGCTTCGTAAAGTTACTAAAGAAAGTGAAGAAGTACCTTCTGCTAAAGGCGAGATTCACCGTAGACTACACAAGGCCATGCTGCGTTATCACGACCCGAAGAACTTCGCTCAAATTCGTGAAGCGCTTAAGCGTATGGGGCGCGAAGACTTAATTGGCCGCGGTCCTCAGCACCTTGTTCCAACAGAAACGGCAGATGAGAAACGCCAAAAGGCACAAAAAGGCCGTCGCGGTGAACGTGCGCTTACTAAGCATACCGGGCTACCACCGACGTTTCAGGGTAAAAACGGAAAAGGCAAAAGCCGAGACGGTAGTGCTGTAAATAAAAGCCGTCGTAATACAAACGGTAATAAACAAGGTAGCGATAACAGGAAAGAGCAAGCCAACGGTAATACCGCCAATCGAAATTCCGGTAAAGCTTCTAAGGCGAATAATGGCGGCGGCAACAATCGTGGCCGCTCTCAAAAACAGCCAAGCATGCATAAACGTTAAGATAAAAAACGCTAAAAATAAAAAAAGCCCGATGCTATTAACCATCGGGCTTTTTTTGCGATTTTTAACAATAGCACTGCGCTATTTCAGCTAACTATTTATGTATCCAATCTATATGCACTTAATCAATACGCTAACGCTCAATCGTGATTTGGGTAGCAATTCATATTTTCAAGTTTGGCCAGCTCACCAGTTTGATCATTTCGCAGCAAGCAGTGTTTGCCATCACTTAGTAACGTAAAGCTGTACACAGGGTTATCATGCCTTCCTTCAACGGGTAACCCCCTGCTATCTACCTTCGCTTTTCGTTCAATTGTAATGTTTGAAGCTTTGCTAAACACATTATCAGCAACAGTGATGGGTATACCGCCGAACCAGTTGCTGATGGTATTTTCAATCGTTTGCTTTTGGCTTGCACTCGTGCTGTTAGTGATTGCTTTATGCAACTCAGCCTCCTTGCTTGCAGCACAACCAATGGCCAATGATAGCACTATAGCAAGGGCTGCAGCTGGCAGCCCTTTGCTGCTTTTAGCTTTGCCTCTACCGAATAGAACCATCAGTCTTGTTCCTGGATAACGGGCTGATTAATCTTGTTATGTAAAATAAAGTTTTCTCTGCGCGTTTCGGGTGTGTCGATAGGAATAAGCTTTTCACCTACTAGCGCGCTTTGATTACTGCGCAGTGCATTTACATCAGCCATGCCATTGCCCGATACCACTTCAGGGCATGCGCCCGTAGCTGCAAATTCTAATGCTGCAGACAACATACCTTCATTTGGTTCACCCAAGCTTGCAGTAAAGTCATCTTCAACTTCACATCCTGGCAGTTCAAAATCGAAGTTCGGTGTATTGGTTGGCATAAAGCCATCGGCATAATCTCCAAAGCCTTTATTATTCACCCCTTGGAACTGAATAGTGAAGTAAGTTTCACCACAGTTGTCTGTTGGATAGAAACCATAAGGCTTACCGCACGTTGTGGAGCCAATTTGTACCACCTCTACATCTATGCCGCGAAGCGCGTTCATTACCGCTTCACTGGCTGAACACGTTGCATCTGTTGAAATTACATAAACACGAGTCAACGAAAGGCTCGGCAGTAAAGTATCGGTAAGCCGACCGGCGTTGTAATCGATAACATTGCTGTAAAAAGGCGTAGGACGTATTGTCTCACCAGTTATGGGGTTAGTCGTTGGGTTTTTATCGTTAAATCTTAAGGTTTCAAACGTAGCGTTGTTCGTTTGATTCGGGCCCGCTACCATATAGGAAAGCTGTGAGGCTAACGCCAAACGCCCCCCACCGTTGTAACGTAGGTCCATTACTAACTCGGTAACATTCTGTTCAACGAATGTATCAAAGGCCTCAATTAGCCCTTCCTGCGCAGTAACAATAAAGGCATTGAACTGGAAGTAGCCTGTTTTACCGTTTTCAGTATCTAGTACCTTAACGTTTTGAACAGGCGTTACGCTCACATCAGTAGAGGTAATATCTACAGACATAGTCGTACCGTCAATCAGTTCAAACTCAAAGCTCGTAGTCGTTCCTGCATCGTCAGGAAACAACCCATCGTTTAAAACGGCAACGCCTTGCTGGGTATTATCATTAACAAAATCAACACCGTTAATACTTAACACTTTTGCGCCCCTAGGTACGTTTGCTGACGCAGCAGGTGAACCAGGCTCTGTGAATCGCACCGTTAGCTCTCGTGGCACTGTGTTTGAACCAAATTCCCAATCAAAACCAAACCCCGACTCTATGCCAGATTGAGATAGTTCGTTGTATTCAGCAGTGTCTTGTGAAAAATGAAAATTGTCTTTGAGCGTGCCACTTGGCGTTAGTTCATTGGTTTTTAACTGGTCAAAGTATGCCAATACTGAAAAGTTTTCAGGGTCGTTATCGTCTACTTCGTCATACCATAGGTAGGTGTCGTTAGTCCAAGAGCGCAGCCACAGCTTTTCATCCATTGCGGTGCCTTGCGTATCTGGGTAGGCACTTCCTGTAAAAGGGTCGATGCCAGTTCTTGGCGTTTCACATTTCGCGATGAATTGAGATTGAGGCTCATAGACGCCGGCTTCCCACTTAGGTGCAGACGTAACGGGAGTTGTTGGTGTAGTAGGTGTCGTTGCTACAGGCGGGGTACTGGACGAACCGCCACCTCCTCCACATCCCGTGAGAAGTGAAATCGTGATTGCAAGTGCAACTGAAGTATACAAATCCGCTTTCATAAATAGATGCCCAAAATGGAAAGTTCACCGGCCTTTATGCGCTCGATAAAATTATGACAACTCACACTAGCATAATTTATAGTGGTATAGCTTTGTAAGATTACCTAGGTAACAAAAGTTTAAACATTGATTAAATGTAACTGAATTTTATCCAATTCTACGCACCAGTCGGATTATCGCCACTAGTTATTGCCTCTGTGAGCATCAATATCTATTACAGTCACGTCGCTTGTTGGGCGTTTTTTATCAAGCGGCAGAATTCCCACAGCAGGCGCTTTTAAACTACTAATAAACAAGCCATGCTCTGTTTCTATAGCGCCAGTTACAAAGGGATAAGCGCCGCTTGGGTCTTGAAGAGATTGAAGCAGCTTCCCACTTTCGCTGATTTTTAGAAGATGCCCATACGCTTTCCCTTGAGGTCGTATGAACTGTGGTAAACGCTGTACTACTTTACGAATAAAGGGTTTATCTGATAGCCCGTCCACTGGTGCTGAACGCGGTGAAGCCAGGCCTAGATAATAGCCGCCACCGGCAGCCTGGCTGATATTGTCAGGGAAACCGGGTAAGTTATCTATCACCACATCCACCCTTCCTTGTTGAGGACCTTTTAGCCAGTAGCGCAAAACTCGGTACTTTCCTGTCTCGTTAAATAATACAGAGTCTTGGTCATGACTCATTGTTACGCCATTTGCGAAAACTAAACCATCTATCAAAACCCTGCTCGAAGCAGTTAATGGATCGTACTCAATTAACCTGCCATTCCCTTTGTGCTCTAGAATTTCTAGCAAGCTTGCCGAAAGCGTTCCACCATGATCCTTCGCGGCAAACTTGGTGGTCGCGTCGGTAAAATAAACCTTTCCATTTTTTGCTATATCAACATCATCGGCGTATATAACGGGCGTATTCTCTACCTGATTAACAAGCGTTTTCAATTCGCCTTTGGCGTTTACAATTAGCAAACCTCGATGGGCATCGGCGATTAGTAGGTTTCCCTCGTTATCGTATTCAAGACCAAGTGGGCGGCCGTTGGTATTAATCCATGGTGTAAATGACGTTTGCCCCTGTTTCATTAATAATACCGTGCCAGAATGCGTTGCTGTGGCAATGGTTCCCTCTTTATTTATCGCAAAATCCTCCGGCCCCTCTTCACCTTTTAAATGAATAAGCGAAAGCTCTGACAACAGCGAATTTTCTGTAAAGCCTTTCGTAAACCCGCCATTTTTCGGTGCTTGCCAACTGACTGGTTCGATGGGTACCGGCCACAATAATAAATAGGCAAGAATTAAAATAAGTGAACCCCATAGCACTTTCATTCACGCACTCCTTTTGGCAACGAGCTTATACTTTTGCTAACCATAGCAAGCAAAGTCGACCTACTCTGCTTTCATTTTTAAATAGAACACTATTCATCAACGCTTTTACCGTTTTAAAAAGCTAGATTTAATTCGCGCACTAACGAGTGCATTACAAATACGTAAGGCGGCATCCATATAATCATTTCGCGCGTTTTGTTAGTAAAACGCTGTTGGAGTACTCCATGCCATTTTACGCAAAGTCGCTTGATGCTAACTATGCCAAGCTGGTAGATAAAGAGCTACGTGCAAGTCATGCTGGCGAAACTGGCGCCGTTTGGATATACCGTGGGGCCATGGTTGCTGAATTTATCTCTAGCCTATTTCGCATTAGCAAAAGTCAAGACGGCACAGAACGCTTTATAAGAGAGCACCTTGAAACGGAGCGTGCGCACCTTGCTATTTTTGAAAGTGAAATGCCGCTGTTTAGAGGTAGCTTCATACTGCCACTATGGATAGCCGCGGCCTTTATAACCGGCTTCTTACCGCGTCTTTTTGGACAGAACTGGTTTTTCTATACCATTTATTGCGTAGAAGAGTTTGTTGATTTGCATTATGACGAGCAGTGTAAAAACATGTCGGCATTATCTACCCCGCCATCAAACGTGATAGAGAAGTTTAAATACTGTCAGGAAGAAGAGCAGCACCATAGAGACGAAGCGTTAGCAATGATGACACGGCAACCATCTTTACCGATGAGGTTGTGGGGGCGCGCAGTAGAAAAAGGGTCTGCGTTTGCAGTCGCTGTCGCCAAATTAATTTAGATTGATACTCTGCAAATGACATGAGAAAACAACAAAAACAGATTCGCGGATAAAAATAGGAAAGAGCGCTACAACATGGGAAAGAAAAGCAGGTTAAAACCATCAAAGCCATGTGACAATTGCGGTGTGGAAGCTGACACGCAATTTCGCGTTCGCCAAAGTGAGAAAGACGGCTGGCATATAGTGTGTAAGGCTTGCCAACAGCTTGCGAAAACGAAGGATGGCTATATGTACGGCGGAACGTGGAAAAGAAAAAAGCGTAACTAAGGTGAATATTTCAAAGGGCGAGATAGCTGTACTTTCGCCCCTTGATAATTGTTTTAAAGTTTATGCGTTAACACTCATTCCTTGAGCTTCTTCATTTGTGTCGTCTTGATTTCTGTCGCCTCGATTTATTTCGCTAATGCCACCGCCGACATCATAACCGCGAATGTTCTCCGCACGTTTCAACAGCGCAGTAGCTCGGTATAAGCTCCAGATCACGTACATAGCCATTGGAATATTTAGCTGAAGTGATGCAATAGAAAGCGCAGCGCCTTGGTGTACGGCAGCATAAGTGACTAAAAGTACAAGTACACTGAACCCAGATATCATCAACCACACTGGCTTTGTCAGCGATTTAACTGCCACGGTCACAGCCGTATTGAATAACATTATGCACCAAAATACGGCGATAAGAGAACCGGCAAAAAACATATCAACGGCTGCGGTTAAGGCCAGAGCGCTGACACTGCCCCAAACTACGGCGTACCAAAGCCTGCTCGCTAACGGTGGGTGGGCTTTTTTAGACAGCCAAATTTCCATACCAGAAACACATAGCATGGTTAGCATGATGCCCAATACAAAGTAAAACCACTTGCTGGTTAAGCCAGCAAAATCACCAAAATGAAGTCGATACATGGCCCATACAAGTTGCTTGCCCCATTCTCCGTCTTCGTAGCCAGCATCACCGATATAATTTCCAGCAGTATCAAAGCGGTATCCTTCAGCGTAAATCATGCGGTTCGGCGCTTTGGCATAAATCTCAATGAACTGCTCGGGCTCACCGACCTCATGTACGGTTAAGAATATCGGCGACTTTTCAGGCGCAAGCGTTTCCATTTGCGCAAAGGCTTTCCCAATAGCGGGTTTACCTTCTTGGGGCGTTAATACTGGGTCGGGTGTGAAAATTTGATCAACAACTGCATCCCTATCGCCGTCATAATTGAGTGAAGCAACGACTACTAAAATAATGCCCGCCATGCCGAAATAGGCACCTGTAATCCCTATGATTAGATGAAATGGCGCAGCCCACAGACCAAAACGATTGTGCAAGTCTATTTGGGCTTGTTGACCATTACCGCCTCTTCTCAGTTTGAATGCATCTTTCCCAATTCGTTTATGAGCGATGATCCCCGTAATAACTAAGGTACATATAATGGCGCCTAGGGCACTGACTAAAATCATTCCCCAGCTATGCGGCAGGTTTAAATATAAATGCAGGTCCACAAGCATTTGCGTAAAGGATACGCTTTCTTCTTCAAGCAGATTACCTTGGCTATCGGCAAAATACGCTACGTGGTCGTTTTCAACCACCAACCTTGGAATATCGGATGTAGGAAACACAACAAAGAGGTGGTGAGACTCTTCGGTATGTTTAGCTAGGAAGCTATCCATAGCTTTTTCAACCGCCTGTGGAGAGACATTCTCCATCTCTTCAATATGAGGCTGTTCCCATCTCTCAAACTCTAGGTGGAATACGGCAACCGTCCCTGATAGGCATACTAAAAAAAGCAGTACACTTAAAAACACACCAACCCAAGTATGTGCATTTAATGCATTTTGTTTTGTAACTTTATCCATTGATATTCACCTACATGGGTAAGAAGACAAGTATTGGTACACAGACCGCAGACAAGGCTGCGTAAGCACCAATGACTTTAAATTTGTGAGCGGTAGCAAGGTAGTGATAAACGAAAAGCCCCCACAAAACTGGCAGTAGAACCGTACCCGAAGCTAACTGGCCTGCTATAGAAAATGGAAGCAGCGCGCATACACCTAGCGTTATTAGAACGCTAACAACCAAAAGAACAACCAGTACCACGAAATAGTTTGCAGCATTTGCCAATACAGTATCTCGTGCGAAGTCAAAGCTTCTCGGCTGAGGTACGTTTTTGGGCTGTGGCAAAAACGTTTGATTAAATGCGATGAATGGCCAGACAAGAATCGCAGGAATACACAACGCATATAACACGCCAAACTCCCAACCCTGTGCTATAGACCAGCACACCGCTGACGCTAGCCATACGACTAAACCTAAATAAAGATAAGTTGACGCTTGCTTACGCCAACTTTTATAAACAACCACTAAGGCTGCGAGTGTTAAACCACCTGCTGCAACTGAAAGCATGATCATCCCTTAAAACGAGTAGGTAAGCGAAGCGTTTACTGTTCTACGTACACCTGGGAAACAATCCCCTCTGAACAAACACGACGTTAGGTATTTTTTGTCAGTGACATTTCTCACATTCAGCTGCAAGTTCACATTATTCGATAGCTCGTACGACACCATTAAATCGCCCAACGTATAGCTAGGTGTTTCATAGCGAATAGCGCCATTTTCTGAGACCGTTTCGCCGACGTAGCGTATACCCGCACCTATCGTTAGCGCTTCAAGCTCAAGGGGAGAGTAATTAAGCCAAAGCGACGCATTGCTATCTGGCTGAGCTGACAAAGAGAAACCGTTAGGGTCATCTGCATCCATAACAGACGCAGCAAATTGCGCGGTTATCTCGCCAAAGTCCAAGCGCCCTTCCAGCTCTATACCTTCGATAGACGTAACACCCTGCTGCTGGGCGGCTTCATCGGGTAAACCATTTGGATTAGGAAGGTTAGACACTTCAATATCGTAATACGCCAGCGTTATAAAACCCGGAATGGCTGATAATTCATACTTAATACCGGCCTCGTATTGCCGGCCTTCTTCGGGCTTAAGCTGATTGTTGTTGTTATCTAACCCCACCACAGTTTCGAATGACTCAGCATAGCTAAGGTAGGGTGAGATACCGTTATCGAAGCGGTATAACACGCCAGCAGAGTAAGAGGTTTGCGTATCGTCTTGTTCCGTCACGCCGGTATCATTGTCAACGCGATCGTGACGCAAACCCAACGTCATGCGCCAGTTTTTATAAGATACCTGGTCTGATAAATACAACCCTGTATCTGTAACAGTTTGTTCCGGCGCATCGTTGTAAATTGAATCAAAAACCGCTTGCTCTGGCGCACCTGTATATACAGGGTTGGCTAAATCTAAAATGTATCTAAAGTCACCTTGTAACACCCCTCCACCAGCATAATACGCTGAATTAGCGTCTGTTTTAACATCTTGGTATTGCACACCCGCTAGCAACTCGTGCTCAAAAGAGCCGGTTGCCAAGCGCTTATTTACACGAATATCAAAAGCGTGTTGCTTAAACGTATTGTCAGCCTGATAAAAGGTTCTTGGCACGAAGGTATCAGTAGGCGCGACAGGCGCTCCTACAAAGGCGTTTAGGTAGCGCGTCCCACCTGTAAAAGTAGGCCACGCCTGATGGTAGTCTGCCTCGCCATCTCGCCAAAGGACAGTAAATGAAAGTGACGTGGTATCGTCAATCACGTGCTCGCCAAGTAGGGTAACCTGATTTGACTTAGTATCAAATTTATTAAATTCGGGCTCGCCTGCGTAAACATCCTGATCCGGCAGATAGCTACCATCTGCCAAAGGTAATAGTGTGCCCTCTACAGGAATGAACTGTGCCGCAGTATCACTATCGGTATCCTGAAATAAGCCAATTAAGGTTAGCGTTGTATCATCTGACGGCATAAAAGAAAGTGAAGGCATAAGCACTTGCGTGTCATCACTCACATAATCCACCTGAGAGTCGGCATTGCGATAGATACCAACAAAGCGCCCTACCCACTTATCATCCTCAGACAGGCTGCCGTTTACATCCAAGCCAATTTGCGCCCGGTCGAAACTTCCGTAAGACAATACAACTTCACTTCCCTTACCTAACGTGGGCGTCTTTGACACATAGTTCATGATGCCGCCCGGTGAGCCTTGTCCGTAAAGCACGGAAGCCGGACCTTTAAGCAGCTCAACCTGTTCCATTGTGTAAATTTCAGCGCGCGTTGAATTGTAGCTGCCAAACAACTCTTGAATAGAGTCGCGATAGCGAGGAATGCTTAGTCCTCTCGAAGATATTGAATCAACTCGTGTGGCGTATCCATAAGATTCACCGGTAACACCAGCCATGTAAGTAGCTGATTGGGATAGATTTAAGGCGCCTTTTTGCTTTAAGTCTAATGCCGTTTCAATTGATATAGTACGTGCAAGTTCAACGATTGGCGTATTAGATTTAGTAGCACCGAAGGGGGAACGCGTGCCGAGTACCTCTATCTTTTCAACTGCTATTTGCTCTGAAGGTGTAACTTGGTTGCTGCTTTTTTTCAACGCTTTTGCAGTGTTAACGTCACTGTCTTGGGCATTGGCATAAGACACCAATACAGCCGTTACCGCTAAACTGGTTAATTTTTTGTTCATGTCGAGTGTTATCTTCTGATTATTTTGTTATGTCTTGTCCGCTTATTCACTCTGAAAATGGCGAATACTGCGTGACTAATTAATACTTTCGTTTAATCTAACAAAATAACATGCAAATGATAACTACTTTCATTACTATTATTAAATACAAGCGCCCAAAAAATATAAATGACGAAGCATTCGTGACTGAAAACGATCTATAAAAAAGCCGAACTAACAGTGTTAGCTCGGCTTCTTCGTACTCTTAATTTACCAACTAGCTACTATGCAGCTTCACTCTCGTCTTCAGTCTCAACCACTTCATGGCTAAGCAAATATTCAAAGGCGGCCAATGACGCTTTAGCGCCTTCGCCCATCGAAATAACGATTTGCTTATAAGGCACAGTCGTCACATCACCTGCGGCGAAGATACCCGGCTCAGAAGTATGACACTTGGTATCAACAACAATTTCACCATACTGCGTCATCTCTACCGTGTCTTTCATAAACTGACTGTTAGGCACTAGACCAATTTGAACGAATACACCAGCAAGTTCGCGAGTGTGAACTTCATTGGTTGAACGGTCTTGATATTCAATTGCGTTCACCTTGCCATTTTCAGCGGTAATTTGGCGTGTAGCCGCATTTTTGATAATGGTAATGTTATCGCGCTTTTCAGCCTGATCGATAAGGACTTGGTCTGCTTTAAGCTCTGGCATAAACTCGAATACCGTTACTGACTTTACGATACCTGCCAAGTCTAGTGCAGCCTCAATACCAGAGTTACCACCACCGATAACAGCTACATCTTTACCTTTAAAGAACGGACCATCACAGTGCGGACAATATGCGACACCATTACCTACGTTCTCTTTTTCACCTGGAACACCAAGCTCTCTCCAACGTGCACCTGTTGCAACAATAACCGTACGGGTGCGAATTTGCTCGCCAGAAGAAAGCGTAATCGTTTTGATGTTACCCTTCTCAATGCTGTCTACGCGTACGTGCTCTTTAAGCGTGATATCGTAATCGCGGACATGCTCCATTAGGTTACCTACAAGCTCAGGTCCCGTTGTTTTAGGCACAGAGATTAGGTTCTCAATCCCCATGGTATCTTTGACTTGACCACCGAAAGTTTCAGCTACAATGGCTACTTTAAGGCCTTTACGAGCGCTGTAAATTGCAGACGCAACACCCGCTGGACCGCCGCCGATAACAGTAACGTCTTGAAGCGGTAATGCGTCGCCTTTGTTCGCTTCTTTAAGGCTAGGGTCACGCTCAATAAGTTTGTTGATAAGTACTGAACCATCAACTTTACCGTTCGCGAATAGCTCGCCATTAAGGTAAACGCTTGGTACACCTTGAATGTCGCGCTCTTGTATTAGGTTTTGATACAGCCCGCCGTCGATCATTTCGGTTTTGATGTTAGGGTTAATCAAAGCGAATTGATTAAGCGCCTGTACGACTTCAGGGCAGTTGTGACAGCTTAAGCTAATAAATACTTCAAAGTTAAGCGGCTCTTTAACGGCTTTAACCAATGTTTGAACGCTATCATCTAGCTTAAGTTCAGTGCCTGCTGCATGCAGCATGGCAAGTACAAGCGAGTTAAACTCATGGCCGCCCGGAATACCAGAGAAACGAATTCCGGTATCTTCCCCATCAGCCTCTAGTAAAAAGCTGATAGCGCTGCGTAGTTCACCATTAGTGTCACGCTCTTCTACGTTTAGTTTTTCGCTTACTGAAGCAATGTCGGACAGAAACTTCACAAGCTCTTCGCGCTTGCTATGTTCACCGGTCTGTACGACAAAGGTTACGTTTTTTTGCATTGTCTCAGCATATGATTTCAATGCTTGTAAAATTTCTTTAGTTAACACGGTTATTCTGCCTTATTTTCGACACGCCGATCCCCGCCAACCTTTTAAGGCTAACAACATAAGCGGAAATAGGAAATTAACATCAGGGAGTGGAGACCCACTCCCTACAAACTATCTGCCTAACACTTCTGTTTACAGCTTACTGCTGTGTTAGGCACTAAGCGGTGCTGCTTAGATTTTGCCTACAAGGTCTAGAGAAGGAGCAAGTGTTTCTTCGCCTTCTTTCCATTTCGCTGGGCAAACTTCACCTGGATTGTTTGCTACATATTGAGCCGCTTTAACTTTACGAACTAGGTCGTCTGCGTCACGGCCAATACCTTCAGAAGTGATTTCCATTGCTTGTACAATACCTTCTGGGTCAACAACGAATGTTGCACGGTCAGCAAGACCCATAGTTTCGCGCATACAATCGAAGTTACGCGTGATTTCGCCAGTAGGGTCACCGATCATTGCAAACTTGATCTTATTGATCGTGTCTGAAGAATCGTGCCATGCTTTGTGAGTGAAGTGTGTATCAGTAGATACTGAGAACACTTCCACGCCACGAGACTGAAGTTCTTCGTATTTATCAGCGATGTCGCCAAGCTCAGTTGGGCAAACAAATGTGAAGTCAGCTGGGTAAAATACGAAAACTGCCCATTTACCTTTGATGTCTTCGCTGCTTACGTCTATGAACTCGCCGTCTTTAAATGCAGTTGCTTTAAAAGGTTTGATAGCAGTATTGATCAATGCCATGTTTAATTCTCCATTTGGTTTAAATATTTCCGCACACTAAATGCATACGGATACAAACTTTACGTATATTGTGTCGACATGGTTTTGCACTTTTGTGAAGATATTCACTTATGGTGAAATCCATGTCTCTTGAAACTGGTGATAAGAATAGCGCGCATCACTTAAAAAAACTAATTGGTAAAAATGAATCGCTTAATCAGGTTATTGAATTGAACGATGAAAATAGAATCAGTTAGCTTACGGATAAGCGATACAACCTTGTTTTCAGCCTTAATATCTGCCGCGTGAGGAACAAATGACTAAACCCCGAATTCAACTTATTTCAGAAGAAATTAAGCGCATTGATAATCACGCACCATCTCGAAGCTTGCCAAAACACACAAAAATGGCACACAGCCCCTTTGTATTTTATCGAGGAAGCGCACAATTGTTTTATGCAGATATCAAAGCGGGTCTGATTAATTTTCCCAAAGAGTGCGATTCTCTTCCGCTCACCAGTGTGATGGGAGACTGCCATACCTCTAATTTTGGTTTTCTTACAGAGGAAGGCTCTCACGGAGATACGGTTATTTTTTCTCCCAATGACTTCGACGATGCCTGTGTTGGCAAAGCGCAATGGGACATACTTCGCTATCTCGTTTCGTTGCAGCTCGCGCAGCTACACTGTAGCGGCATCGTGGAAGGTAAATACTTCGGGGAAGACGTCGATACCACTAAGCCTGTTGTTACCCATCAACAAGTCATTAGTGCGCAACATGCATTTATCAAGCGTTATGTGGCGACTTGTAAAAGAGTTATTGAAGATGACAGTATACTCAACGAAGCCATAGATTATTGCCCCGATGACGTGCCGAGTAAACTCGCTAAGCTATACAAAAAAGCGAAAGCCCGAAGCGCTGGCGGTGAGGACTTTACGCTTAAAAGCGCGCTCGCTAAAGCGGTGTATTTCGATGGTAATACATTAGGTTTTAAACCCAACAGTGAAAAGTTCTCTACCCTAGATGAACGTGAATATGAAACATTACACGAAGCGTTTGCTCCTTACATGGACGACTCTATCGTTGATATTGTTAAACGACTGAACGCAGGAACTGGCTCAGTGAATATGGCGCGCTATTATTTTTTAGTCGGGCCATCTAAACCGCATAGTGAAACAAGCTTTGCACATTGCCATATTGTAGAAGTCAAACAGCAGCGTGTTGCCGCACCCATTTACTATTTCCCTAACATCAACCCGGTAAACGGTTTAAATGCCGCTCACCTCACGGCTCGCTGCCAACGACGAATGCAAAGAAAGCCCGACCTTGTTCTTGACGAAGTTAAATTTGAAAATGCTCACTACCTTGTTCGCTCAAGACATCACGCTAAGGTGGGTATCGATCCTCACGATATAGCAATGGGCAACAAAGCGATAAATGGTGGCTTTGAATACTTTGCAGAGTTATGCGGTTATAGCTTGGCGCTGGCCCACTGTCGTGGAGATAGAAGAAGCACACGTTTTGCCCAATCAGCATCAAGTATTTTGTCACAAACAGAAAGCTCACTCGTAAAAATTGCAAATCTCTATTCAGAGCAAGTAGTTGAAGATCATGCTTTATTTTCGCGTCACCTCGAGTTTAATTGATACTCTGAGTGAATCTTTAATAGAAACAGAAGGCTGCAAACTAAAGGCAATAGCATTATTTATCGCTTGCAAAGGTATTTGAAAAGGAGTTAAGAGTACAAGTAAGTTTACCCGTACATCGTAAGTCATTGTTTTTTAATTAATATTCAAAAATCAGCTTGAATAAGGTTAAGTCATTTCTATTAATCGCAAACTTCCCTACGGTAGAACAAGCAATAACAAAATTGCGCATCACTACGCGCTCTTCTTTTGCAGACTCAAATAGCAAAAATATTAGCGTTGGTGATTCAAAAATAATGAAAACTACAAAGGGAAAATGACGTGAAAACATCATTAACTTTACTATCTGCAGGGATTATTTCTGCACTCTCTTCTACTGCTATACAAGCCAACGATTTAGTTATCAGTGGTGTTATAGACGGGCCATTAAGTGGTGGTGTTCCTAAAGCCGTAGAGCTATTCGTTGTCAACGATATTGCTGACTTATCTGCCTATGGCATTGGCAGTGCGAACAATGGTGGTGGCACTGACGGCGAAGAGTTCACCTTTCCAGCTGGTGTTTCTGCAAGCGCAGGCAGCTACATTTACGTAGCTTCAGAGGTTGATGGATTTACTGCGTTTTTCGGTTCTGCGCCAGACTACGATACATCATCAATGGCTATTAATGGTGATGACGCCATTGAACTGTTTAAAGATGGTAGCGTAATTGACACTTTCGGTGATATTAACGTAGACGGCAACGGTACGGCATGGGAATACTTAGATGGTTGGGCATACCGTACGTCAGGGCAAACGGCTAATGGCGGTAGTTTTGAAGCATCAAACTGGACTTATAGTGGTGTAGACGCGCTTGACGGCTCAACTACAAATTCAGATGCAGCCAGTCCATTCCCTACCGGCACGTTCACTACAGAAGGTGGTGATGATGTTGTTGATGTGCCCGAAGAGCCCGCTGTGGAACTGGGCGTATGCGGCGACGACGCCATGCTAATTAGTGCTATTCAAGGTAACGAAAGTAGCTCTGCTGAAGTTGGCAATAGTGTCATTATCGAAGCAATTGTGACTGGCACTCGTGCTGGCGGCTTCTTCGTTCAAGAAGAGGCTGCAGATTACGATACTGACGACAGCACGTCTGAAGGTATTTTCGTAGAGGGTAGTGTTGAAATTGCAACCGGTAACCTAGTACGCCTCTATGGTGAAGTAGAAGAAAACTATGGCATGACAACCCTTGCCATGGATAGCGATGTCGCTGCACTCGATTGTGGTGCGGTTGATTCAGTAGCGGCAGTCCAGCTGTCTATGCCGTACGAACTTGATCTTGAAACGGTTAAAGGCATGGTTGTAAGCGTAACTGATGCCACTGTAACAAGCACAAACAACCTTTGGCGCTTCGGAGAAATTGTAGTAAGCGATACGATTAAGCGTCAGCCAAGCGATATTGCAGCACCATTGTCAGATGCTTACACAGCCGCCGTTGAAGCGAGCGAGGCAAGCCTTCTAACTATAGAAGATAACAGCAGTTCGCAATATCCTGATGCGCTAAACTATTTCCCTACTTTCAGCTACGCAAATGCCATACGAATTGGAGATGCAGTTTCTGCCTCAGGCCCATTAAATTATAGCTTTGGTACTTACAGAATTAACCCTAACGACATTATTGAAGTAACGTCGACTCGTGAGGCTAACCCTGTTGTTACAGAGGGTAACCTATCAATTGCCACCTTCAACGTGCTTAACTACTTTAACGGTGAAGTAGATGAAAATGGTGATGTAACTTTCGATTATGATGATAATCGCGGTGCTGACGATGCTGTAGCGTTTGCATTACAGCAAGGTCGTATTGTAGAGGCCATTGTTAACCTTAACGCTGACGTTGTTGGCCTAATGGAAATCGAAAACGACGGTTTTGGTGATGATAGTGCAATTCAATCACTCGTAAATGCCATTAATGCTGAGCTAGGTGAAACCGAGCAATACTCATTTATCGCTACGAGTGACGGTAGTGAAATTGGCACAGATGCCATCACCGTTGGCCTGCTTTACAAAGCCTCTGTAGTAGAGCCAGAAGGCGACGCTACAATTGTTGCAATGCCAGTACAACAAATTGATGAAGATAGCTTGGCACGGATGCGCTCTAGCTTACTGCAAACTTTCGTTCATAATGAAAGCAGCAAGTCTTTCCTTGTGGCTGTCAATCACTTTAAATCTAAAGGTGGCCAATGCGCTGAAGACATAGCAGAGGAGCCGTCTGAGATCACAACGATTCAAGGCAGCTGCAACGCACTTCGCGTATCAGCAGCGATGACTTTGGGTAACGCATTAAGTGAAGAGAGCCTGCCTGAGCGCAAAGTAATCTTAGGTGACTTAAACGCGTACAGCGCCGAAGATCCTGTGGCAGTACTTACTGACTATACACCTGAAGCTCGTGGTTACACGATAAATACTGCGGTAAATACAGAGATGGACGATGGCGCTTCTGTTGAAGTTGAGTCTAGCTTCGGCTATCACAATCTAGCTGAAGAATTTGATGCAGAAGGCTTCTCATACTGGTTCTACGGTACCGAGCAAGTAGGTAGTTTAGACCACGTTCTGGCAAGTGAAGCCATGCTTGAAGACGCTATCGATGGTGCACACTGGAATATTAACTCAGTTGAAGCTTACCAGCTACAGTATGACCAAGCCCTTCGTTATTACGCTGATGAAGACGGCTATGCGTTCACTGATGTGGGTCCATTCAGAAGTTCAGACCATAACCCATTCATCGCTACATTCGATTTACAAGCGGATGTAGTAGACGACGTTGAGGATGAGGAAGACGATAACGACAGCTCAGGCGGCTCAATGGGAGGAATTCTTGCTCTGCTAGCCGCAGTAATTGGCTTTCGTCGTCGTACTACTGCTATTAAAAAATAGTAGAAGAGAAAGTTAACGCCTACAAAAATTAAAAAAGCTGCCTTGAATTCAAGGCAGCTTTTTTTGTATTTACAACTTTGCGTGTTCAGGGAACTGTCTTTTTACAACTAATACCTAAAATTAGCTTTGTCAGTGTATATGGAGCAGACAAGACCATAAGTTATGTTTTAACGGCTACCATACCAACTAAGTCAGCAGCATTAGAGTTATCAACTTCAATACCAATACGCGCGATATACTGGTCCCGTTTTTCCGCCTGAGTGGCTGATAATTCTCCAGCACAAAGTAATTTAGCAGCACATTGCGCCGAATTCATTTGTTCTTCACTTAGTCCATTGTCTAGATGTATTTGAGTAATAACTTTAAGCAGGCTTAACGCAATTTGCTTGTCTTTAGGTGACAAAGTCAACGCCTGTCTTAAATTGTTATATGCGGGGACAAGACGATTTTCTTTGTAATTTACGGCCGCCATCTGCTTAAGCTCTTTAGTAGTAAACTGAATTTCGGTACGCTCTATAGACTCTTGATTGAGGTACTCATTTACCACTTGTGAGGTGAAAGTATCACCTTCTATTTGCTTTCTCAGCTTATCAAGAATGCTCACACAGTGCTCACGCATACCCAATTCATGGAAGGCTTTCATCTTATCTAAGCTATCTTCCATTGACAGCCCTTCAGTCGATGCTGAGCGATCCTTCATTAATTTTTCAGCTTCACGTTTCTCGTCTCTAAGACACAGTACTCGGGATCTGACCACGTCTATTTGTTCAGCAAGCTGGTTCTGCATGCCTTTCTGTTGCTTTAGCTCTTCAAGCTCACTTTCCGCACGTTTAAGGTACTTTTCACCTTCTCCATTTCCTAAACTTGTTGCCAAGTCAATGGTAGAACGAATTACGTTTAATGTTAGTTGCGGTGAGTCATGAATTGAGTTTTTTGCGTACTTAGCCATACTCTGAACGGCAGTGAGCTGACCGGCTTTGTCGTGATTAAGTCTTGCTAAATCCCACAAGCGCTTGTTTCGCTCGATATTACGGGGCGCAAGCCGACTAGCCTCTTTCATTTGCTCGTAAGCAATATCGAACTGCTCTTTCTCAATAAAATATTGCGCAAGCAAGTCAAAAGTCAAAAAACGTGTATCGGGTCGCTGAAGTAAATCATCTACTAATAGTTGCGCTTCTTCTAGTTCATCTTGACGAAGTAACGAACGGGTCAGGCCAATATGAACCCAAGCATGATCGACACTTTGCAATAATGTTCTGAAATAATCCTCTGCCGTTTCGTAGTCCCTAAGCTGCAATAAACAGTCGCCTATGAGGCGCTTTATTCTGGTGTGGTACTCAGAAAGTGACGCGTCTTTTAGCTGCCTTTCGGCGTAATACATCGCCGTTGAGTAGTCGCCTGCATGCATACAATGCAGCATTTTGTGAAGCTTTAATCGAACCTGTATAAGATACTCTAAACGCGTTTCGATCTTACTGCGCTGTAAGGGTTTAACCCAGAAGTCATCCGGCTGCAGTTCTACAATACAATTAACGAGCTCAGGCGATGTCTCTGCACTAAGAAAAATGACTGTGGTAGTGTCGTTGATGTGATTGAGGTGTTTTAGTTCTTCAAAAAGATGAAAACCATCTTTGTCATGACTAACGTTAAAGGCAAGCAGTACAAAGTCATATTGTCTTGCCTCACATAACCTTTTTGCGTGGAATGCATTAAATGCACTGCTTACATTTTTAATTCCAATTTCGTGTAATGCTGATGCAACTACATCGTGAACTAGCCCCTGGTTATCGATAACCAGCACATGTAGTTCTTCTCTTGGGGTGGGGGCAGGTATTTTTTCCAGCATTAACCAATCACTTCTTACATCTTTTCCCTAAGCGACACAATAGAATAAGCAAACCCTATCGTGGACATCACTATGCTATCTAGGTGACCTCGCGTAAAAACCCTACGTCGGTTTTTATCAATTAGCGTAGATTATTACGCTTATGCCTAAAGCATAGCGTTATCACAACAGATATATAGTAGATTCATATTATACATAAGTATGAGGTTTTGGATACTAGCGCGGAGGGTCGATGCTGTCATTAACAGTACCGTTAACCCTAAACCATCCTGCCACAGAATGGCGCGTTCTTACCGCTGGTAAAACTTCGTGGGGAAAAGCTTCGCTAAGAAATACTACAAACGTTCCTTTCGCCGGTAAAACTTTTGTACCTGTTTGATCATGTTCATCAAAATACAGCACTAATTCTCCGCCGTCAGTCTCTTTCCAGCTATCGTTGAGATAGGCAACAAGTGATAGCACTCTGTTGCCCTGACCTTTGAACGCATCTACATGGCGTTTGTAAAATTTACCTGGTCCATAGCTAGCAAAATGACTTTCAAAAGAAAAGAGCCCCATAAAAAGCGAACGATTTATATATTGTTGAATGGCTTCACACCAAGACAGCCACAAAGCGCCTTCCTCAGAGGAACCAGTAATCCAGCAAATTTCGTCCCCTCTCACTTTTTCAGCTTTCTGATAATTCTCTGCACGACCAATACCCGCTTTTCTATATTCAGCTTCGGAGATTGAACGCTGACAATCTAACAGTGCTTGTGTAACAAAATCCGGTAAACCATTCTCCTGAATAGAAAAGCCTTTAGCGACTAAGTCATCGACGATGTTTTCAAATATGGCTTCATCGAAGACATGTAGAGGCTGATTCGGCGCAAGTTGTTCTCTATTCATCAAAGTCTTTTACCTGTGGGCAGTTAACTAATCGTGTAATTATTAGGAAGTTGTGTAAGTTTAGAAATCAGCGAACTTATACGCGGCGTTGAGCCTTGTGGCAATTGCCTGACCACGCATTTTTCGCGCTATTTTTTTATCGATAAAAGAAAAATTATTTATCGTTTTGACGGCTAAAGAATTCGCACGTTTCTTGCTACGTATTTTTTAATTAGTTTTTAATTAGTCTTTAATCAGTGCGTGAGCAAGCTCCGCTGAACGGAGACTTAGACAATCACTAAAGAGAAATCTAAATAAATGAGATCAACTTGTGAGCCAAGGTATGTATTTTAAAGGTGCTGCTTGAAAGCGAGCCCTCTTTTTACTTGTTATCTTCGCCTTTGCGGTAAGAACACAAAGACTACATTTAACAGTTGAAAAAACCATTTCAAAGCGTTTAAGTAGAAGCATACACACATTACGTATTAGAAGTATTTATCAGAAGTACTTATCAGAATTATTTATCAGAATTTTTAGCAAAAAGAGTACCCAATGAGTCAAGACCAAACACAAATAGAAGAAACGGAACACCATCTAGACTTAAGAAACTTGAGACTGGACGACTATAACGATGTAAAAGGGTTGATGGATAAAGTATATGCAAATGTTGGCGGCGCTTGGCCCTACTCTAATTACAAAGCGCAAGTCACCACCTTTCCCGAAGGACAAATATGCATTGAAGATAAAGGCAAAGTGGTTGCCTTCGCCATTTCCGTCATTGTTGATTACGACCAGTTTGGTGATAAGCATAGTTATGATGAAATAACTGGTGATGCCTATCTTACGACTCACGATCCAAATGGTGATGTACTTTACGGCGTAGAAGTTATTGTATGCCCAGAATATCGCGGTCTTCGTTTAGGTAGGCGTCTATACGAAGCGCGAAAAGAGCTATGTAGAAACCTAAATTTAAAGTCAATTATGGCAGGGGGTCGCATCCCCAACTATCGAAACTATGCGAATGAGCTGTCGCCTTATGAATACATTGAGCAAGTAAAGCTCAAGGATATTTACGACCCTATCTTAACGTTTCAGCTATCAAACGGCTTTGAAGTAAAGCAAGTAATGACCGCGTACCTACCTGAAGATGAAGCATCAAAGGGTTATGCCACTTTACTTCAATGGCATAACATTTATTACGAGCCAGGCACGCCTTCACTGATTGCAAGCAGGAAATCGAGTGCGCGCATAGGATGCATTCAGTGGCAGATGCGCTATTTCAACAACGTAGAAGAATTACTTCAGCAGGTTGAATACTTCGTTGACGCACTATCTGACTATTCATGCGATGTGGCCTTGTTCCCTGAATTTTTTAACGCCCCACTTATGGGTCTTAGCCCATCCGATTCATCGATTGACGCCATTTGGCATTTGGCTACATATACCGATGAAATTTTAACTGCCGTATCTCATTTAGCGGTGTCGTACAATATTACAATTATCGCGGGTTCTATGCCTGTGGTAGAAGAGGAACAGCTGTATAACGTTAGCTACATATGCAAACGAGATGGAACGATTGAAAGCCAATACAAACTTCATCCAACCCCTCATGAAAAAGAGGACTGGATAATGAAGGGTGGTAACAGCCTTAAGACCTTTGATACCGACTTTGGGAAAATCGGCGTTTTAATTTGTTATGACGTGGAGTTTCCGGAACTAGCGCGCATTCTTTCCGACCAAGAGATGCAAATTTTATTTGTGCCATTTTGGACAGACACAAAGAATGGTTATTTACGCGTGCGCCGCTGTGCACAGGCTAGAGCTATTGAAAATGAATGCTACGTGGCTATTGCAGGCAGTGTTGGAAATCTGCCTAAGGTAGATAACGTAGATATCCAATATGGGCAGACAGCCGTGTTTTCACCCAGTGATTTCGCGTTCCCCCACGATGCCATTGTGTCAGAAACAACACCCAATACAGAGATGACGCTAATCGTTGATTTAGACCTCGACAAGCTTACCAAGCTGCAAAACGAAGGCTCGGTACGAAACTACCTTGACCGACGCCGTGATCTTTATCGGGTTGAGTGGATTGGCGATAAAAACTAACTCGGTCTCTATCAAGAAAAAGTGCTAGGGATGGTCGAATTCCAGCTTCTTTGGCTTATGGAGAGTTAGCATTCTACATAAGCCATAGAATTTCCCTCAATTTAGCGATAACATGAATCCGCGCGCAAAGAATAATGGGCTCTCTTCTCAATAAGATAAAACACTTTGACGTCATGAAGAGAGCACTACATAAAGAGATTATTAATTTACTATGGCAAATAATTCGAAAAACGATGAGTTTCCAACCATTAGATTGGATGAAGAAGACCGTCGAGACTATCAGACTAAGAGGCAAGCTGCTCCATCAAAGGCGACCCCGCCCCCATCATCCCCTTCCGCAAACCGCCAGCCTGAAAATAGCGGAAGCGGCAACGGAGTCTGGGTTGTTTTAGTTGCCCTGATCTCATTAGCCGCATGCGGAGGCTGTTACTACTTGTACACCATGCTTGAGCAACAGAAAGCTGTGGCTGAGCAGGCCGAAAAGCGCATTATGCAGCTAGAGAACAAGCTTTCTGCGACAGGCGAAGAAATCGGCGAGTCTACTGTTGCCCTACAGGTCAAAGTTACTGAATTGTCGAATAAGACTAATGAGCTTTGGGAGCAAATGGACAAGCTTTGGGCTTCGGCATGGCGTCGAAATCAAAAAGAAATCGCTGACCTAGGTGATCGTGTTAGTAATGTTCAAACTGCATTAAATAAAAATGTCAGCGCCGTTTCTGATGATGTAAAAAGCCAGGCTGCAGCAATCGGCTCTGTTAAAAACCAGCTGGCATCACTAGCCGATGAACTACTCGCAGTGAACGTTCAACTAGAACAAGCCACAAGTGACAAACAAAGCGCCCAGCAGCGTGTGCGCAATCTTACCGATAAACTATCAGTGTTGGAGCAGCGCAACACCACCTTATCTGGGCGCATTACCAGTTTAGAAAACGAGATACGCGAGATCGCAACCAAAGTTGTATCAAGCGGCAGTGCTAGCGGCGGCGCGGGCTCACCTGCCTCACCTGCTGGCAGTTAAATCCTCTTGTTTTGCGTTTTGTTTTCAAAACGAACAATGCAATACAGCGACACCAGATAAACACAGAAAAAAGAAAGGGGTTAATAACCCCTTTCTTTTTTGTCG
This sequence comes from Alteromonas sp. S005, assembly GCF_036864475.1. Taxonomy (NCBI): domain Bacteria; kingdom Pseudomonadati; phylum Pseudomonadota; class Gammaproteobacteria; order Alteromonadales; family Alteromonadaceae; genus Alteromonas; species Alteromonas sp. S005. The sequence goes on along the minus strand of NZ_JAZETN010000003.1, from coordinate 182,919 downwards.
TGATACCATTACCGCCTTCCAAAACTAAGACAGGACATACTGCGCAATGAGTGACCAAGCGCCTAAACGGTTAAATAAATACATTAGTGACACAGGCCTATGTTCACGCAGAGAAGCGGATAAACTCATTGAGCAAAAGCGCGTAACTGTAAATAACAAGCCACCAGAGCTTGGCACCAAAATTGGTACTGGCGATATCGTTAAAGTTGATGGAAAAGTGGTAGGTGCAGTAGCAAAGGATAAATCAGACAGGGTCTATATTGTTTATAACAAGCCTATAGGTATTACCTGTACTACTGAGCGCCATGTGAAAGGCAATATAATAGACGCTATCGGTCACAAAGAGCGTATATTTCCCGTAGGCAGGCTAGATAAGCCCTCTGAAGGACTCATCATACTCACCAGCGATGGTGATATCGTTAATAAAATATTGCGCGCTGAAAATGCGCATGACAAAGAATATGAAGTGACGGTTAACCAGCCCATTAGTGAGCGATTTGTAAAGCGTATGGCACGCGGCGTGCCCATATTAGGTACAGTGACGAAGCCTTGTATCGTTAAACCAACCGGCAAAAATAAATTCACTATTATTCTTACCCAAGGGCTTAATCGCCAAATACGCAGAATGTGTGAATTCCTGGGCTTTGAAGTGACTAAACTAAAGCGAACACGCATTATGCATTTAGAACTCAAAAATTTGCGTCCAGGTCAGTGGCGTAATCTTACCGAGAAAGAATTAAGTACGTTGCAAAAGGCAGTAAAATATTCCAGTAAAACCGCTTAGGTGCACATCAATTAAAGCTTCTGATTTATATTAGAAATTCATTGTTTAATCAGTTTTCATGGTCTACTTTTACTAAAAACACTGTGGAAGTGAAAGTGCATTGGATAAGGGCCATACACATTCTTTAATTGATAAGAGTACATATTTAGGGACAGAGATTTCCGCAAATTATGACCCTTTTTTCGTGGCGCTTTCCATACTGATTGCCATCACAGCGGCGTTACTCAGTTTTATTTTTGCTTCACGCACCTCTCGTTCAGACTTTAAAAAAGAGCGGTTTATCTGGTCAGTTGCCTCCGCATGCTTTTTAGGCTTTGGCATTTGGTCAATGCACTTCGTTGGTATGCTTGCCTATAAGCTTCCCATCTCGATAACGTATAGCCCTAGTATTACTCTATTATCAATATTGCCTGCAATTTTTGCTAGTTTCGTTGTTGTATCACACCGCCGTAAAAAGGAACAAAAGCTATGGCAGGATAGTTTATATATGGGAGGCGGAATTGGCAGTATGCATTACATTGGTATGATGGCAATGCAGATGGAAGCCACCATGGCATACGATCCTTGGCTTTTCCTCACATCCATTATTGTAGCTATTGTATTGGCTGGTATATCGCTTAAGGCTCACGCTTCTATTTCAAACAAAGAAGCAACAGTAATGCAGCAGTTAATCCCCGCCACCATTATGGGAGTAGCCATATCAGGAATGCACTACACGGGGATGCTGTCAATGCACGTTTATGCCCTTCCCTCAACATCTTTTGTCGACGAACCAGGTTTAGAAAGCCTTGCCTATCTTGTAACCTTTATGGTGCTATTTTTCTCGCTTGTCTTCATCTTACTCATTGAATTAAGAGCCAGAACGCTGTCGACCGATAGGTTTACCGCTGTTTTGAACACGGTTCAAGAAGGCGTTTTCACCTTTGACTCAGACGGAAGGCTGGAATTTGTTAATCCCGTAGTTTTAACTATGTTTGGATATCAGAAGCATGAGCTGAAATATCGTCGCGTCAACGACCTTGTGAGTCAGACCGGCTCGGGAAACAGTGTATTGCTTAACGAAGTAATTAAAGCTGCCGAAGGGAAGTCTCTGGGAAGTATTCCACATCGAATTGATGGAGTACGAAAAAACGGGTCTACTTTTCCTATTTCTTTTTTAGTTAATAAACTTCCCAGTAATCATGAAGCCTTTGTATGCACAGTCAAAGACCTTTCAGATGTGAAAAATCAGGAAGTTTTTACACAAACCGTCTTTGATATACTGCCTGACATGCTTTTTGTGAAAGATGCTAATACCCTAGCTTTTACTCACGTAAATGACATGGTTGTACATAATCTTAATAAGGCAAAAACCGACCTGCTAGGGTTAACTGACTTCGATGTTTTTGAGCTGGACGATGCTAAACGTATTGTAAGATCGGATACACAGTTGATTGACAGTGGAGATATTCAAAGCTGTGAAGAGCAAAAGTTTATTCTCAACGGGGAGATACGCTACTTTCAGACGAAGAAAGTGGTGATTAAAGACGGTAACAATGATGCCCAATACTTATTATCTCTTTCCGAAGACATCACGGAGTTGAGAAAGACAGAGACCGAACTGCAGGCATTAAATAAGCGCATGTCAATGGCTGCCGATGCAGCAAACATTGGCGTTTGGGAATGGGATTTGGAAACTAATGAACTTATATGGGATGACTGGATGCACCGCATTTACAGTATTCCAAAAGATGAATTTAACGACCACTTTAGTGTATGGGCGAATACGGTGCACATGGAAGACTTTGACACAGTAAAAGCACACATCGACCAGGCCATTGACACGAAGTCAGATTTTCATACCCAATTTAGAGTTCAGGTTAGTAAAAACAAATACCGCTATATTCGTGCTGATGGGCGATTGGAAGACAACAAAATGTTCGGGATTAATATGGATGTTACCGAGCAAGTAGAGGCGCAGCAACGTATCAACGAATTAGCCAATCACGACACTCTCACCGGGTTAGCCAATCGCCACGCATTGAAGACATATGTAGAAAGAGAATTTGCACGCAATGATAGAGCGGATAAACGTTGTCTTTGTCTTTATTTGGATTTAAACAAATTTAAACCCATTAACGATACTCATGGGCACAACATTGGTGATGCTGTATTGGTTGATATAGCTAAACGATTGCAATCATTATGCAGGGTATCCGATATCGCAGCTAGAGTGGGCGGTGACGAGTTTGTAATTATCGTTTCAGATATAGAAAAAGACTTTAATACCGAGGAAATGATTGAACGCGTGCACAATGAAATCATCAAGCCAGTGATAACGTCAAAAGGGAAAATGTTCGTGGATGCCAGTATAGGTTGGTCTGTTTATCCTGACGAGGCCAAAAGCCTTGACGAGCTTATTAGAATTGCTGATGAAAGAATGTTTGATAAAAAAGAGTTCGTGCGGGTCACAAGATAAAAAAAGCGCCCATTGGGCGCTTTTCTTGAAACCTGGTCTTATCGACGTAGACCTAGACGCTTGATTAGGTCAAGGTAACGCTCAGCGTTCTTGCCTTTAAGGTAGTCTAGAAGCTTACGACGTTGGCTAACCATACGTAGAAGACCACGACGAGAGTGGTGATCTTTCTTGTGATCAGCGAAGTGACCTTGAAGCTTGTTGATGTTGTGAGTAAGCAAAGCAACTTGAACTTCTGGTGAACCAGTGTCGCCTTCTTTTACGCCGTACTCAGCAATGATTTTCGCGGTTTCTGCTTTAGTTAGTGACATATCATTCTCCTAATATTTATGCTTCGCCGATCACTAATTCAGCAAAGCGGAATGAGCGCTGTATTATAATGACGTTTACACACTAAGCAAGCCATAAACCATCTTTATTTACAGACACTACGTCTATGAATAAACAACCCGCCGCTTAGGGTTAACAAACACTTCTTGTTTCGGAATGCCTTGATCTTTTGGGTCAAGTACCCCTTCCCCTACGCCGAGAAAAATACCATTGGTATCAGCACCGTGATAGACGCGGTAAGATGTGCCTTCACAAAGTGCTTCACTGCACATGCCTTTAACCGATTGACCATTGTCAAAACGATTTCTTTCTGCGTCGTTAATTGTCACAAACGGAAGGCGGCTAACAGCAGTATCCATAGGAATAAGCAAGTCATCAAGGGCGTTGAAGTCACCGTCTTCCAACGATTCTTGAATTTCAATCAACTTGTCCAATGAAACCATCTTATCGGTGGGATAGTCTGCGACTTCGGTCCGATGTAAGAGGGTCACATAAGCACCACAACCAAGGTTCTGCCCTAAGTCATCCACAATAGAGCGAATATAAGTACCTTTGCTGCACTTGATGCGCATATCGACATAAGGCAGTTCGATACGCAGTACGTCCAGCTCATATACTTCAATATCACGGGGTTCACGTTCAATCTCTATGCCTTGACGCGCATAGTGATAAAGTGGCTTACCTTGATGTTTAAGCGCTGAGAACATGGATGGTATTTGTTTGCTCTTACCCAAGAACGCTAAACACGCGTTACGTACTTGCTCTTCAGTGACTTCAACGGGCTTCTCTTCTACCACTTCACCGTCGGCGTCAGACGTGGTTGTGCGCACGCCAAGTTGTGCCGTAACCTCGTAGGTCTTTTCAGCATCCAAAAGAAACTGTGAGAACTTGGTAGCTTCACCTAAACACAGCGGCAGCATACCGCTAGCTAGCGGGTCAAGCGCGCCGGTGTGGCCCGCTTTGGCCGCCTTATACAGCCAACGTACTTTCTGTAATAGTTGGTTTGATGATCCACCCAGTGGTTTATCAAGCAATACTATGCCGTTAATGTTACGGCCCTTACGACGTCTTGCCATCTACTCCTGCTCTTGTGAATCGTCTTCATCGCGCTTCGACTCATCTTTAGCGATGGTCTGTGACACAAGATTAGAAATACGCATGCCTTCAACAATCGATTTATCTTCAAAAAAGTGAAGATCCGGTACTGAGCGCATGCGAATACGTTTTGCAAGGATACTGCGAATGAACTTTTTGTATTCAGCTAGCTGCTTGATTTGGGCTTTGCCCTCTTCTTCAGTGCTGTTGTAGATAGTCACAAAGATTTTCGCGTGAGCTAGGTCGCGCGATACATCTACATCAGAAACCGTGATTAAAGGCATATCGCCTACGCGGTGTTTATATTCGTTTTGCAGAATGCTCGCTACTTCTTTATGAACTTGCTGAGCGACTCTGTCGGTACGTGAAAATTCACGAGCCATTGTACTCTCCTTTCCTTATTTAACGTAGGGCATGCTTGAGGCTGTTTACTTTATACAGACAAAAACGGGAGCACTCGGCCCCCGTTTTTCACATGCCGAATTAACTAAGGCAGTTAAATTTCGCGTTTAACCTCAACGATTTCGAAGACCTCAATTTGGTCACCTACTTTCACATCGTTATAGTTCTTAACGCCGATACCACATTCCATACCGTTACGTACTTCTTGTACGTCGTCTTTAAAGCGACGTAGTGATTCTAATTCACCTTCGTAAATTACTACGTTTTCACGAAGTACACGGATTGGGTTGCTACGCTTAACATTACCTTCTGTAACCATACAGCCTGCAATTGCGCCCAGTTTCGGTGACTTAAATACATCACGTACTTCGGCAAGACCAATGATTTCCTGCTTGAACTCTGGTGCAAGCATACCGCTCATGGCCGCTTTCACTTCGTCAATTAGGTGGTAAATAACGCTGTAGTAACGTAGGTCAATTTCTTCAGCTTCTAGTACGCGACGTGCTGTTGCATCGGCACGAACGTTAAAGCCTAGTACGATAGCGCCTGATGCAGCCGCAAGAGTTGCGTCAGTTTCAGTGATACCACCTACACCACTACCTACAATATTAACTTTAACTTCAGAAGTAGAAAGCTTAACCAGTGACTCAGATATCGCTTCTACAGAGCCCTGTACGTCAGCCTTAAGTACGATGTTAAGTTCGCTAACGTCACCAGACTCCATGTTCGCAAACATGTTTTCAAGTTTCGCTTTTTGCTGACGAGCAAGTTTAAGTTCACGTTTCTTCTGATGGCGCTTCGCTGCTACTTCACGAGCTTTACGTTCGTCTTTAACAACTGCGGCATCTTCACCAGCTACTGGAACACCTGAAAGACCAAGTACTTCTACCGGCGTTGAAGGTCCTGCAACCTTAATCTCTTTACCGTTTTCGTCGCGCATTGCACGAACACGGCCGTACTCTTCACCACAAAGTAGAATGTCACCAGCAAGTAGTTGACCTTCCTGAACGAGTACTGACGCTACCGGACCACGACCTTTATCAAGACGAGATTCGATAACAATACCGCGACCAGAGCCTTCAGCTACCGCTTTAAGGTCAAGTAGTTCTGCCTGAAGCACGATAGCATCAAGAAGCTCATCGACGCCCATCCCCGTTTTCGCAGAAACGTTACAGAACTGGTGTTCACCGCCCCACTCTTCTGAGATAACTTCTAGTTGAGATAGCTCAGTTTTAACGCGGTCTGGATCTGCTGTTTCTTTATCCATCTTGTTCACTGCAACGATAAGAGGTACACCAGCAGCACGGGCGTGCTGTACAGCTTCTTTCGTTTGCGGCATTACGCCGTCATCTGCAGCAACAACAAGAATAACGATATCTGTCGCCGTAGCACCACGAGCACGCATTGCAGTAAACGCGGCGTGTCCCGGTGTATCTAGGAAGGTGATTTCACCGTTATCTGTTTGTACTTTGTAAGCACCGATATGCTGGGTAATACCACCCGCTTCACCGTCTGCTACTTTCGCACGGCGAATGTAGTCAAGCAGTGATGTTTTACCGTGGTCAACGTGACCCATGATGGTAACAACAGGAGCACGTGTTGATTTCTCGCCATCTGTGCCGTCTGCTAGCAACTCATCTTCAAGCGCATTGTCATTTACAAGCTCGTACTTGTGACCCATTTCTTCGATAACAAGTACCGCAGTGTCTTGGTCTAGTACTTGGTTGATGGTAGCCATCTCGCCCATCTTCATCATCGTTTTGATAACTTCGTTAGACTTAATAGCAAGTTTACTTGCCAGCTCACCAACCGTGATGGTTGCGCCAAGCTTAACAACGCGCTCTACAGGTGCTGCAGGCTTGTTAAAGCCTTGCTTAAGATGCTCACCAGCGTTTTTCTTAGACTTGCGACGACGACGTGAAGAACGCTCAACCTGCATGTCTTCTTCGTCTTCTGCTTCTTGAGCGTAGCGGTTAGAATGCAAGTGAACTTCTTCAGCTTCTGCTTTCTTACGACGCTCTTCTTCTTCTTTCCAGCGGCGCTCGTTTTCTTCAGCAAGTTTACGCGCTTCGTCAGCCGCCTTCTTAGCGTCCTCTTCAAGTTTCTTCTGCGCTTCTTCTTCCTGCGCTTTACGCAGACGCTCTTCTTCCTGACGTGCAGCTTCTGCTTCCGCTTTTTCAGCTTCAGTTAGCTCAGGTTCGTCGGCCTTACGGGTTTCAGCTTCTTTCTTAGCCTGTTCGGCACGACGTGCACGCTCTTCATCAGCGGCTTTCTTAGCTTCTTCTGCTTTACGCGCTTTTTCTTCAGCGGCTTTTTTCGCTTCAGCGGCTGCTTTCTCTTCTGCTTCGCGCTTCAAGCGTGCCTCTTCTTCAAGACGCTTCGCTTCTTCTTCCGCTTGACGCTGCTGTTCTTCAACATCGCTGCGCTTAACGTATGTGCGCTTCTTGCGTACTTCCACTTTCACTTCTTTAGACTTACCAACACTTAATGTGCTAGTCGTCTTACGCTTAAGTGTCATACGCGTTGGTTCAGCTGCGCTGCCGTGTTGCTTACTTAAATGATCCAATAGTTTCTGTTTCTCGTCTTCGTTTACCTGATCGCCGGCACTCTTAGAGATACCCGCGTCTTTAAACTGGCCAACCAATCGGTCAACGGTCGTACCAATGTCGCTGGCGAGCTTTTCAATAGATACATCTGCCATTACGTAATTTTCCCCCTGTTGACCTTACTCTTCTTCACTGAACCATACGATATTACGAGCCGCCATGATTAACGCACCGGCTTTCTCTTCGTCTAGTTCATCGATATCACTGATATCATCGGTACCTTGTTCTGCTAATTCTTCCAGGTCAGTAACACCGCGGCTGGCCAACACATAAGCCACGTGTTTACTCATACCTTCAAGATTTAATAAGGCTTCTGTAGGCTCTGCACCTTCAAGCGATTCTTCATTCGCTAGTGCACGCGTGGTTAAGAAAGCACGCGCTCTATTGCGCAGCTCTTCAACCATTTCTTCATCTAACCCTTCAACCGCTAGAAGTTCGCTTGCTGGCACGTATGCCACTTCTTCTAGCGTTGTAAAGCCTTCATCTACCAAGACAGACGCAAACTCTTCGTCAATGTCCAAACCAGCAGTAAATAGATCAAGTACCTTCGCGTTTTCTTCTTCGTGCTTCTTGTTGAGATCGTCAACCGTCATCACGTTAAGTTCCCAGCCTGTAAGCTGGCTAGCTAGGCGAACGTTTTGACCACTACGGCCAATTGCCTGAGCTAAGTTGTCCGCTTCAACTGCTACGTCCATGCTGTTGCTATCTTCGTCAACAACAATTGACGCAACTTCAGCGGGAGCCATTGCATTGATAACGAATTGCGCTGGGTTCTCATCCCATAGCACGATATCAACACGTTCACCACCAAGTTCGCCCGATACAGCTTGTACGCGTGAACCACGCATACCCACACACGCACCTACTGGGTCTAAGCGCTTGTCGTTAGTTTTAACTGCAATCTTTGCACGTGAACCTGGATCGCGAGCTGCTGATTTAATTTCTAGCGTCTCTTCTGCAATTTCAGGCACTTCCAAGCGGAATAGTTCAACTAGCATGTCTGGGTGAGTACGGCTTATAAATAGCTGTGCACCACGTGCTTCCGGACGGATAACGTAAAGAAGACCACGTACACGGTCACCTGGACGGAAAGTTTCACGAGGAAGCATATCATCGCGATAGATAACGCCTTCTGCGTTATTACCCAAATCAATAATGATGTTGTCGCGGTTTACTTTCTTAACCGTACCCGTAACCAGTTCACCCACTTTGTCTTCGTACTCAGCAATCATTTGCTGACGTTCAGCTTCGCGCACTTTTTGTACGATAACTTGCTTAGCGGTCTGCGTAGTTATGCGGTCGAATTTGATAGATTCAATCTGTTCTTCCACATAATCGCCAAGTTGTATCTCTGGCTCGTCAATTTGCGCCGCAGAAAACGTAATTTCAGCAAATGGATTTTCTTGCTCTTGATCATCCGGGATAACCAACCAGCGACGGAATGTATCAAAGTCACCAGACGTTCTGTCGATACTTACACGAACTTCGATTTCGCCTTCGTTTTTCTTTTTTGTTGCACTAGCGATTGCAAACTCTAGCGCTTCAAAAATTTTCTCTCTAGGCACTTGTTTTTCATTTGAAACGGCTTCCGCCACTAACAAAATTTCTTTATTCATTTTCGCCTCTCTTATGCCTTCGTCGATGAAAGCAGAGCTGTTCCGTTAATCGAACGTGGGAACAACGTTACCTTTTTCGATATTCGCCACAGCTAACTGGAACTGCTGGCCATCCACTTCAATACTTACAATGCCGTTTTCACACGTAAGTACTTTGCCTTTAAAATTACGTCGGTCGTCCATTGGCATAGACAATCGAACTTGAACCACTTCACCTACAGCCTCGATGTAATGCTTTTCTTTGAAAAGCGGTCGGTCCATACCTGGTGATGACACTTCGAGGTTATATTCAGTGCTAATTGGATCTTCAACGTCCAAAATTGCGCTAACCTGATGACTTACATCTGCACAATCATCTACGGTAATACCGTTCTCATGATCAATAAAAACGCGAAGAATTGAATGCTTCCCCGCTCGTACAAACTCGATACCAACCAATTCGAAACCCAGTGCTTCTACACCTGGCTCTAGCATTTCGGTTAGTTTCTCTTCAAGTTTTGCCAATGCAAACCTCCAAAAACGAAAAAAGGGCCTAAAGCCCACCTGTCATCACCCGGCTCAGCGAGGCTGACTCCAGGTTTTAATACAACAAAAAGCCCCGGACTAGCGGGGCTTTTATTAAAATTCTGAACCCATACCTGCCAATGTAGGCAGTTGCAAACTTATGGGTAAAACCACCGATAGGTGATAGCTTGCTAATGATAAGTGCGTTACTTTCCTTTAACGAGGGAGCCCACTCTCATCACTTGATGCGCACATTATACGTATAGGCGGCGCATTAAGCAACAGCGAAAAGACTTAGCGGTCAGTCCTCATCTTTAAACTTGGCTTTTATGTCGAGTATTTTAGGCATAATTTCTATCATTAATTCGACCAGTTTTGGTTCGAAATGCTTCCCCTTCTGGCTCTCCATAAAATCGACAGTTTTTTCGATACTCCACGCGTCTTTATAGGGCCGTTTGCTGGTAAGTGCATCGAACACATCAGCAATGGCACAAATGCGTCCCTCAATAGGAATATCCTCTCCGGCAAGTCCGTTAGGGTAACCCGTTCCATCCCATTTCTCATGGTGGGTTAACGAGACTGACTTTGCCACTTTTAGCAGTAAAGAATCGCCGCAATCGCCGATGATCTCAGCGCCAATTTCCGGGTGGTGTTTCATAGTGGCAAATTCTTCATCGGTAAGCTTACCTGGCTTAAGCATTATGCTATCAGCAATACCAATTTTGCCAATGTCGTGCATAGGAGCAGCATGGAGAAGAGTTTCTGCCTGCTTCTCAGTAAGTCCATAAGCTAGCGCCAATTCTCTTGCGTAATGGCTCATCCGCATGACGTGCATGCCTGTTTCGTTGTCTTTGTATTCAGCAGCTTTACCTAATCGCTGCACAACTTGCAAACGACTATCTAACAACTCGTCTGCCTGAACTAAGCTAAGGTGAGTCTTTACGCGTGCTTTAACAATTGCTGGAGATATGGGCTTAGTGATGTAATCCACAGCACCTGCATCAAAACCCTCAGTTTCCTCATGCTCGTCATTTAATGCCGTGACGAAAATAACTGGGATGTGCTTGGTACTCGACTGCTGCTTAAGTTGGCGACAGACTTCAAACCCTGTAAGTCCGGGCATCATAACATCAAGCAGTATTAAGTTTGGTTGCCTTCCTCTAGCAAGTTTTAACGCTTCTTCGCCGTTTCTGGCGAAAACAAGCTGATAGTCCGGAGCTAAAAGTTGCTTTAAAACCCTTAAATTAACAGGCTCATCGTCAACGACTAATAGCGTAGGTTGTTCAATCTCAATCTCTAACATGCCGTGTCTCTGGACTACTTTAACTCTTGTATTAATGAAGAAATATGCTCATGCGCCAATTCAAACTCAAAGTCATCTATGTCTAAGAGAATTTGACCGATTTGCTCATTGTGATTGGAACACCCTAGTTCTTTTAAAAATGACAGTTCCGCTTCATCCACCATGTTTTGCTCTACACTATTGAGCATAGCTTCCAGGTGACTGAGGAGCAAAGCATTATCTATACTTTCATTGATCGCATTTTCTGCATATAAAGGCGATTCACTTAGCATCGACTCTATTTGTTCTAGAGCATCGCGGAGCTGATTAACTTGTTCAATATCAATAATTGATTTCAGCGCCTGTGCCTCTATCTCTTTAGTGATACGGAAGAAATTGGTTAAACATAGGTTACCCGACGTTCCTTTTAAGCCATGAGAAAGTGATGCTACCGCTTTATAATCTTCTCTTATAGCTGCGTTCATCAACTCATCAACCTTTTCCCGGCTTGTTGAAGTGAATTTATCCACTTCCTGTAGTACCGTCTCTACACTTCCCCACAGAGCAACAGCTTTCTTTAGATTTAAAGTAGCTTTATCGGCTTTAAACGCTGATTCTGAGTCATTCTCTGTAGGCGTATCTGCGACAACAAAAGTATCGAGCTTTAATACCCGAGCCACCTCTTCCATAAGAGTGCCAAAGTCCACCGGTTTGTTAGCGAATCCTTCCATGCCCGCTTGTTGCGCCGCATGCTTATCCTGCACTAGAACACTGGCAGTTAGCGCAATAATAGGCATTGGGGGTAATTGGTGTTCTCTCTCAAATTTTCGCCGTTGCTTTGCCGCCTCTAAACCGTCTAGCTTTGGCATTTGCAAATCCATTAAAACGACGTCAAATGAAGTCGACTCCATTTTTCCTAACGCTTGCTCACCATCAGTGGCAGTGTCTACCTGATGCCCAGCGCGAGTAAGGAGCAAAGACAAAAGCTCTACATTTTGTTGTACATCATCAACTACTAATACGTTTAACGTTGATTGAATTTGGGTTGAAGACGGTCCCGAGGTATCAGGGGTGTATTCACTAACTTCAACCGCTTTTAGCGGCAACCTAAAGGTAAAGGTACTTCCTTTTCCTTTTTCACTGGTAACACAGATATTTCCGCCCATAAGTTCAACAAGCTGTTTAGAAATAGTGGTTCCAAGGCCAGTACCTCCATATTTCCTACTCATCGATGCGTCCGCTTGCGAGAAGGGGTCGAACACTCGCTCTACTTGTTCTTGCGTCATCCCGATACCGGTGTCTGAGACGCTAAAATAGACAAACTTATCGTCGCCTCTCACGTTGATGGATACCTCACCTTCATGAGTGAACTTAACGGCATTTCCAATAAGGTTATTGAGCACTTGCCTGAGGCGTTCGGGTGCACCTTGGTACCCATCTGATACAGAATCATCAACATTTAAAACGAGGTCCACTTTTTTGCGCTTAGCTTCTAACCAAAATGTAGAAACAACCAAGTCTAATTCTTCTCGAATAAGAAAGTCGCGGTAATCTAAATCAAGCTTCCCCTTATCTAACTTTGCGCTATCCAGTATGTCGTTAAGAAGGTGCAGCAGCGAGCGAGCAGAACGGTTAATTGTGGTTAAATGGGATTTTTGCTCTTCTCGCAAAGAGTCCCCTAACATCAAATCGCTAAAACCAATAATTGCGTTCATGGGAGTACGAATTTCGTGACTCATATTGGCAAGGAATGCAGTACGTGCTGCAGCCGCTTGTTCTGCTGTCTCTTTCGCTGCTTTTAACTCTTCTTCCATTACCCGTCTTTGGATAATATCTGATATAAAACCATCGACATAGAGAATATTGCCATCGTCGTCTTTAACGTGAGTACCGTGTTCGGTCACCCACTTTACTTCTCCTGATTTAGCTATGATGCGGTATTCATAAGAAAAGGCACCCTGTTGGGCATTAACATCAGAAAGTCGCTCAACGTCATCTGGATGATAGAGGTCAGTAAAAGAACGTTTAGGATTCGGTAAAATGAAGTCACTCGGTGGATATCCGGTTATTTCCAGCACAGCGTCACTAATGAAAACCATAGGCCAGCCAGGCATGTTCAAACACCGATAAGCCATACCCGGTATATTCGAAATCAAGCTTCTGAACTTAGCTTCACTTTCGCGCAAAGCATCTTCCATTTCTCTGCGCTTTCGTAAGTCTGACGCAAAAGAAACAAATACCGGCTTACCGTCTATTTTGGTATAGCCAACACCTAAGCGCACAGGTATGCGCTCCCCTCCCTTTCTAAGGACTTCTACTTCTCTGCCGGTGCCGATAATTTGTTCAGTAGATACAACCCGTTGGCTGAAAAAGTCATCGCCATAAAGGTGTCGCCTCTCTGGTGTGACCATGTCGGCAGCGTGCATGCCAATAATCTCTTGCTGGGTGTACCCATAAATTTGCTCAACAGCGGGGTTAGCGGTTTTGATGATGCCTTTATCATCTACGGTAAGAATGGCGTCGACAGCAGTATCGGTGATTGCGCTTTGCATTCGTTCACTTTCAAGTGCGCGTAACATAGCATCACGATATTTAAATAGCAGACTGATGCCCAATACGAAAACGATTAGCACCAAGGTGACGATAGCAATGGATATGGCGAGATAAACAGCAATATCCGACGATTGATTTGATGTTTCCATACCTGGCGGCAATACAAACCGAGCGGCAGCCATGCCAATATAGTGCATACCCGCAATGGCCAACCCCATGACCGTACTTGCAAGTAGCACATGCTTCCCCAGCATCTTTCTGCTTTGAATTGCAGCAGCAATACCAAACTTTATCCATAGCGATAGCATTGCCAAACATATAGCAACCACGATAGAAAGCGCAAACATACCAAGGTCATAGCGTAGAAGTGGCGCCATCTCCATTGCAGCCATACCACTGTAGTGCATGGTACCGATACCTGCGCCCACTAACACGCCACCTAAAAACACTTCAGCTGCAGTTATACGGGTTTTAATTAAAAGATGAAGGGCTACCCATGCTGCAGCTACACCTGGAATTGCAGACAGCCCAGTTATAAAAGGGTCGTAACTAACAGGTAAACACAATTCAAATGCGGTCATGCCGAGAAAATGCATTGACCAAATTCCCCCTCCGAGCGCTATGCTACCCGTAGTTAACAAAGTATTTCGTCTTAACGCATCTTGAGTAACAGCAGCTTGTCTTGCGACGTTAAACGCCATAAATGAAGCAAAAACAGCGACTAATAAAGACAGAACAACGAGAGGAAAATGATAAGCGCCTTCAATTAAGGTGGCGTGTTCTTCGTATGTGAAAAAACGAGCGATCATGAGGCGGCTAAACTACCTATTAGTTTTATTTTTTGGGCACTTTGTAACTTAGCACACTCTTTTTTTCAGTGCGGTAGTTAATTCGTAGTAATTGAATTGATTTTGTGCGAAGAGACATAAGAAAAGAAAAAACCCAGCAAAAGCTGGGTTTTTAAAGTGGTTGCGGGAGCAGGATTTGAACCTACGACCTTCGGGTTATGAGCCCGACGAGCTACCAGACTGCTCCATCCCGCGACTGTACGGTTAGTTTGCTTGCGCAATACTTTTTAGTTCTGGTTTTACAAATTGGTTGCGGGAGCAGGATTTGAACCTACGACCTTCGGGTTATGAGCCCGACGAGCTACCAGACTGCTCCATCCCGCGACTGTACGGTAAAGCCTGCGTTTGCAGAGCTTTGAAATTCTGGTTATTTTCTGTGGTTGCGGGAGCAGGATTTGAACCTACGACCTTCGGGTTATGAGCCCGACGAGCTACCAGACTGCTCCATCCCGCGCCAGAAAATTATTGTTGCAAGCGTTGCGTACAATGCCTCGCTTCAACGTGGGGCGTATTATACATAGAGACTTATTCAACACAAGTGCCAAGTCGAGAAATATTTCATTTTTCTGACTGTTAGCGGTTTAATTAACCAACATGTTCAAAGTTAATACAAATTACCTGTAAAACAAGCCCATTTAAAACAGTTCACTGCCGAAACTATCTAAATTTTTCCATTTTTTCAGCAAGCGAAAAGTCGAGCTCTGTTAGTCCATCAGCATCATGGGTAGTGAGTGTGACCTCTACTTTGTTATATACGTTAAACCATTCAGGATGATGCTTTAGCTTTTCTGCCCAAATTGCGATTTGCGACATCCACCCAAATGCACGGATAAAACTTTTAAATGCGAATGTTTTTTTGATGCAATCACCGTTTCGCTCCCAATGTGTGCCGTCTGTAACTAAATCATTAAGCTCTGCCAATTTAGTCTCAATAGTATCGTCCGCTAGCTTTGTCGGCATTTTTAACTCCCATTAATTTTTGTACGTGTTTTGTTTACTCTAAATAATGAAAGTTAGATTAGAAAAGGGATATGGATAAAATTTGAAGAAATATGTGGAGCTTTTAGTTTACAAAAAGCCGGCTTCGAGAGCCGGCTATATCTTTCAGCAATAATTTTAAAACTCTATTGCTAGCCTCGCATAAATCTGTCGACCACGAGGATCGTGTACTTTTGAATCGAAGCCACTGTTTGTGAATACCTGAGGTGGTTCCTCATCAAATAGATTTACTCCCCCTAAGGTCAATACATAACTTTGATCAGTATCGAAAACGCTTCCTAAGTCAATGTTGTACTGAGCGTCAACCGTTAACATGCTGTCGATTTCATAAAAACCATTTGCACATCCACCGGTATTACTTGTTCCATCTGCACAGTTTTGATCATCGTCATATGATGATATGTAGCGCAAGAACAGGTTTGCTGCATGTACATCATGTTGCCAGTTAAGGCCAATATTCATGCGTAACTCTGGCGAAGACACACCTATATTATTGAAGTTACGGCGACCAGCACCATCTACATCCCCTGCTTGCGGGTCGTTCAAGTCATACTTGGTAATGTAAGTCGCTTGAATAGTAGGTGTAAAGTTCCCGAGCTCCGTCTCCATTTTATAGCTTGAAACAAAGTCTATGCCCGATGTTTCAAGTGAACTTGCGTTAACGTAAGTATTGTTAATCTGTAATACTGGCCCCGTTAGAGGGTCACCAGCACGTACGACTCGGGAAGTATCAGTAGGGTCGGCGTTCAATAGCGCTTGCGCATTCTCCTGAATGATCAAATCTTCAAATTCAAAGTTCCAATAATCTACCTCTATTGATAGGTCTCTGAACGGCTCATAAGAAAAACCTATGTTGTACGCTGTAGATTCCTCAGGTTTTAAATCCTCATTACCCGATGTACGCACAGCGACAAAAGCTTGCGCACCCTGCACTGGGTCGACAACTTGTTGTAGCGACGTAGCTCCCCCTTGGGCTAGGAATACGGTTGGCGCTCTAAATGACGTCGAGATCGAGCCTCGTAGCGAAAACTCGTCTGTTGCGCGCCATGATATAGCCAGCTTAGGGTCAACTGTACTACCAATGCTACCGCCGTAATCTTCATAACGAACGGCTAACTGCACGTCAAGTTCGTCGCTCACTGGTAATGCTAACTCCCCAAAAGCCGCCCAAACATCTTGGCTTCCATCTAAATCAGGATTACCGATAACAAAAGTGAAGCTGTCTTGATTAGATAATTCATCGTAGTCCTGTCTCAGGCTGTTTTCACGATACTGAATCCCGAGTGCAAGCGCCGCGTAACCTCCACCCATTTCGAAGGTATCAAAAGAGGTAAACGCTTCGAACACTTCTAAATCAGCTTTCGAGTCGATGACCTGCTTACCTGTAAATGAACTAAGTACATAGTCTGAGTTAGGCGCACTCGTATATGACGTCGCGAATGGGTTGAAAAATTCGCAGCTACCTTCTCCTGGCGTTCCCAAAACTGGATTACAATTTGAACCGCCAAACCCTAACAGTGCGAGTTGAAATTCAGTATTCAATACATCTGGTACTGAAAATACAAAGTCATTTACTGCCCTTGTATAACTTATTTCCCAAAAACCACTATCAGTAACACCTTGTAAATTTGTGCTAAAGCGGAAAGTATCTGACTCTGTATTTGCAGCATCACCTGGCTGCCCATTGCCTTCAGCACGGCCAAAAAACGAAACCGCACGCCCAAATGGATTTTGTGGGTGATAGTCTGGAACCACTGGTGCAGTCAGAATAGGAAAGCTTGGCGCACCACCACGTTCGGCTCGGTTCCGTGCCATGCCAATTTCAGTTGTCCATGTGATGTCGTCTGTAAATTCGTACTCGGCACGTGTATATGCATTAATGCGGCTTTCATCCGGAACATAAGAATAGAAGGGCCCGAAATCGAAACCACAAAGGCCAACATCTAGCCCAGGCACTGTGCCCTCCGGCGCTAATATCTGTGGAAAACCGCCGAATTCTTCACACCCAAACGGGTCGATAACTGGAACACCTGGCGCAATGAAAAAACTCGCTGGATTCCCCAAGGCACTAGTATCGTCTTGTGGGCGACTCAAGCGTCTATCGCTTATAAAAAGCGGAGAGCGATTTGTATAACTAATAGCGGCAATAACATTACCCTTATCGCCCGTCGCTCCCCAAAGGCCCTGAAGGACATATTCTTTATTATCGCCATGTGCACCGTCTTGATAATCGACGCTCACCATCGCACCATCATAATTACGCTTTGTAATAAAGTTAACTACGCCTGCTACAGCATCAGAACCGTATAAAGCGGATGCACCGTCCTTCACTACCTCCATGCGGTCAATGGCAATCATAGGTACTAGGGAGCTTGTATCTACAAAGTTTAGCCCCTCGTTTGTAGGCTGAGCGGTGACGACCTGGCGTTTGTTGTTAAGCAGCACCAGAGTCGATGCTACACCTAAACCGCGCAGGTTGATGTTTGATGTACCCGCAGTGGCGTTTTGAGTGAAGGCATCAGGATTGTTTTCGGCACCTGTGTTAATGGTTAGCGTTTGAGTAATATCGGCAATATTCTTGGCACCAATAGCGTCTATTGCAACGCTGTCGACAACGGCTAACGGTGATGGAGATTCGAAGTTTTCGCTTCTGCGAACAAAACTTCCGGTAACAAGGATTAGTTCTACGTCTTTCTTAGCTTCCTGCTCGGATTCAACGTCAGTTTCTTGTGCTGACGCAATAAAAGGTGAGCAAAATAAAGCAGCACCGACCACTGCGGCTACCGCTGTTTTACGCGTATTTAATTTCATAGTGTGATTCCAAATCTGGGCTTATCACTACCGGCACTACTACCCACACTTTCCGCTAGCAACAGGCTATTCGATTTTGTTTTGTTATTGTCTGAGGCCAACAGAATGTTGACCTACATCACTGATACTATGCCTGAATTTTATTTTTGTAAATTTATTGTGAATAATATGTTTACATTAATTTTACACATGGTCAGACCACTTAAACTTAAGGCTAACGCATAGAAATTGCCCGATAGCGAGAGTAAAAGGCTAATGAGAAGAAGTTGCGCAAAGTGCGTAATTTCTTCACTGATTCATTTTTGATAAAAGGAAAGGAAACCTGTTTCTTCATAAATTTCATTAAGTTAAAAAAAATTTAAAACAGGAACAATTCTTGAAACACCGTAAAGAAAGATTAAAAACGGTAATGGAGTCTATGGAGTTTCCTGAGATAGATGAAGTATATAAGCTTCTAACTGAAAAGCTCGAAAGCTGGGTAGAAGGTGCAATCACTTTGCTACCTAATATTGTCGTTGCATTCGTTATCGCGATTGTTTTTGGTCTCATTGCTAAAATGGTCGGAAACGTCGCAGGCAAACTGATGCGGCGCACCTTTGAATCTCGTCAGATAGCCGGCCTTCTCACATCTATAATTAAGGCTCTAGTTCTTGTCGCTGGTATATTTATCGCGCTAGATTTTGTTGGCCTGAAAGGTACAGTCACATCCCTTCTTGCTGGTGCAGGTATTGTTGGATTGGCAATTGGTTTTGCATTTCAAGATATGACGGAAAATTTCATTGCCGGTGTTGCAATGGGCATCAGAAAGCCTTTCGATATTGGTGACGTGATTGAGGCTGAAGGGGTGTTTGGTAACGTTAAAGAGATAAATTTACGCAATACTCTTGTTGAAACCTTTTATGGCCAACTTGAAGTTATTCCAAACAAGATCCTGTTTCGTAATATTCTGACCAACTATTCCTATTTAGGCTACCGAAGAATAGAGGTACCGGTTGGCATTTCTTACGCTGACGATATTGAAAAAGCCGCGCAAGTTATCACTGACGCGATGAACGATAAAGATTATGTGATTAAAAAGGATGAGACAGCGGTTTATGCAGAATCATTCGGTGACTCCAGTATCAATCTATTACTGTGGTTTTGGATCCGCTATCCCGGAGAACCTGGGTTCATGGTGGTACGTCATGACGCTATTAGCACAGTAAAAACCGTACTTGAAGACAACGATATTCTGATTCCATTCCCTATCAGAACACTAGATTTTAATGCAAAAGGCGGCGATAAGCTCAACGCGATGTTAAAGCAGCGAGATGAAGAAAGTTCATCTGACACTAATTCTTCGTCACAAAAAAATGGTGACGAAAAAGCGGCAGACAACACAAGTCATGCCGACGATGAGTAAAACCAAAGGAGAGACAAATGGAAATGTTAAATTCAACTACACGTAAACATACGTTCTTAGCAATGATTCTAGCAGCGAGTATTGGAAGTTTAGGTGGTTGCGCTACAATTGAAGGCGCAGGTGAAGATATCCAAAGTGCAGGCGAAGCCGTTGAAGAAGGCGCTGAAGAAGCGTCAAACTAAGCAGTTTATTATGCTATATGTAAAGGTCAGATAAGGGTATGCCTCATCTGACCTTTTTTCATAATCACCAACTGTTAAGTAAGCGAACGTAAACTGCTACTTATGCGAACTATTAGCATCTAAGCTTCTACAGCTCACTCTCTGGCAGGTCAGACACCAATTCTCGTTAATTCTACGGTTTCATAACCGCTAACATTAAAAAGCTTCCAACAAGCGCTGGATTCCCACTCGATTTCAAAATACAGCTAGCCTCTACCTTATATAGTTTGCCTTGTTGTTTATCGGTTACATCAACAAGCCTAAATTGGTATTTTAAAGCGTCATTGCTTTTGACTGGTTCAAGAAAGCGAAGCTTATCAATGCCATAGTTTATCATTGAGGCAATTTTATCGCTTGAAGCGAGAACTTCACCAAACGCTTTGGGCATAAGACTGGCACTTAAAAAGCCATGTGCAATCGTTGTTTTAAACGGACTCTCTTTTTGACAGCGAGCTGTATCTAGATGAATCCATTGATGATCACCTGTAGCGTCAGCAAACTGATTAATCATGTCTTGAGTTACTGTTAAAAAATCAGCTTGTTCAAGCACATCCCCTACCGATAGTTCTAAAAGCGTCTTCATATATAAGTCCAATCTCCATTTAAGAACGATGAAACTACTATTATTCACTTGAATGTTTCAATTAACTTTTAATAATAGGTATTTATAAATATTCTTGTTACACTAACGTAAATTATTCGTAGATGCTATGTAGTAACAGTTTCTATAGTTGCTTTATTTTCGCTGTGACAACAACAGCGGTTCTTCATCTGTTGGCTTTTTAATGGGGCACTCGCCCTTAAAGGACTAGTTATGAATCTCAATAGAATTGATTTGAACCTGTTTGCCGTATTCGATGCTATTTACACGGCAGGTAGCTTAACCAAGGCTGCTGACGTCTTGTGTATTACCCAACCGGCGGTTAGTAACTCGTTAGCCAGATTAAGAGAAATGTTAAACGACCCCCTTTTCGTGCGCACAGGTCATAGCATGACGCCTACACCCGTAGCGCAGAACATTATTGTGCCAGCTCGACAAGCCCTCGCTTTGTTGCGAAAAAGCGTTCAAGAAAGTCACACGTTTGATCCACTGACCGCAGAGAAGTCTTTTAACTTTGCCAGCCGAGATTTGTTAGAGGCCAGTATCATGCCTCGTCTAGTGTCTCGTCTACAGAATTTAGCGCCTAATATTGCTTTAACGAACTATGAGATCCCTCGAAGCCAAGTAGTATCAGCAATGGCGGCAGGTACGCTAGATTTCTTCGCCGATGCATCTACGTTTACTGACCCACATCTGTGTAAAGAGAAAATAGCGCAAGACCGATTTGTGGTACTCGCTCGCAAAAACCACCCTGCTCTTAAAAACGGCTTGGATTTAGATACATTTTTGCGTTTGGGGCATATCAACGTATCTCAGCGCAAGTCGGGCGCGGGTCCTATTGATGTTGCTCTCGACAAGATGGGCAAACGAAGAAAAGAGGTTATGCGTGGGCAGCACTTCTTAACCGTGCCTAGTACTATCGTAAAAACTGATTTAATCGCCTGCTTACCGTTTCATTTGGCGAAGCACTATGATTTAGCTATTTACGAACTTCCTTTTGACCTACCACCGGTAGAATACTACTTGTATTGGCACGTCAGTGCAGATCACGACTATGCGCATATGTGGATGCGAGAGCAAATTATGGAAGTGGCAAGTAACTTCAAGCAACACTAGTTTCAAGCATTTATGCTAAATCACAAAAAAGCCCTATTTACATAGGGCTTTTTTTAAGTTGAAACTAGCTAAAGCGTTTTAAAATGAATAGCGCTTTGATGATCTTTGTCGTGGTAGATCGTGTGAAGCGCTTTAGTGAAATCACTTTCTTTTGCCTCAAATATATTTTCTACATAGTTTTGAGGGTTCATATCAATAAACGGAAACATACTGCTTTGAATTTGAATCTGTAGCTTATGCCCGCGTTTAAATGTGTGCAAAAGATCGTACAATTCGAACTCTATTTTAGCTGGTGAATTGGGTACAAACGCTTTAGGTTCACTCATACTTTCCCTGAAACGCCCGCGCAATACGCCCCAGCGAACCAATTCATGACGGTTACCCCGCGCCTTATCAACCTTATTGCTATTCTCATCGATAGAAGGGAAAACGTCGACGACCTTTACGACAATATCAGCCGCTGATTTATTTGTAGAGAACCACAAATCTAGGTCGATAGCACCAGCAATGGTTAAGTCACTTTCAAGAGTCTCTGTCTCGAAAACTAAAACATCAGGTCTTCGGGCAGCAAAACGTTGATCTTCTACCATATAAGGTCTATCCCAGCCTCGACTAATCTTAGCTGAGTGAGGAACTGGCTTGTTAGGGTCGCTTATGTATTCGCTATAGCCAGTATCGCTTTTCTTAGTAACAAGTTTTTCATTTTTTGCTAAATACATAGTTTGCTGTGACCCAGCTTTAGGAGGCCATACGTCAAACTTACGCCAGCGATTGCTGCCCGTTTCAAACATAGTCGCGGTAGCTATTTCTACTTCTTTCGCCCCTTTTAGATGAGTTTTGAAAAACGGCAGCAACACATCTTTTTGAAACCAAGCACTAGTGTCAAAGCCAAACTGTGCTTCGCCAAGTTCGGCGCCGCCTTTTTCACTTTGCCATTGACCATGATACCAAGGCCCCATAACTAGCTTAACATGGTCTTCCTGGTTGTTTTTAGACATAGCTTGGTAAGTGTATAGCGGGCCGTATAGGTCTTCTGTATCGTACCATCCGCCGACAACCAAGGTAGCAGGTTTGGTATTTGTCAAATGCTGTAAAACATCGCGAGACTGCCAATACTCATCATAGTTTGGGTGTTGGATAACTTCGTTCCAGAACGGTCGCTCTCCATGAAAGTATTTCTCATTAACGTTAGTGAGCGGACCTAAATTTCTAAAGAACTGGTAGCCATCCGGCGTTTCTGACTTCATTCCTTCAGGCCAATAAGAAAACTCTCCCTCTCGCTGTTTATCGAAGGTATCAAAGAAGATAAATGCCATCGGGGTAACGAAAGCGCCATTTCTGTGAAAGTCGTCAAAAAACCAGTCAGCAATAGGTGCTTGTGGTGAAATCGCTTTTAATGCAGGGTGACTATTAATTGAGGCAACCGACGTATAATAGCCCGGGTAGGATGTGCCCCACATCCCTACTTTACCGTTATTTCCTTCAATATTTTTTATCAGCCAATCGATAGTATCGTACGTATCTGTCGCATCATCCGTCGCTTTTTTTCCGCGCTTATAAGCATCCTGCGGACGCATATTGACGAACTCGCCTTCGGAGCGGAATTTTCCTCGCACATCTTGAAATACGAAGATAAATCCATCCTTTTCAAATGCTTCGCTAGGCCCTAATTTAGCTTTATATTTATCTGCTCCATAAGGCGCAACGCGATAAGGCGTTCGCTGCATCATAATTGGGTACTTTTTAGAATCGTCGATAGGTATATAAACTGACGTAAATAACTTTACGCCATCACGCATCGGAATTTGGTACTCATATTTGGTGTAGTTAGCCCGTATATATGCCTCCCTAGGGTTTTCATCTTTTTGTTCGGCATAGGCATTATTAACCACAAACAAAACCATCAGCAGCATCACGCTGCGTATTACCATTTTCATTATCTGTCCTTTTGTTGTTAGATTATTTCGTTTACCACTTCTATAGGGTGTCGTGGCTTACTTCCTTCAAAACGCGCTACTTGGCTGCGGCAGGAAAATCCAGTCACAAGTACTTCATTAGGTGTTTCATTTTGCGCGCGAGCGAAAACAGGGGCCCAACTCAGCGTATAAAGTGCTTTAGAGCTTTCTAAATGTGATGCTTCATGGCCGTAAGTTCCTGCCATACCACAACAGCCAACAGGCTTGTGAGTAAGGTTCACACTCAGATGCTGAAATATGCGTTGCCAACGCGCTGTGGTATCCGGCATGGCGGTTTTCTCGCTGCAGTGAGCAAGCAGAGTGAAATTTTTATCATAGCCCTTACTACCATTAATATCTGCGTTGAAACTTTTTGGCAAGGCATCTTCCAACCATTCATCAATGGTGTGAACAAAAAACTTTCCGCGCTTATCTTTTAAAAATTTTTGGTATTCGTCGCGATAGCACAACACTAACGATGCGTCGGCTCCAACCATAGTAATACCTAACTCATGTATTTTATTTAGCCGCTTTGCCGTATCTAATGCTTGTTTCTCAAACTTGCCTAGAAAGCCTTTTACATGGGCTGGCTTGCCGTTTGGCATAAAAGGCATTAGCAATGGCTTAAGGCCCATTTTACTAATGACTTTTATTAGGCTCTCTACACTTTTAGCGTCATAAAAACTGGTAAAAGGATCTTGTACCACAGCAACGTACTTTTCCCGCTCACTTTTATCAAGGCGTTCTAGTTGTGCTATATCCCCTGTATCCACAATCGACTTTACTCTGTCAACGAGCGTTGGGTAGGACAACAACGGTGTATCTACATATCCCACTTTCTTCTTTAAAAACCATGTCATCCACTTTTGTTGAAGTAGCGTGTTGTAAAGCCTAGGCAATTTAGCACTTAAAGGCGCTAGCGTTTCTACGTTTGCCACCAGTAAATCTTTTAGCGGGCGCAGGTAACGTTGGTAGTAAATAGATAAAAAGATGGATTTGAAGTGAGGAACATCAATATTTACAGGGCACTGGTGAGTGCACGACTTACACGATAAACAGCCGTCCATCACGGCTTTAACTTCGTGAGAAAAATCAGCGTCGCTGTTCAATACCGTATTTTTAAAACGAGAGAAAACGTTACTTTTAAACTGCTTGTAGGATAATCCATCACCATTCTTTTCGTCTGTTTGCCCACTTAACGATAGCAGTCGCGCCCACTCCCTTAACATGCTCGCCCTGCCCTTTGGCGTATGACGTCGGTCTGACGTTACTTTACTCGAAGGGCACATGGGGGACGCAGGTTCGTAGTTAAAGCAAAGACCATTTCCATTGCATTCGAAAGCTGGCGCAAGGTCGCGTTTAACCGTTACAGGAATAACCCGCTCGATACTCGCCCTTTTGACCGCTTTAACTGAAACTAACTTATCCTTACTGCCCAATGGCGTACAAATTTTTCCAGGGTTCATTTGGTTATAAGGGTCGAACGCCGCTTTGATTTTACGCATTTCGTTAAACAGCGTTTCACCGAAAAACTCGGGACCATACTCGCTACGAAAGCCTTTGCCGTGCTCCCCCCACATTAGCCCGCCATATTTAGATACAAGCTTTACCACCTTATCTGAAAGATTATGCATAAGCGTCTCTTGCTCGGGGTCGGCTAAATCAAGGGCAGGCCTTACATGTAGAACGCCAGCATCAACGTGTCCAAACATGCCATAGTTAAGGTTATGACTGTCGAGCAACGCGCGAAACTCAGCGATAAAATCAGCTAAATGCTCCGGGGGCACAGCGGTATCTTCAGCAAAAGCGATAGGTTTCTGTTCACCCTTAACCTTACCTAATAAA
Organism: Alteromonas sp. S005; assembly: GCF_036864475.1. NCBI lineage: Bacteria > Pseudomonadati > Pseudomonadota > Gammaproteobacteria > Alteromonadales > Alteromonadaceae > Alteromonas > Alteromonas sp. S005. Next base: position 157,494 of record NZ_JAZETN010000003.1, on the reverse strand, counting down.
CCCACCGCCTTTTTGCGCATGGCGTAAATACGTTGAATATCAGCCTTGTCATAAGTAATTCTGTAGCCTGAAATATCACCTTCACCTTGTTTAATTGCTTCTTCAATAGCGGCTTCAAGGCTATCAATGTGGCCCTTCATTTCTTCTATCGAACTTGCGTTATATTCCACTAGATTTAGACCCAGTAGCGCTTCGTCGGGAACGTCGGTGATCAAGTGTTGTATGCTGTGCCAAACTATGTCCGTTTTGGCAAAGTTAAGTACTGTACTATCAATCGTCTCCACGCTCGTCGCCTTCGCCTCAACCAATTGTGGAGCATGCCTCAGCGCGGCATCGAATGAGCGGTAGGAAATATTTATCAGTGCCTTAACCGGCGATATTTTATCTAGTGTCAATACGGCTTCAGTGACAAACGCCAAAGACCCTTCAGCGCCAGTAATCAACCTCCCTATATCGATGTGGTGACCATCGTATACGTGCGCTAAATCGTACCCTGTTAAAAAGCGATTTAATTTTGGAAAAGTATGCTCCACCTCGTCCTTATAGTTAACGCAGGTATCTATAACTTGTTTATAGATAGTACCTTCAGCAGTATTTTCATCGGCTTTTAGCTTTGCCATTTCCGTGGGTATTTTTTCGGTTTCAATGACCTCACCGTTAATTAACACCGCTTTTAGTCCAATAACATGATCGCTTGTCTTACCATAAACAAGCGACCCCTGCCCTGATGCATCAGTACTTATCATTCCGCCTAAAGTGGCTCGGTTGCTAGTTGAAAGGTCTGGTGAAAAAAACAGGCCATGGGGGCGTAAAACATCGTTAAGGGAGTCCTTAACTATCCCTGTTTGTACTCTCACCCAGCCTTCTTCCACATTTAGCTCAATCACTTTATTTAGATAGCGACGAATATCTACCACAATACCATCGGTGAGGCTTTGTCCATTGGTACCTGTGCCCCCTCCCCGAGGAGCAAACGACACGTCAGGGTACTTAGTCGCTAATTGTCCGATAAGCTGACAGTCATCGTTACTTCTAGGGTAAATTACGGCTTGGGGCAGCTTATAATAAACGGAGTTGTCAGTGGCTTGCGCTACGCGGGCACTATAGCTAGTGTCAATATCACCGGTAAACTCGCTGGTTCTTAGTTTTTCAATGAATGCATGGTACTGAATAGCTAAATTTGAATCAGATTTTATGGCGGGGAGAGTCACTACCTTAATTTCCTTGTCAATACGGGTAAATTAACGACGAAACAATATGTCAAACAGGGCATGCTTGGCCGCTAACTGTTATAATATAACATATCTAATTTGTATTATAGGGCTATACCATTGGTGTGATAGTCTATAGCTCTATATTTCAATAACGCATCGCACATTAAGAGTAAAAGTAAGAGCAAGTACAAATATGATTAAAGCAGTACCTACCAACATCATCACAGGCTTTCTAGGTGTGGGAAAAACCTCCGCTCTTCTAAACCTGTTAAAGCAAAAACCTTCAAACGAGCGTTGGGCCATTCTAATTAACGAGTTTGGCGAGATAGGTATTGATGGTGCGCTTGTGCAAGGTATGCAACCTGGAAAATCTACTTCCACTTCAGAAAATGCGCAGAAAGTATTTATTAAAGAGGTGCCCGGCGGCTGCATGTGCTGCGCTGCAGGCTTACCTATGCAAATAGCATTAAATCAATTGCTCGCCCAGTCTAAACCCGACCGTTTACTGATTGAACCTACTGGGTTAGGACACCCTGTAGAAGTTATGCAAACCTTAAGCGCTGAGCACTATCAAGACGTGCTGGATATTCAACGTACTATTACGTTAGTTGATGCAAGAAAGCTAACCGATCCTCGCTATACCACGCATGCCACGTTCAATCAGCAAATTGATATTGCCGATGTAATTGTAGGAAATAAATGCGATCTTTATGGGCAAAATGAAGAAGAAAACTTAAAGCACTATGCCGTTAATAGAGGAAAGCAGAACACACCTATTATACTTTGCGAACAAGGTGAATTACCGTTTTCTGAATTACAGGGAAAATCAGATGCGCTTATAGAAATGAATGCACATGCCCACCATCACCACAATAGCGAGCCTACACTTTCAATTAACGAACGACCTTTTCCCGATTCAGGCTTTTTAAAAATCGAAAATAAAGGGGAAGGTTTTAAAGCTGTGGGATGGCGCTACTCCCCCTCTATAGAGTTCGATAGAGATGCGCTATTAGCTTGGATAAATAAGCTAGAAGTAGAACGCTTAAAAGCGGTAATGATCACAAGCACTGGCATATTTAGCTATAACCTTGCAGACGGCGACTTAGTTGAAAGTGAGCTAAGTGAATGTGCTGAAAGTAAAATTGAAATTATTGCTGCTAACGTTAATACCGATTGGGATGATGAATTAGCCGCCTGTGTACACGCCGGCTAATCATCCGTTTAACAGGGGTGGCTTAAGGCCTTGTATATTTTACCTCTCCGTTCACCAGCGTATAGTATGTTTCGCCATACAAGGTTTCGTTAATAAAGGGCGAGTTTTGTGACTTTGAAGCAAAAAATGAAGGCGTTACTGTAAACGGCGTATTTAAATCAAATAGCGCTAAGTCTGCATCTGCGCCTTCTTCAATTCGTCCGCATTTAATATTGAATATCGCACCAGCTTGCTTACTCATAAGCTCAACAGCAGTATTTAAATTAAGCTTTCCTGTTTTGACAAAATGCGTGTAGATAAGCGCAAATGCGGTCTCCAACCCTATAATACCAAAGGGCGCTTTCTCAATAGGCAAAGTTTTTTCATGCGGCGCGTGAGGAGCGTGGTCAGTTGCAATAGCATCTATTACCCCTTCTGATAACGCTTCTCGACACGCAAGCATATCGTGTTTAGAACGAAGGGGCGGGTTCATTTTCCAATTCGCGTCAAGCGTACCATCGGCCTTAACGGGTATATCTTCATCGCAAAGCAATAAGTGATGGGGTGAAACCTCTACAGTTACATTAGCCCCTTTTGCTTTTGCCTGTCTAATAGCTTCTATTGAGTCAGCGGTAGAAACGTGTAAAACGTGATAATGCCCACCTGTTTCTAGACTGTATTCACAACCCCGCTTCACATGTACCGACTCTGAGGATGCCTTAATTCCCTTTACATTATGTTTTCTAGATACGTCTCCTTCGTGGATAGCGCCGCCGTTTGATAAGCTTTCATCTTCGCTATGGTCGAGTACTGGCATCCCAAGCGCTTTGGCCTTGATAAGTGCTTGCTTAAACAAGCTATTATTTTGAACGCCTTTACCATCGTCAGTAATGGCAACGGCGCCTGCAGCCTGGAGAGTTTCAAAATCTGTTATCTCTTTCCCTTCTAACCCCTTTAAGAGCGCCCCTGTCGGATAAACTTTACACAGCCCCGTCGTGCTGGCTTTTTTTACCATAAAGGCTACTGTACCTTCATTATCAGCGGTGGGCGTTGTATTTGGCATTGATACTACCGAAGTAAAGCCGCCTTTTACTGCTGCGCGGCTTCCGGAGGCAATATCTTCTTTGTACTCCATGCCTGGCTCTCTAAAGTGTACTTGGGGGTCAAGCAAACCCGGGGATAAGAATAAACCCGTAGCATCAATTACTTTTTCAGTACATTTTTCGGTAGAAGTTCCTTGTGGCGCGGATAATGGACATTCTGAAATCTGGACAATTTCGCCCTTTTCAATAGCGAGTGAAATAGTGATAAGGTCGTGGCCATTTCGCCCCAACAAATGGGGTGTGGTTGAAGCGTTATTGATTATGATCTTCATAAGTCCCTTCGTATAAAACAATTAAAATTGGGGATTATTGGCAGCGTGCGCAAATACACGCGACTTCTAGGTGAGGCGTTATAATCTCGCACTGGAACGCTTGCGCTTGCTGGACAAGATGTTCATAAACAACAGGGTCGACAGTAGACTCTTCAACTGCGCCACAGCGAACGCAAATTAAAAACTGCGAATACCCGTGGTGTTCACAGCATTTAGCACGAGCACATCCTATATACTTACTATTGAGATTAAGTTTATGAACCAAGTTTGCGTCTGACAGAAATTCAAGCGCTCGGTAAATAGTCATTGGTTTGATATTTTCGTCATGCCGCTTTGCATACAAATCTTTTATTTCATAGGCCGACAGTGGAGAGGACGCTTCAATTAATATATTAAGTACCTGCTTTCGCTTCTGTGTTAAGCGCAATCCGTCTCCCTCACATTTATCCTGAGCTATAGCAAGTAAGTTTTGAAATCGTTGATCCATTCTATCCTCAATCTAAAAGCGGCGAACTTCATACCCTGTTACCACTCGCCAATAGTCATATACCTAAACACTTATTGTTACAGTATAACATATCACTATCGTTATAAAATGAGTCTCATGAAACTTGTCCGTATCTTGGTTAACGGCTACCCGAGTTTTTTGTGTTAGCAATTCAAGCTAGCCTAGGGTTAACAAGCAGAGCTTACGCACCCTTTTGATATAAAGATGTATACCAAAGTATTGGCTAGAGTATTTTTCTTTATTCAGCTTTATCGTTTAATTGTCTCAACGAAAACAACTATCAAATTTACTTGAGGAATTAGCCATGTTGAAAATAGTTAAAGCTTCTCTTGTTATCGCTGGAACTTTCGGTGTGTCATCAATAGCACACGCAGACGTAAGCGAGGCATTAGCAAACATATGTACGATTGTGCAGGCGGACGATAAAGGCGAATTAAGAAAGAAGATGCGCGCCGTTCAGTCTGACTATCGAATGAAACTAAAAGATTACTATTCGGGTGTTAGCTGCAGTGGTAATAGCCTTATCCGTACGGCTATGTTGAGTAACGCAGTAGAGGCCGGTGAGTTATTGGTTAAAAAGATGCCAAAAAGTGACTTGCAAGCCCCTGAAGCAGACGGCAAAACCCTACAAGCTTGGGTTGCAGAAAATGGTTTGCAAGACAGCCCTATCGCTGCGGTGCTTAACGAGCGACTGTAGAACAAATTCACGCCATGTGAACCAGTTCAACATGGTTGCAGAGAAATCTGCACTTTAAGAAGCGGCCTTCGGGTCGCTTTTTTCTTTTCATGTGTTGTCCTGATTTAAGTTGACACTTTTCAAACTAATATCAGGACTAGTCATCTCGGCCAAGCTTGTGCTGCCGCCATAGAGCGTGCCCTTAAATTTGATGCACCACAAACTATTGCGTTTGGTACAGGGCGCGTTCTTCGAGCATGTGCCGATGAACAATTTATTTTGCATTGCCCTCAACATAAAATAGAGTCTTTGGTTGGCAATATTGCAGAAAACGGCGAAGCAACTCGTTATGACGTTGCTGTTCACGTCGCTGATAGAGTAAAAGCACAGCATTACCCTATGCCGACACCAGTTATAGCGGCAAGCAACTCAGAACGCGAGGTTTGGCAGCAACAACAGCATATATCACGCATTCATTCACTTGCTGAGCAGGCGGACATTAGTTTTGTTGGTATCGGCAATTTGGGTAGCGTATCTCCGCTTTACAAAGACGGCTTTATCGGTGATGACGAATTAGCCATATTGGCTGATTCTGGCGCTTGTGAAGAAATAATAAGTTGGATATTCAATGAGGAAGGTGCGCTCATAAAATGCAATATTAACGAGAGAGTGACGAGCTTTAAATTGAAAGCAACGCCAGAAAAGCCTGTTATTGGTGTTGCAGCTGGCGATAATAAATTCAAAGCTATAAGAGGCGCGCTTCGCTCTAAGTTTTTAAATGGCCTTATAACAACGAAGCGCACAGCATCAGCTTTACTCGGCAACTAGTATTATGTTCCGTAGAGTAAACAACAGATTTTGATCTACTTTTTGCGCCCACTCCCTACGGCAAAATGTGCGCGACTTTCTTTCAACATTATCAAAATGCAAAAAAACGGCATATTCGCCGTTTTTTTGCATTTTATTTGATCACTAACAGGCGCTCCTCTAGCGTTCTCTAATTCTCTCTAACGCCTTTAATACTAAAGACTAAAGCCCCCTCCTCTTCCTTTACACCTTTAGTATAAGGTATTTATCAACATACTCTGTTATTCGAGTGGGTATTTTTTAAACGGCCTGATTATTTTTTAATTTATCCCGAACAGACAAACCGATTAATAATACAAACGAAGGAAATTTAACCATGTTGAAAATTGTTAAAACTTCTCTAATCATCGCCGCTTCTACATTAGCTTTTTCAAACGCAGCTCATGCTGACGATGTAAACGAGGCGTTGGCAAATATTTGCACTATCGTTCAAGCTGACGATAAAGGTGAACTACGTAAAAAGATGCGCCGAGTACAATCAGACTTTAAACTAAAATTACGTGATTATTACTCTGGTGTCTCGTGCGGTGGTCAAAGCCTTATTCGTACAGCTCTTACTAATGATGCAGTAGAAGTAGGCACGTTGCTTGTTAAAAAAATGCCTAGCAAAGACCTTACGCAGCCAGAGTCTGACGGTAAAACCCTACAAGCATGGATTGCGGAACAGGGACTACAAAGCTCGCCAATTTCAGCAGAGCTTAATGACAGAATTTAATAACCACTTTCACATTACCATGTGAGCCAATTCAACATGGTAGCAGCACATGCTGCGCTGAAGGCCCCTCTGCTACGGGGCCTTTTTTATTGCCTTTTACTAAACAGCTTCCCCTACAAAATTTAACACGACTGCTTTGGTATTAAAATATTGAGCGAGATACGTAGCCCGGAGCATGTTTATATTCTATAGGTATACTTTGGTATACCCTGTTATTTTACAATATGTTTTTCAGTTACTTAGATTAGGGTTTAATACATCCCAACGAACAAACACAATCTTAATAACAACAACCGAAGGAATTTAACCATGTTGAAAATCGTTAAAACTTCTCTAGTAATTGCGGCATCTACTTTAGTTTTCTCTAACGCTGCTCAGGCTAATGACATCAACGAAGCACTGGCAAACATTTGTACTATTGTCCAAGCAGATGATAAAGGCGAACTTCGCAAAAAAATGCGTAGTGTACAATCTGACTACAAACTGAAGCTTCGCGATTACTACTCTGGTATTTCATGCAATGGTCAAAGCCTTATTCGCACAGCAATCACAAACAATGCCGTTGAGGTGGGTACTCTGCTAGTTAAGAAAATGCCGAGTAAAGACTTAGCTCAGCCAGAGTCAGACGGCAAAACACTACAAGCTTGGATTGCTGAGCAAGGTTTACAAAGCTCACCTATTTCAGCTGAACTTGACGGCAGAATTTAACACAACAAATTAATCACACCATGTGATACACCGGTTCAACATGGTAGCGGCAGGACGCCGCACTGGAGGCCCCTTTTAGGGGCCTCACCCCTTTCTAGGCCTCTATAAAATCTGTTATTTCTTTTTGCACCCACTCAGGCTGTTCCCTGTGTAACCAATGCGACGCACTCGGATTGAACCGCTTGGTAATCAACGGAACATAGTGTTCAATTTTATCTATTACACTTAAATCAAATGCATCATCCTGCTCTCCCCATAATAGTAGCGTTGGGCAGTGAATAAATATCTCAGGTATACGAATGTCATCTAATACTTTTTTAGATACATTCATTTGAGGCACTTGTTGTGGCATTTGCCTATAGTAGCTGAGCATCGCGCTAAGGATTTCAGGATCACGCCAATCGTTAAGTAACTCTCTTGAGTAGCTAGAGCCTTGCTCAAAAAGGCAGTTTCCAATCATATTTTTTAATAGCTGAAAGTCTGTACTTGAAAGAATGTGTTCTGCGTTTCTATCTATGAGCGTAGCGATATACTGGCTTTTTTCTCTTTGCATAGAAGAGGTTTTAATTGCACGTGTAAAACAAGATGGATGCGCAGCATTTACAATAACGAGCTTGCTTATCAATGTTTGGTGAAAAGCGGCTAATGGCCACGCTATTGCCCCACCCCAATCGTGCCCCATCAAAATAACCTGTCGGCCTTTTTTAACTTTCTCGATAAACGCGGCCATTCGTCCAATAAGCAATGGGACTTGGTAATCTTTTTCCTTAGGCAGTGGGCTTGATAAATGATAACCCGGCAAATCTGGAGCAATGATGTCTAGTGATGTAGGCAGCAACGCCATTAACGCTTCCCACGTGCGCGCGTTCTCTGGGAAGCCATGAAGCATTATAATTAAAGAGTTCTTTGCGCCCTCTTCTTCTCGGGATAAATAATGAATGGAAGCCCCATCAACCATTGCGTATTTGGAATCAACCAATGTGCTCACTTCCTCTGGGTGATTTTAAGAAACAAAAAAGCCGAGCAAAATAAGGTATCCGATGATTACTGTTTAAATCATTTTCCCGGCTACATTATTTTCTCGGCCTTTAGTGCGCCTTTTCTTAACGCACGTGTCTGGCTTTTATGTCACTATTCGATAGCAAACATGCTCTCTGGCATAGACATTAAGTTGTCAGCACCTGACTGCATAGCTGAAACAAGCGAGCGAGTGCGGGTTAACAAACGGTCAAAGTAGAAGCCCGTTGTTAAAATTTTACTCTTATAAAACTCAGTTTCAGTGCTACCTGCATCAAGCTGTTCTTGCGCCTTCACAGCCATCTTAAGCCAAAAATACGCAACAGTGACGTAGCCTGAGTACATTAGATAATCGACAGACGCTGCGCCAATTTCGTCTGGGTTCGACGCCGCAGCTTTACCGATGTCCATAGTAATCTGCTGCCATTCGTCAAGGTGAGAATTTAGAGCATTAGTCCAAGCACTAAACTGTGCGTTGTCACGAAGTGAGTTACAGTAGTCACGCACTTCTTGTACAAATACGTTCAGAAGCTCGCCGTTAGAGCCCATTACTTTGCGACCCAGTAAGTCTACCGCTTGAATACCAGTAGTTCCTTCGTACATAGTGCAAATGCGTGTATCCCGCGCAAGCTGCTCCATGCCCCACTCTTTAATAAAGCCATGACCGCCGTACACCTGCATGCCATAACTCGTTGACTCTTGTGCTGTTTCGGTCAAAAACGCTTTAACGATAGGCGTTAAGAAAGCAAGCTTTGCATCAGCTACCTGCTTTTCGGCCGCATCATCGCCGTAAAGCGTAACGTCTACCATTTGCATACAGTACGCCGCTAACGCTCTGTTGCCTTCAGCAAACGCCTTTTGTGTTAGTAGCATACGGCGAACATCAGGGTGCACAATGATAGGGTCAGCAGGGCCGTCAGGATTTTTACGCCCCGTCAGTGAGCGGAACTGCACGCGGTCTTTCGCATAGCGCAATGCACCCTGGAAAGATGCCTCAGATGCAGCAAGACCTTCTAGACCAGTACCAATACGCGCGGTATTCATAAAGGTGAACATGCAATTTAGGCCACGGTTAGGTGGGCCAATTAAGAAGCCTTTAGCACCATCAAAGTTGATAACACAGGTAGCACTAGCTTTAATCCCCATCTTATGCTCAATACTGCCGCAGGCCACTGCGTTTCTGTCCTGTTTTTCACCATCTTCCGAAACGTTAAACTTTGGTACAACAAAGAGCGAAATACCTTTTGTACCCTCTGGCGCATCAGGTAAGCGCGCCAGCACGATGTGTACGATATTTTCAGACATATCGTGCTCACCGGCAGAGATAAAGATTTTTGTGCCTGTTAGGCTGTAGCTGCCATCTTCTTGAGGCTCGGCACGGCACTTAAGCATACCTAAGTCTGAGCCACAGTGTGCTTCAGTCAGACACATTGTGCCTGTCCACTCACCGCTAACCAATTTTTCAAGAAACATTTTTTGCTGAAGTTCCGTGCCGTGAGCTTTAAGCGTTTCCATACAGCCCTGACTTAGACCTGGATACATCGCCCACGAGTGGTTAGCACCAGAGAACCACTCAGCGATAATAGAAGACAAAGAATAAGGAAGCGCTTGGCCACCGAACTCTTCTGGGTGCGACATACTTGGCCAACCACCCTCAACATAGGTTTGATAAGCTTCTTTAAACCCTTTTGGCGTAGTGACTTCTCCGTCAACCCACTTACATCCTTCTTCATCGCCAGACGCGTTGATAGGTGCAAGCGTATTTTCAGAAAACTTAGCCGCTTCAGCGAAAATCGCCGAAACTAGGTCTTCAGAGGCTTCGTCGAAACCCAGTTTTTGATAGTGATTTTGATAATCTAGTAGCTCATGCGTTACAAACATGGCGTCACGTTGTGGAGCTTTATAACCTTCCATACCCAATACCTATATTACTTCAAATAGACCAGCAGCGCCCATGCCGCCACCGATACACATGGTGCAAACAACATATTTCGCACCGCGTCGTTTACCTTCGATGAGTGCGTGACCCACCATGCGAGCACCGCTCATGCCGTATGGGTGACCAATAGAAATGGCACCGCCGTTTACATTTAATAATTCGTCTGGAATGCCTAACTTATCGCGGCAATACAGTACTTGTACCGCAAACGCTTCGTTAAGCTCCCATAGACCGATATCGTCCATGGTTAATCCATGCTGCTTTAATAGCTTAGGAATGGCGAACACTGGGCCAATTCCCATTTCATCTGGCTCACAGCCTGCCACTGCAATACCGCGATAAATACCAAGAGGCTGAGCATTGCCTTTCGCAGCTGAGTGCTCATCCATAATTACTGTTGCACTGGCTCCATCAGAAAGCTGACTTGCATTACCTGCGGTAATACAACCACCTTCAATAACAGGGTTTAGTGATTTAAGCCCTTCTAACGTTGTTTCTGGGCGATTGCCCTCGTCTTTCGACAAAGTCACTTCTCGCTCAGAGGTTTCACCTGTTTCTTTATTAAATAAGGCTTGCGTTGCTGTAATAGGTACAATCTCATCATCAAACTTGCCCGCTTCTTGAGCCGCTGCTGTGCGCATTTGGCTTTGGTAACCGTATTCGTCTTGTACGTCACGGCTAATGTTGTAGCGCTTACCCACCACTTCCGCAGTTTGAAGCATCGGCATGTAAATATCTTTGTGCTTAGCAACCAGTGCAGGGTCTACTGCACGAAACATATTCATATTTTTGTTTTGTACTAAAGAGATTGAATCTAAGCCACCCGCAACCATAATGTTGGTATCGCCTGTACGAATTGAATTCGCTGCGGTTGCAATGGCATACATGCCAGAACTGCATTGGCGGTCGAGCGTCATACCCGCCACAGAAACGGGTAAACCTCCAGCCAAGCCAGCCAAGCGGCCAATATTCATGCCGCCACTGCCTTGGGTTAATGCTGCGCCCATTACCACGTCATCGAGACTGGCTGGGTCAATCCCTGCGCGTGCTACTGCGTTTTGAATAGCATGACCACCTAAAGAAGGGGCTGGTAAATTGTTCAGTGCACCTTTATAAGCGCGCCCGATTGGCGTACGTGCTGTACTTACGATTACTGCATCGCGCATTTTTATGTTCCTTTCAGTTAGGCTGAACGTTCAGCCAAAGTTTAGCTAGGCCAATGTGCTTCTTCTCGAAGTTACCTAGCTTTACCAAATTCGGATGTCGGGTCACGAGAGCTATAGCTAGCTCTCACCGTTGATTAATTGTCGCTAACGAGGGCTATGTTTACTTCGCTTTATAGCTTTTAAACGTGCCGCCGCTTTGGGCCAATTTCACCAACAAATTACTTGGTTCAAGCCACATCTTTCCGTAATCACCCAATTGATCACGATAGGTAGTCAGCTTATCTAAAATAGTGCCTAGCCCCACTTCGTCGGCATATTGCATAGGGCCGCCGCGATACACAGGGAAGCCATAACCGTAAACATAAATCACATCGATATCGCTAGATTTAGCTGCAATGCCTTCTTCTAAGATGGCAGCACCTTCGTTGATCAATGAGTACATGACGCGAACTAGAATTTCCTCATCGCTAATGTCTGAACGCTGAACCACACCTAAACGCTCTGCTTCTTGCTTAGCAATTTCTAGTACTTCTGGATCTGGGACAGGCACTCGACTGCCAGGTTCATAGTTGTAAGCTCCCCGTCCGGTTTTAAGTCCGTTGCGCCCCTTTTCTACTAAGCGATCTGCCACTGCACCGTACGCAGGGTCATGTGCAATGTGCTCTTGTCGAGACTGTCGTACATAGTAGCCAATATCTAATCCAGCCATATCACCCATAGTGAACGGCCCCATTGGCATGCCAAACTCGGTTAAAACCCGATCAACTTGCTCAGGTGTTGCTCCTTCTAGCAGTAAGCGGTTAGCTTCACGGCCGTAAGGCTCAATCATGCGGTTACCCACGAATCCGAAGCAAACGCCTACCAACACCGCTACTTTCTTGATGCGTTTAGCCATCTTCATGCAGGTCTTAATCACTTCAGCAGATGTCTTCTCTGCCTTAACCACTTCGAGCAGCCTCATCACATTCGCTGGTGAGAAGAAGTGAAGACCAATCACATCTTCAGGACGCGATGTGGCTGTCGCTATCTCGTCTATATCCAACGTCGAAGTGTTCGAAGCCAAAATGGCCCCCGGCTTACACACTTTATCTAGCGTCGAGAATACTGTTTTCTTTACTTCCATCTTCTCGAAAACGGCTTCGATGACGAGATCAACATCAGCTAAGTCGTCATACGACGTAGTACCTGAAAGCAGTGCCATGCGGCTCTCTACCTGCTCTTGGGTTAACTTGCCCTTTTTCGCTGAGTTTTCGTAGTTCTTTCTAATAAGCGCTAATCCCTTCTCTAGCGCTTCTTCTTTGAGCTCAAGCATTGTCACTGGAATGCCGGCATTAGCGAAGTTCATAGCGATACCACCGCCCATTGTTCCCGCGCCGATAATCGCAACTTTATCAATATTGCGCTCAGGAGTATTTTTGTCGAAATCGCTTACATGACCTGCCGCTCGCTCAGCGAAGAAGAAATGTTGCTGGGCACGCGCCTGTGGCGTATTCATACACTCCATGAAAAGCTTGCCTTCATTTTTAAGGCCATCCTCAAACGCTAGCGTGTAAGCACCACGTACCGCTTCAATACATTTTAATGGCGCAAAGAAACCACGCGTCGCTTTTTTAGTTTGTGCAGTTACTGCATCAAACACCGCCTGCGTTTCGTCAGACATGGACAGCGTGATATCACTGGTGCGTTTAATCGCTTTATCTGGCGTTAATGCTTGTAAATACGCTTTTGTATCTTCAAGTAAATGCTCAGGCTTATCGGAAATTTTGTCGAAGACACCTGGAAGTTTGACCACCGACGTTGGCTTGCCTGTTACGATCATTTCTAACGATGTTTGAGCGTCGGCTAAACGAGGAAGGCGCTGAGTACCGCCTGCGCCAGGTAATATGCCTAGATTTACCTCTGGAAGACCCACCTTATTGTCGGCAAAAGTGATGCGATGATGGCAAGCTAACGCCACTTCTAAGCCACCGCCGAATGCTGGTCCAGGAAGAACAGCAACAACAGGCTTAGACGCATTTTCAATCTTGTCTAGTACCTCAGGCAGCATGGGAGACAAGTCGCCACCAGAGAATTCACTGATGTCAGCTCCACCCGAAAAAATAGGAAGTGAAGAAGTAATTACAATGGCACTAACGCTATCGTCATCTAAAGCATTGTTTATGCCTTCTATCAGCCCTACTCTGATAGCGCGTGACAGCGCATTAACGGGTGCGCTCTGCATTGTCAGTGTGGCAACACCTTGTTGTACTGCATATTCTACGGCTTTATTTTCCATCTCAGTCATAACCATGTCCTGTTTATCACGTTAACTGGATGTTATTGCAGTGTTGTCAATCATCCAAGTTTATTGGTGTTATAGACATTTATCATAATATTTAATATTGACCGCCAGCCCCTTTGTTAATTCATTTCTCTACGCAGAGCTTGTTCTACCTTGCCTAAGGTTTATTTGACAGAAAATAAAACCGGTGTTTTTGTTAATTTATCAACGCTCGTTATTACATTTTATTTACAAAAGGATGATTGGCTATGCAAGTGCTTAGAACACCGGAAAGCGCCTTTAATAAAATCACTGACTTTCCTTACCCACCCCGCTTCACTGAAATAACTGACACAGTAAGCGGCGAAATAAGAATGGCCCATTATCAATGTGGACCTAAAGATGGACCTACCGTGCTATTAATGCACGGCGAACCGACGTGGGCGTATTTGTACCGCAAGATGATGCCCATATTGGCTGATGCGGGATTCAATGTCATTGCGCCGGATCTCATTGGTTTTGGACGCTCAGATAAACCAGTAAGAAAAGAGGATTACTCTTACGCTCGTCATGTGATATGGCTAAAAGACTGGTTTTCACAGGCTACTAAAGGCCCTGTTACCCTATTTTGTCAAGACTGGGGAGGTTTACTAGGCTTGCGGCTTGTTGCCGATATGCCTGAGCGTTTTTCAGGTGTAATGGTATCTAATACTGGACTGCCCACCGGCGATCATTCGCCTAGTGATGCTTTCATAAAATGGCGTCGTTTCTCTCAGGATGTGCCCGAATTCCCCACTTCAACCATTATTCAAAATGCAACAACCACCGAATTAGACAAAGCAACGCTGGCTGCCTACGACGCTCCCTTCCCTGACGAAAACTACAAAGCGGCAGCCCGCATGTTTCCTCTTCTAGTTCCTACAAGCCCCGATAACGCTGAGGCGCAGGCAAATAGAAAAGCATGGGAAAAACTGAAGCAATACAATAAACCTTTTATTACGGCATTTGGTGATAGCGACCCTGTCACCAAAGGTGGAGAAAAAGTATTTCAAAAGCTCGTTCCCGGCTGTAATGGCATGGCCCATACACAGATAGAAAACGGGGGTCATTTTATTCAGGAAGACCAGGGGGAACGGCTGGCCAATCTGCTTGTTCAGTTTATCCAAAATACGCAGCTTAAGTAGCAAGACTTTCAACCGACATGAAACTATTAACTATTAGGAGATAACCATGGACGCTCTACTCGACTTTTCTGGACAAGTTGTACTAATTACCGGCGCAGGCAGTGGTTTTGGCCGCCTGTTATCGCTAGGTCTTGCCAACCGAGGAGCGAAACTCGTTCTTTCAGACATTAACGAAACCGCACTTGAGGACACGAAAAAAGATGTAAAAGCACTCACTGATGTTGTGGTACTAGCCGGTAATATAGCCAGCGAGTCGCTTAATAAGGCGCTGGTTGAAAAAGCCATGGAAACGTTTGGCAAACTAGACATTGCCGTAAATAATGCGGGTATAGCACATAACCCAGCGCCAATTCATCAAATGACAGAGGAAATCATGGATTCGCAGTTTGCCGTGAATGTTAAAGGCGTTATGTTTGGAATGAAGTACCAATTACCCGTTATGCTGGCACAAAAGCAAGGTCACGTTCTAAATGTTAGCTCACTTGCGGGCTTGGGCGGAGCGCCAAAGGGCGGTGCGTATGCTGCAGCAAAACATGCCGTGTCAGGGATAACCCGCACTGCCGCGGTGGAATATGGTCGAAAAAATGTTCGCGTTAATGCAATCTGCCCATTCTACAGTCCAACCAACATATTGAATGTAGATGGGTACAACACCCCGGAAGCTCGCGAACAATTGGGCCTGGGCAGCCCAATGAAGCGACTTGGCGAACCACAGGAAATCGTTAACACCATGATGCTTATGCTATCGCCAGGCAATAGCTATATGAATGGGCAAACAATAGCCGTAGACGGCGGTGTGACCGCGTGGTGATACGCAAAAAGCCAATAAGCGCCTAGTCCTAGGTATAAAAAACCATACCCTTGTATAACACAGTGCCTTTAGGTTTTTTTCTACTTTAGGTGTAATGAAGTGGAACAAACAAAGCCGATTAAGGAGGCGAGTGCAACCGCCTCCGAGATCTTTTTTTAGTGTGAAAGAGAAAAATGTAATGAAAAGTCTAACTAAAAACATTTTTTCCGCTGTGGCACTATTTGCACTAACAAGCGCTTCAAATTTCAGTAGCGCTCAAGAGGCGACGTCTTCAACATCAGCCCTGAAGGAATCTACCGCTTCTCAGAGTCTAAAAAAAATTCGTCAAAACAGATCGCTAGCGTTAAACACGTTTAAACGTAGTGCTATTTTGACATCGACAACCTCCGTCAAAAAGAAAGGCCAATATCTAGTCCACGACGCTTTGCCTAGCGGTAGTTTCAACAGCAAATAATAAGCGTCGATGTGTTTGCATTGCGCCTCTCTTCCTTAATAAACAGTAAAATTAAAGCTTATTAAGTGTTCAAATCACAGGCTGCTCACCGTTATTGCTAGCGTTTAATAAACTGAAAGCTTAGTGGATAAACCCACAGCTCGCCTTTATTAGCTTTTACGGCAGCTACTACCGCAAAGATGATGTTCATCAAACCAAGTACGATAAATCCTAGCGCGCCGATAATGATAAAAGTAAGAATAAAACAAATCACCGAATAAACGAGCAAGCTCAGCAGCCAATTAGCCGTCACTCTACCGTGCTGATTGATATCCTCATTTTGATCTTTATGCGCTATCCAAAGCACAATCGGCAGGACAATGCCTAAACCGGGAATGACAAAGCTGGATAACTGTGACACATGTATAAGCGTGCAATAGCTTCGAGCGTTTAAGCCCCAGTAGAGTGGTTCTTCCGTTGACATAAATTTTCCTTACTTTTTAGTTGGTTTTATCTGATAAATGTAAGCGTCTATTTCTTCGCCGCTGTCTAGTTTAACCGGAACGAAAACCCGCTCATATTGCTCACCTTCAAAATCATCTAGCATAGGCCAATTGTCGCCGAGTTGGCCAGATTCAAGCACCATTCCTTTTACTAGCTGTTTGGGCACTGAAGAGTCGGAAATGATAATACCTGGAAAACCCATTGCTGCGCCCCACCCTTGTTCAACAAGATGCCCTTTCACTGTGCCGGGTAACCACCGTCCTCTAATGTGGGAAACAATGTGGTGGTTTGGACAATCGGGTGCAAGGCTGCCATAAATAAATAGCCTTTCTAAAGCTGGGTTAGTAACTTCAAAATCATCATTTTCGTGCTTCATTAGGCTCTTCACTTCATTGGAAACCGTTTGAGTTTAAAGGCTTATCGATTTCTTTCCAAGAGCACTTCTTAGTACTCTCTTTTTGCGCGCCACTACTGGCTTCCGTGCATGTGAGCAACTTAAATTTGTTTTACAAATGGTGTATTGCGATACACAATGCTACCGCATGTCTACGTGAACGTCGATTCACTTTAAAATCAAAATAATTAAAGGACAAAGTATGCTCAATCATAAACGTACTCTGGTAGCGGCATTGGTAAGCGTATCGCTTATGGGATGTGGTGAAAGTACAAGTCAGACAGAAATCAAACCTCAACTTACCGCCCAAGA
Source organism: Alteromonas sp. S005 (assembly GCF_036864475.1). Taxonomy (NCBI): domain Bacteria; kingdom Pseudomonadati; phylum Pseudomonadota; class Gammaproteobacteria; order Alteromonadales; family Alteromonadaceae; genus Alteromonas; species Alteromonas sp. S005. The sequence goes on along the minus strand of NZ_JAZETN010000003.1, from coordinate 140,219 downwards.
CGCAAAACAGTTCTTAGAGCAAGCACAAAATGATATCGCGAAGATGCAGGTGCCAGCTGCACATGCAGAGTGGAGCTATGCTACCAATATCAATTTCGACACTGCTGCGGTTAGTGCATATTTTAATGAAGTGCTATCAACAAAAGTGGCTAAGTTAGCAAAAGAAGCGGCGAAGTTTAACGATGTGGACGTGGATACTGATACTCGCAGGCAGCTTGATCTACTTAAAAACAGTTTAACAATGCCGCCGCCGGCAGATGCACAAAAAGCTGAGCGTCTCGCAAAGATTGGTTCTGATTTAAGTGCCATGTACGGCTCTGGCGAGTATTGCGGCGAAGATGGTACGTGTAAAAGCTTGGTCGAAATGAGCGCAGAAATGGCTACCCTACGCGATGCCGATAAATTGTTAGAGTATTGGACAGGCTGGCGTGAAGTATCTAAACCTATGGCGCCACTTTATGCCGAACAAGTATCACTTGCCAATGAAGGTGCTGCAGAACTTGGCTTCGAAAATGTCAGTGCTTTGTGGCGTGGCAAATATGACATGCCAGCTGACGAATTTCCGAAAGAGTTAGATCGTCTTTGGACACAAGTCGAACCCTTCTACGAGTCACTTCATTGTCATGTTCGAGCAAAACTTGGTGAACATTACGGCGAAGATGTGGTACCACAAGATAAGCCAATTCCTGCGCATTTATTAGGTAACATGTGGGCGCAGTCGTGGGGAAATATTTACGATATCGTTAAGCCTCAACAGGAAATGAAGGTTCCTGATGTAACTGGTGCACTCGCTGCACAAGGGTACGACGAAATCGCCATGGTTAAACAAGCTGAGTCATTTTTCTCATCGCTTGGCTTTGAAGAGTTGCCAGACACTTTTTGGGAACGTTCGATGTTTCAAAAACCTGAAGGTCGCGACGTGCAGTGTCACGCTTCTGCATGGGATTTAGATGACAAAGACGATCTTCGCATAAAAATGTGTATTCAAAAGACTGGCGAAGAATTTAACGTTATTCACCATGAATTAGGCCATAACTATTATCAACGCGCCTATAAAGACCAGCCTCTGCTTTACCGCGGCTCAGCAAACGATGGTTTCCACGAAGCCATTGGTGACACGATAGCTCTGTCTATTACACCTAAGTACCTTAAGCAAATTGATTTGATAGATGAAATCCCTGACGCATCAAATGATATCGGTATGCTGATGCAGGTAGCATTGGATAAAATTGCCTTTATTCCTTTTGGCTTGATGGTTGATCAATGGCGTTGGAAGGTTATGTCAGGTGAAGTAACACCGGAACAATATAATCAGCTTTGGTGGGAGCTAAGAGAAAAGTATCAGGGCGTAATGGCGCCCGTTGAGCGCAGTACTGATGCCTTTGACCCTGGTGCGAAATATCACGTACCAGCTAACGTACCTTATACGCGCTACTTCCTTGCACATATTCTGCAGTTCCAATTCCACAAATCATTGTGTGACATTGCAGGTGATAAAGGACCGCTGAATCGCTGTTCTATTTACGGCAGTGAAGAAGCAGGAAAAGCACTTAATGAGATGCTAGAAATGGGAATGAGTCAGCCTTGGCAGAATGCCCTTGAAACACTGACGGGATCACCGCAAATGGATGCCAGCACCATTGCTGATTACTTTGCACCACTAAAAAACTGGTTGGATGAGCAAAATGCAACGCGCCAGTGCGGTTGGTGATTCGTTTCAAAGTACTGAAACACAAACCTAATTTTAGCATTTATAAATAATCTAGCCCCGTCACCATGGGGCTTTTTTGTACGATTTAAACTTTTGTTCTATTGAAAGTCCTCGGTATTAGCGTAACTTACATCTATGAATAATCTTTAATGTTGCAACATCATGTGCCGCCCTTCAGCTTACCTCTTCTTTATCCTTGCTTCATTGGTTAGCTGGAACTTTTCCGCGCACGCTCAAATTGGCGCCCCTGCCTTTCACACGTTCGATATGGAAAGCGGTATCACCCATGTCACTGTTTCGGATACCGCGGAAGATAAATACGGCTTTCTCTGGCTAGCATCACAGTCGGGCATTGATAAATTCGATGGTTATACCTTTAGAAATTTTGGAATGTGGGACAAAGATAAGTCTACGGGCCTACAAACACTCAGTGTTCTTCAGTTAGAAGCAAGTTTAGACGGTCAATACGTTTGGGTTGGCACCTTTAGCGGTCTGAGTCGAATAAATGTAGACACCGAAAAGTTTATACATTACGCCCTCCCTGTTTCATCTTCTTTTGACAAACAGGTCATCAATAGGCTGAAAACCACACACGACGGCACGCTGTGGATAATATCCGAACGAAATTTGTATCGATATCACGAAAAAACAGACAGCATAGAGTTAGTCAGCTATCTTCCTGATACTACGAGCACACTTACCGATATTGAGCTCATTGGTAACACACTTTATGTAACGTCTACCTCTGGACTTTATAAGTATGATTCTTTCAAAAGTTCACTGGAGTTAGTTGCATACAAAGGCGTGAACTTCACGCGACTCGTCGCTGCAGAGCGTTCGAGATTTTGGTTAGGGACTTCTTCTTACGGCATTTGCTTATTTAACCCCAACTCAGAACCCGAGGTCATCACCAAACAGTGTACCAGCGAAATACAGGGGCTGTCGGATAATTCGGTTACAGATATTCTACTTCAGCGTAATGGTGACCTTTGGGTAGCAACCGAAAGAGGTTTAAACCTTCTAAAAGCACATAGCCCATACACAGTGTTACGTTTTCCTATTAGCGATAAAGATTCAGGAGACGAGCGAGTATCAAGCCTATACCAAACGAGCTCAGGCCTTGTTGTAGTAGGAACCAAAGACGATGGGTTCGCGATTAGCAACCCAGAACTGAGCAATTTTTATACTACCGAAATAGGAAACGGGCGTATTATTGGCTCTATGGCCAGCTATCAAGGCAATAAGGTGTGGCTAACAAATGAAAAAGGGCTATGGATTTATGATGTCGTCAATAAAACCTATGAGGGACCATTTACCTCAAATAACGCACAAACCTCAGATGACAAGGCTAGCGACAAGTTAACCAGTGTTTTTTACGACAAAAGCAACGATACGCTATGGGTATCGACACGCAGTGGGTTAGCGAAGCTAAACAGTAAAACAAACCAGTTCGATATTGTGGCTTTGCAAGGAAAGTCGGGCTACAGCATAAACATGGATGCACAAGGGGATATATGGTTCGGTGGATATAGTGATGGTGTTTTTGTTTATCGTCCTTCTGAACGGCGTGTTATCAGACAATGGCCGCTTTCCCTCACCACTCGCATTATTTTTGAAAATGAAGAAAGCGCTTGGCTGAGCACAGTAACAGGCTTGCACTTTGCGAATAAACTTACAGGTGAGTTAACGAGTATTAGCGAGTACACCGACAAAATAACTGACAGTACGGTGGTGACCTGGATCTCTCGCTCGAAGCGTGGCGGTTACTGGGTAGGAACACAAGCCGACGGCTTATATTTTGTCACTAAAAATAGTGATGACTTTTCATCTATTAATGTCACCCAAATTAAGCCTGAAAGTAGACTAAGTAAAGTTTCAATTGGCGCCATTGTCGAAGATGACGAATACGGCTTATGGATTTCTACAATAGTCGGTATTACTTACTTAGCACCCGACCTCGATACACTCTACTACTATGGCGCAGAGAATGGTGCCCTCTCTACGGGATATTATATTGGATCTGTTGCCACTACCGAAAATAACACAATCCTTTTTGGCGGGGCCGAAGGACTCACTCAGTTTACTCCCTCTGATGTCGCCAACGTAAAATGGTCCCCTAGCGTACATCTTACTAATGTAGAAACAGTAACCCGTGATCAAAGCAATGGCACTAGCGTTCAACAACGTCTTAACTTGGGCGAAAACGTAGAACTTACTCATAATAATATCGCACTTTCTATAGAGTTTGCTGCAACTGACTACATGAACGCCAACGAACTGCGCTACGCTTATAAGCTGGTAGATTTCGAAAACAGCTGGCGATTTACCGACTACAAAGCCCGTGTCGCTACCTATACCAATTTAGAGCCTGGACATTACCGCTTTACAGTAAAAGCAATAAATCAAGAGAATGTGTGGAGTAGCGATGAGGCCCAACTTGAAATTATAGTAATACCACCATGGTGGGATAAGCCAATATGGCGTGGCGCCTTGTTAGTCACTGTTCTCTTACTCATCACTTCTGTCGTTTGGCTAAGAATTTCGGCGCTAAAAGCGCGCTCAACTGAACTCTCTTTAAAAGTAGAAGAAAAAACGAGAGATCTTGAAGCCATGGTAGAGAAGTTGACGCTTTTATCTTCGCAAGACTCTTTAACTACACTTAAAAACAGGCGTTATTTTACGCAAAGAGCCAAAGCGGAATGGCAAGAATTCAAACGTCACAATCGTGGTTTTTCTTTACTGATCGTTGATATCGACTTTTTCAAAAAAATTAACGACCAGTATGGCCACCACGTTGGCGACGCAGTTTTGGTTAAAGTAGCTAAAACCTTGGAAAATAATCTTCGAGAAAGTGATGTGATTTCACGCTGGGGTGGAGAGGAGTTTTTGATTTTATTGCCTTCACTAAATTTACAAGAGGCATATTGGGTTGCTGAAAAATTACGTAAAAGCGTCGCGGAACAAGTTGTCGAAACACCGCCTCACACAGTCAATGTCACCATCACTTGTGGCGTCGCAGATATAAAGGACTATGACAGTATAGATGCCTGTATTCATGCAGTTGATAAAAAGCTCTACGTAGGCAAAGAGTCTGGACGAAATGCTGTAGTGAAATAACTGTAGGCTTTCATGACTTCAAACCAGAAAATCTGGCTGATTTCGCTAATTGCATCTTGTTAGCGTATTTATGCAACCAATCTCTTTAGTATGGCATTCCACCGCAGTTTATGATCGCTTATAGCACTTGCTTACTATGCAGTTGTGTATCTAGAAAAGATAAACACTTTTTAATTGCAAGGAGGATATCATTATGGCTAACGTATTAGTTATTGGCGCATCAGGACAAATCGGTAAACAAGCTACCGTGAAACTTTTAGATGCAGGACACAAGGTGTTAGCACCGGTTAGAAGTCCAGACAAGTTATCTGATATACAAAACGATAATCTTAGTGTTGTGGAGCAAGATCTGGAGAAAGATTTTTCTGCACACTTTGAAGGAATTGACGTTGCGGTATTCACCGCGGGCTCCGGTGGAAATACAGGCGCAGACAAAACGCTCATGATTGATCTATGGGCTGCACGCAACGCGGTAAATTACGCCAAAGCAGCAGGTACATCTAAATTCATCATGGTAAGCTCTATCGGCGCAGGCGACCCAGATAGTGTTGAGTCAGCAATTAAGCCTTACTTAGTTGCCAAGCATATGGCTGACGAACACTTAATAAACAGCGGTTTGCATCATATTATTTTACGCCCCGGTACTCTTCAAAATGAACCAGGCACACATTTAGTGCGCACTGATATGCCAAGCAATAAAGATGATGCGGTAATTCCTAGGGAAGATGTGGCAACAGCTATTGTTGAGAGTGTTGCAAGAGAGAGTAAAGAAAATACTATCACTTACCTCTTCAAGGGCGACATGCCAATCTCACAAGTTTTATAACCCTCATTCACCCTTCCCGCTGTTGAATGTTCACTTACAACAGCGGGAAGGGCTTAAAATTTGTCGCTCAAAAAATTGGGCACATATCTAATAAGAACTTAATTTGAAAACCTTACCAAGATAATAAGCTAAATCACTTAAAAGACGTCTATGCGCCAAAGTGGCGCTGCATCAAGGAATAAGAGATTGGCTTACCCAGTTACCGTTAGCGTCTTTCTGATGCCACTCTCGGTTTTGCGGATTACCTCTTAAATTTAGAAAATCTACCTTCTCGATGGAAAGCAATATTACACAGAAATGAGGCGGCACTTCGTCGAAACTTCCTTCTATTTGTAGAGCGGTACCGTCATTTCGGGGGGTGCCGGGTTCACCCCATAGAAATTGTTTTTTACCAGCATCAGACAATTTATCCCAGTGCTGTTTAACAAAGCTAATATCTTGGTTTGCCGTTATTATCGTTGCAAGGCAAGAAAAGCGATACTGTTCTCTGGTTTTAGAGAAATACCAACACACCTGCGCATTAGAATTTTGACCAAGCTGGTTGTATTTATCTGAGCGAGTATCAGAGATAACAACTAACTCATTTTCGTCAGTGATCCCCCTAAATACCACGGTCCGACAGAACGGAACACCACTGGCATCAACCGTAGCTAATTGAAAGTATCTACTTTCAGGCATACTGCGAGTTTTATGTAGACTTTTTGTCAATCCCTGTCGCCATTGGGGCATGCCCACCTCCTATTATAAACCAACCGCTATTTTCGTTACGCTGCTTTTTTCTTATCAGCTAAAGAAAACAAGGTGTAAAAATTGCGCGTAGTTATATTGGCAAGCTCTTTAACTGATACACCTTTAAGCTCTGCAATGAACTCAGCCACTTCCACTACATAGCCTGGTTGGTTTTGCTTACCGCGATGAGGGACTGGTGCAAGCCAAGGCGAGTCAGTCTCAATTAGCAACCGCTCTAAAGGTATAGCTCTCACGACTTCACGTAATTCATCAGCTGAATTAAAAGTCACAATGCCAGAAATCGAAATGTAAAAATCCATCTCTATAGCCGCCTGGGCCATCTCCAATGACTCAGTAAAACAATGTAAAACGCCTTTGGTATGCGGTGCCTTGTATTCACGGAGTAAATTGATGGTATCTTCTCTTGCATCCCGCGTGTGGATAATAAGTGGCTTGTTGGTCTCGTTAGCCACCTTAATATGGTCTATAAAAGAAGTAAGCTGAATATCTTTACTTTCCGGGCTGTAAAAATAGTCCAGCCCTGTCTCTCCTATCGCAACAACTTCTTCACGCTGCGCCTTCTCTAGCAGTTCTTCATAACTGCACGCCTCATCTTGATGCAGCGGATGCACACCACAAGAAACTGAAACGTCATGAAATTGGCTAACAGCGTCTAACATGCTGTCGTAATCACCAACAGATACGCACACACAAAGGAAGTGTTCAACACCTCGGGTTCTTGCGAAATTTAAGGTTTCGGCCAGCTCTTCTGGCCCTTGCTTAAGTCGGTCTAAATGACAATGAGAATCTACGAACAAACTACACCTGTATAAAAATTGCTTTCAGACAAAAGGAACAAAAAGACTGTATTTGTCTGCTAACGTTGAAACTGTTTTAACAGCCCAAACAGCACCATCGATTTATTTACCCCAGCATGTTCGAGGGTTTTTACTGCCTCTACACACGCTATATAGCGTTCAAAGTCGACGGCCTGCTGACGTTTCATGTATTTGTCATGGGCCATTTGTTGGCACCACAATGCGATTTGCTGCGCATTGCCCTGCCATTTATTTGCAAGTGCTTGCGCCTGCATATTCGCATCACCTGCTAAAAGTGCCTGCATGCCATCACTAAAATCGCGATAACTAATACTTTCGTCACCAGAGAGTGCCTCTTCCACACGAAGTGGTGCATAGCCATAGGCAGCCAGCAATGCCTCGCTTGCATCTTCTACGCCCTTAGCGTTTAAGTAGTTCAAACTGTCTGACACTGACGGTAGCGAGAGTATCTGCCGTTCACACCGGCTCAATATAGTTGGCATGATCTTGTTGATACTGTCAGTAATCAAAAGTAAGAAGGTATTATTTGTGGGCTCTTCCAAGGTTTTCAATAACGCATTAGCCGCTGCCTCTGTCATTGTGTCGGCTCGGGGGATGAGTAACACTTTGTTCCCCCCCATTTGCGCTGTCCCCGAAAGCTTGGCAATACCTTCGCGAATTTTATCAACGCCAAGCTGCTTTTCACTTTCTAAAACATGAAAGTCTGGGTGATTCCCCGCCTGTCTTAGGTGACAGCTTTGACATTGTTCGCAAGGCCCATCGGTGCTAGGTTGTTTGCATAATAACGCGTTGCTTAAGCCCACTGCGAGTTGATTTTTACCGATGCCCTTTGGCCCTGTCAGCAGTAAACCATGGTGCAGTTTTTTAGTCATATATCGGTTAAGCAAGGTCGAAAACGTTGCAACAAACCAGGGCAGCATTTGCATTACCCTCTCTCCTGCTGGCTATCATTTTGCACTGAGTGGCTACTTTCACTTACAGTACCAGTGTATTCATTCCTGGTCACATAATCGGTGATAGTGGCAATAACATCTTGGTGAACTTTTTCCATAGGCTGCATTGCACTTATTACCGCAATGGACTCATCTTGCTCGGCTAACGACAGGTATTTAGCACGGGTACGCTCAAAAAAGGCAAGCCCTGCTTGCTCGATGCGATCAAGCTCTCCTCGCCCTCGAGCGCGCTCTAGACCCACCGCAGGCTCGACATCAAGGTATAAGGTTAAATCCGGCTTAAATCCTTTTAGCGCGATATCGCTAATGGCTGCCATGGTTGTTTCACTCACCCCACGACCGCCACCTTGATAAGCTTGTGAGGATAAGTCGTGTCTATCACCCACTACCCATGCACCGGCGTCGAGTGATGGAAATATTTTGTTAGTGAGTAGTTGAACCCGAGCAGCATACATAAGAAGCAACTCGGTCTCTTCACTAACGGTTTCATCCCAATCATGCTTTACACATTCCCGTATAGCTTCAGCCATAGGTGTACCGCCTGGCTCACGAGTTTGCTCAACGCGCTTTCCAGCATCTTTTAGTGCTTGAACAATTAGCCCAATCACTGAGCTTTTTCCTGCCCCTTCAAGGCCTTCAACTACAATAAACTTTCCGCGCATTTCTTTTTTAACTCTGTTTTTATTTAGCTATAACCCACTGTCTACATAACGGCTACGGACAATATAGCCGCTTCAGTACGATTATTGTTTTAACTGGTATTTTCGCACAGCTGCATTGTGATCAGCTAGTGAGGTAGAGAATTGATGGCTTCCGTCGCCTTTCGCTACGAAATATAAAGCATCAGTGGGTAACGGATGCAGCGCCGCATGAATCGCCGCTTTGCCAGCCATGGCTATTGGTGTTGGCGGTAAACCCTTGATGACATAAGTGTTGTAAGGCGTTGCCGTTCGCAGGTGCTTACGAGTAATGTTTCCGTCAAACGTGGGACCGATACCATAAATCACGGTGGGATCAGTTTGAAGACGCATGTTTTTGTTGAGCCTATTGACGAAAACGCCTGAAATCATGTCACGTTCCTCAGGCACAGCCGTTTCTTTTTCGATGATACTCGCCAAGATAAGTGCTTCATAGGGTGTTGCCAATGGCAGTTCGGCATCCCGTAACTCCCATTCGCTAGAGACAAAGTCAATTAGCGCGCGGTGTGCTCTTTTCAATACCTCGCTAGCTGCTGTGCCTTTGGTAAAGAAATACGTATCAGCCAAATATACGCCCTCTGTCTGCGCAACGTTTTCGCAACACCAATCTACGCCATTATCCTGAGTGAGCTGGTTTAATTTCTCTTCATTTAAATCAAACACCAAATCTGTGTTTTGTTTAAGCGCCTCAAGCCACTGTGCTAGGGTTAGCCCTTCGACTAAACTCACTGCAAAAAGATGCTCATCGCCCTCAGTAAACAAGGTAAACACATCTACTAGTGACTGCCCTGGACGCAGCATGTAGGTGCCAGACTTAACAGACGTACTGCCTGCAAAGAATTTGAGCCACACCTTAGCAACAAAGGGCGACACATCGGTCATGCCTATTTTACGCAAGTGTTTCACGGTACGATAAGCGTTACTGCCGCTCTCTATCGTAAATAAGGTTTCACTTTTTAATGCTAGTTCAGTGGTAACCTTACTCGAGACATACATTACGCAAGAGGCCGCCCCAACAACGGTAAGCATGACAAGAGATAATAGGATAACAATTACCCGCTTCATGCTTGAACGTCCCCTTTCTTCATTGCTCTACATTCCATTTTATTTCTTTTTACTACTCATCTGGTAAAGCTCGTGTAACGTTGACGAACCCCGTTTAAAAGAAGTGCGTTTAAATTAATTTTCAAGCGCAGTCTGAAGCCGTGTCTTAAGCGCTACAATCGCATCGCTTCTTATATCAAAATCGACGTAAGAGAAATCTGGCATTTGTATTTTCTTTACCGGCATTACGCCCATTAGCGCATTGGTAATTACCACTGCGCTCGCTTTTCGCAAGTAAGAAAGGTCATATTCTCCCACATGAAGCGAACAATTGTCATTTAACAGCGAGTCAATAAGACACTGCCTGACTACGCCATTAACACCGCTTCCTTTCAAAGACGGGGTATACCATTGATCATTGAGGTAGAAAAACACATTGCCAGCACTCGCTTCAATAATGTTATCTTGGGTATCACAAACAATGGCGTCGTGTGCGCCAGCGTCGTCTACTTCGTGCTTAACCAAGACTTGTTCTAGCCTGTTCATATGCTTTACACCCGCAAGCAATGGTTGAATGGCTAATCGCGTTTGAGCGCAAATTACCGTTGCACCGTCATTCGCAAGACCATCGTAATGGACAGGGTAAGGGTGCTGGCTAAATCTAACTAATGCTTCACTGTCTTCGCTTCGCGCATACCCTCTTCCGGCTTGACCTCCCGACACGTGAACTTTAAGCACATATTTTGAAGAAGCGTTATCACCTGAGCCGTTCTTTATCGCCTTAACTTGTTCAGCAATTGCGGCTTCAAGCGAGCGGATATCAATATTGAGCTTGATGGCTGTCGCATCGTGCTCTAAACGTGAAAGATGATAAGGCAATAATTCTACATGATGTTCACTTACCAACAATGTGGTAAATACACCGTCGCCATAATTAAACGCCCTGTCACTTGATAAAATAGGCGTAGCGCTAGGAATAATTCTCACTGCCTACTCTTGTTCGCCGTTATTGTGGTTGTTGGAAGTATACCAACTTGCGTTGATCAGACAATGTCTAGCTGAATTGATTTGGCTATAGCGGTGCTCAAAGAGACCTGAGTTTTATCATATTCACTGTGAGATTTAACTGTATAAACAACAAAAGGCAGCCGAAGCTGCCTTTTAACTATACGTGGAGTTCACTTAACCCGCGATAATTATGCTGTATTATATACGCTTAAATATCAATGAACCGTTTGTACCGCCAAACCCAAATGAGTTACACAGTGCGTAGTCTTCATTGAATGCTTTCGCTTTGTGTGCAACAAAGTCTAAGTCGCAGCCTTCACCTGGCTCATCCAAGTTAATGGTTGGCGGGGCCATTTTGTCACGCAGTGCCAAAATAGTGAAAATTGCCTCAACCGAACCAGCTGCACCAAGCAGGTGCCCAGTCATTGACTTGGTAGAGCTAACAAGTAGCTTATAAGCATGGTCATTGAACACGCGTTTTACTGCTGCCACTTCCGCAATGTCACCTGCAGGCGTAGACGTACCATGTGCGTTAACATAGCCAATGTCACTTGCGTCCATCTTTGCATCGTTTATTGCGTTTTGCATAGACGCTGCGGCACCTTCCCCATCTTCAGGTGGTGAAGTCATGTGGTATGCATCACCGCTCATGCCGAAACCAACAAGCTCAGCATAAATAGTAGCGCCACGTGCCTTAGCTGCTTCGTATTCTTCCAGCATTACCACGCCAGCGCCCTCACCCATGACAAAACCATCGCGGTCTTTATCCCACGGGCGGCTTGCTGCTTGTGGATCGTCATTGCGAGAAGACAACGCACGAGCTGCGGCAAAGCCAGCCATACCTAACGGCGTAATAGACGCTTCTGCGCCTCCGGCCACCATGGCATCAGCATCGCCGTAAGCAATTGTTCTTGCGGCAATACCAATGTTGTGAACGCCTGTGGTGCACGCTGTCACAACGTTTAAATTCGGTCCTTTCAACCCTTCCATAATCGACAAAAAGCCTGAAATCATGTTGGTAATCGTTGAAGGTACAAAGAATGGCGATACACGCTTCGGACCGCTATTTGTCAGTTTTAAATGGTTTTGCTCAATTTGCTCTAAACCACCGATACCTGAACCAATAGCTACACCTATGCGATGCGCATTATCTTCTGAAACAGTTAAACCAGAATCGGCCAAGGCTTGCTTGCCTGCTGCAATACCCAGCTGGATAAAGCGGTCCATCTTCTTGGTTTCTTTCTTTTCAATGTATTCCTGCGGATCAAAGTCGTTGATTTGACCTGCGAAACGGGTTGAATAGTTACTGCAGTCGAAATGGGTGATTTCACCAATGCCGCTCTCGCCCGCGAGCAATTTGCGCCATGTGTCTTCGCTATTAAGACCCAATGGTGAAAGCATTCCAAGACCAGTAACCACTACGCGACGTTTTGTCACAAAAAGTCCTCGCTTTGGAACTAAGGTAGGAGATACAAAAACGGCTCTATAAGAAGAGCCGCTTTATCGCTAATTAAGACTTAAGCGTCTTTGTTAGCGTTGATGTAGTCAATTGCAGACTGAACAGTAGTGATTTTTTCTGCTTCTTCGTCAGGAATTTCAGTGTCGAATTCTTCTTCCAAAGCCATCACTAGCTCAACAGTGTCAAGTGAATCAGCGCCTAAATCGTCAACGAATGAAGCTTCTGCTTTTACTTCTTCTTCTTTCACGCCAAGTTGTTCAACAATGATTTTCTTAACGCGTTCTTCAATGTTACTCATAATTCTAGGTTTCCCTTAAACGTCACTAGATAATAAAAGTGCCGCTAGTTTATTTTGCAAGGTGCATCCTTGCAAGCACCAGTTTAAACAAATTTTCTGGTCAAACCAGCGACATTCGAAATTCGTAAAATACTATTTTTACATCCAAGTTCGGGTAAATACCACCCCAAACTAGGGAAAATTCGCAATTTTTGCGAATTTACCCCATATACATACCACCATTTACATGGATGGTTTCGCCTGTAATATAGGCTGCACCATCGCTCACTAAAAAGGCAACAGTGGCTGCAATTTCATCAGGCGCACCTAAGCGGTTCGCCGGAATATCTTTGAAAATGGCTTCTTTTTGGTCATCGGTCAGTGCTTTTGTCATATCAGTATCGATAAAACCAGGTGCCACAACGTTGATTGTAATACCACGAGAAGCTACTTCACGAGCCATTGATTTGGAAAAACCAATAACCCCTGCTTTAGCTGCAGCATAGTTTGCCTGACCAGCGTTACCCGCACTACCCACTACAGAACCGACATTTACAATACGACCGCAACGCTTCTTCATCATACCGCGAAGTACCGCTTTTGACATTGTAAAAATAGAGGTTAAGTTGGTGTCTATAATATCCTGCCACTCGTCATCTTTCATGCGCATTAGCAGATTATCACGTGTGATACCGGCATTATTGACCAAGATATCGATACTACCAAAGGCTTCGTTAATTGCTTTTAATGTTGTGTCAACGCTTTCTTTGTCGGTGACATTAAGCGCAAAGCCCTTGCCGCCAAACTCAGAAAGATAGTCGCTGATTGTTTGCGCACCGTTTTCACTGGTTGCAGTACCGATAACCGTAGCACCTTGTTGTGCAAGTTGTGTGGCAATCGCTTTACCTATACCGCGGCTTGCGCCGGTAACAAGCGCAATTTTACCGTCTAATTGACTCATTGCGTTTCCTTATTGTTTTAATGCTTCAACACCATCAGGTGTATTAACTGCAAGAGACGTAAGGCTCTTATCAATACGTTTGTTCAATCCGGTAAGTACTTTACCAGGACCTACTTCAATAACACGCTCAACACCCGCTGCCACTAGATATTCAACAGTACGAGTCCATTGAACGGGGCAATAAAGTTGTCTTACTAACGCGTTTTTGATTGCATCACCTTGGGTTTCAATGGTGACATCAACATTATTCACAATATTGATTGCAGGCTCATTAACGTTCAATGACGATAGCGCGTCTTCTAACTTATCTGCAGCAGGGCGCATTAGCTCACAGTGTGAAGGAACGCTTACTGCAAGAGGAAGTGCGCGCTTAGCGCCCGCTTCTTTACATGCATTAGCCGCTTGTTCAGCTGCGTTCTTTTCGCCAGCAATAACGACTTGTCCTGGAGAGTTGAAGTTAACTGGCGCGACTACATCACCTGTAGCAATCGCAGTTTGCTGGCAAATATCAGCAATGGCCGCATCGTCTAAGCCAATAATGGCATACATAGCGCCCGCACCGGCTGGTACAGCTTCTTGCATATATTTACCACGAGCCTCTACAAGCTTAATAGCATCAGCAAAATCCATGGCGCCGCCGCAAACTAACGCTGAATACTCACCAAGGCTGTGACCTGCTAAGTAATCTACGTCTATCCCCTGCTCGCGTATTACGCGCCATATTGCGACACTTGCTGCAAGTAACGCTGGCTGCGTAATATGGGTTTCATTGAGTTTACCGTCTGCATCGTTTTGAACTAAATCCCACAGATCATACCCAAGTGCGTCAGACGCTTCTTTAAACGTCCCCTCGATAATAGGAGAAGTCTCGGCGAGTTCCTTAAGCATACCAACGCTTTGAGAACCTTGTCCTGGAAATACACAGGCTGTCTTTGTCATGTCGATTCCTTATTATTTTTAATTTACTAGAAACGAGAAAACGTCGGAGTTGGAGTGCCCCTATCGAGGCAAAAATCACCAAGGCAAATATCTGCAAGGCTAATAGCGAACAAGCGCTGATGCCCAAGCAAATCCGCCTCCGAATGCTTCTAGTAATAAATGCTGTCCGCGTTGAATGCGGCCGTCTCTTATAGCGGTATCAAGCGCTGTTGGCACGGTAGCAGCAGAGGTATTGCCATACTGTTCTAACGTAAGCACAACTTGGTCAAGAGACATATTTAGCTTTTTAGCTGTCGCTTTAATAATTCTAAAGTTTGCTTGGTGAGGCACTAACCAGTCAAGATCAGATTTTTGCATGCCGTTCGCAGCAAGGGTTTGTTCAACCACTTCTGAAAGCTTGGTGACCGCAACTTTGAATACTTCGTTACCGCGCATCACACCCCAGTTTTCGTGAACAGACTGCTCATCACCACGGGTTGGATTGCCTACGTACAGCAAATCGCCGTGAGAGCCTGATGCGTTGATATGTGTTGAAAGAATACCAGGTTCATCACTTGCTTCAATAATCGTTGCGCCTGCCGCATCGCCAAACAAGATAACCATGGTTCTGTCTTCGGGGTTTATCAAACGGCTTAAACAATCGGTACCGACTACAAGAATACGTTTCGCCATTCCAGACTTAATGTATTGATCGGCAACACTTAATGCATAGCAATAGCCTGCACACGCAGCAGCTACGTCAAAGGCAGGAATACCATCAATATCTAGAATGCGTTGAATTTCACATGCTGTGCTTGGAAGCGCATAGCGACCACTCGTGGTAGCGCACACAATCATGTCGATAGATTTCGGGTCAATGCCTGCCATCTCGATGGCTTTTTTACTGGCTTCTGCTCCCATGGTAGCAGCGGTTTCATCTGCTCCAATAATACGTCGCTCTTTTATCCCGGTACGGTCAGTGATCCATTCGTCACTGGTGTCCACCATTTGCTCTAAATCTGCGTTTGTACGCACGTCGCTGGGATAATAGCTACCTGTTCCTATAAAGCGTGAATATTTGCTCAAAGCTGCTCCAACAATACCGTTTCTATCTTTGTCTTTATCTTTTCAGGTAAATGCATCTTTGCTTCTTTCATTGCTTGCACGATGGCGTAATAAAAGGCGTCTTTTTGTGCATTTCCGTGACTCTTGATAACAATGCCGCGCAATCCTATCAGACTCGCACCGTTATACTGGTCGGGGTTCACGCTGTTATAGATAGATTTCAGTAATGGGAAGGCAATTTTTGCCAATAATCGGGTATAAAAGTTTTTCTGTGACTGGCGTTTTACTTCGTTTATCACTAACTTAGCCAGTCCTTCGCTCGATTTAAGCGCTACATTTCCGGTAAAACCGTCTGTTACCACTACATCGGCATGATCGGTGAAAATGTCGTCACCTTCTACATAACCAATGTAATTGATACCTGGCGCATCCTTGAAAAGCTGGTCGGCAGACTTTACCTGTGCGTTGCCTTTGATATCTTCTTCGCCCACGTTCAATAGAGCCACCCGTGGCGATGCTATTCCCGCCACCTCTTGCGCGAGCACTGAACCCATAACGCCATACTGAAAAAGAATCTCGGGCGTGCAGTTTACATTAGCGCCTAAATCAAGGAGAAAAACGTTATGGTGTCCTGTCGTAGGCATCATATTGATAAGCGCTGGCCTATCAATGCCTGATAAGGTTTTTAGTAAGTAGAAAGACAAGGTAAGTAGTGCACCGGTATTACCTGCACTTACGCACGCATCTGCTTCACCGCTCTCAACGAGTTCGATAACGCGACGCATAGAAGAGTCTTTTTTATTTCTTAGCGCTGATGTAGGCGCTTCGCCCATTTCAACCACTTGTGAGCAATGCTTTATAGTAACGCGGTTGCGTTCAACATTGGTAAGGGGTTGTAAGCTCGAGCTGATGATTTCTTCGTCACCGCACAGTACGAAATGTACATCGGAATGAAGTTGGATAGCCTTTACGGCTGCAGAAAGGATAACAGGGGGACCATGATCGCCCCCCATGATATCTAACGCGATGGTTAGTTTAGACAAAATGTAGTCGCCGTATTACGCGCCGATTACTTTCTTGCCTTTGTAATAACCGTCAGCGGTCACGTGGTGACGACGGTGAGTTTCGCCCGACGTTGAATCGACAGACAAAGTCGCGCCTGTCAATGCATCGTGTGAGCGACGCATACCGCGCTTAGAACGCGTTTTACGATTTTGTTGTACTGCCATAACTTACTCCTGGTCTCGCTTAAGTTCTTTCAAAACCGCGAAAGGGTTTTGCCGCTCTTGTTCCGGTTCAATCTTTCCAAACGACATATCGTCTTGCTTTACTGTACACTCCGACTCTGCATGAAGGGGCACAATAGGCAATGATAACAGTAGCTCGTCTTCAAAAATTTGAAGCAGATTAACTTCTCCGTGGTCGTTGACCTCTACCGGTTCGTAAGCCTCGGGAATGATGTCATCGCTTTCCTGTTCTTCTCCCTGCACTGGAGTAAAACAGAATTCCGCTTCCACGGGATAATCGAGTTCACCATTACACCTTTGACAGATAAGTGTTACCTGCGTGGCTAAATGACCGTGAAAAACAGTAAGACCCTGCGCGTCTTTTTCGAACTGTACTTCTGCGTCCACATAGTCACTGCATCGGACAACTGCTTCACTCAATCGTTCCATATCTTTAGACGCAATCACGCCCCGGTAATCGGAACGTTTCATGGCACTTTTAGTCGGTTCAACCGAATGAGGGAGTTTCACTTTCTGCATAGGGCGCGCATGATATAGGGTCAACCCCTTCCTGTCAAAGCAAAATTGCGTTTTAACCTATAATAAAACACTGTATGTCGCACGCTGTGATAATGTAACATTGCGCTATTAACTGAAAGTACGCAACATGTTGATTTTATAAAAGGAGTAATTGTGGCCTCCCTTGTTCTTGCCTCATCATCGCAATACCGAAAAATGTTGCTCGCCAACATTGGTATTCAGGTAGACACCCACGCACCAGATATTGACGAAACGCCCTTTGCAAACGAAAGCCCTACTGCATTGAGTTTACGTTTAGCCGAACAAAAGGCGCACAAGGTTGCCGCTGAATTAGAAAAGGTAAATAACGACGCCATTATTATAGGTAGTGATCAAGTAGCTTTGGTCCAAACCGATGCGGGCCCGCAGCTACTTGGCAAGCCTGGTACGTTTAAAAATGCTGTAAAACAGCTGACGGCATGCCAAGGAAAGCAAGTGTTATTTTATACTGCACTTTGCCTTCACCAACCCAGTATCAATAAAACGATAACACAGGTAGATGAAACACGCGTTTTCTTTCGCCATAACAGTGAAGCTGCCATTCGCGCTTATGTAGACAAAGAGCAACCACTTGATTGTGCCGGCAGTTTTAAAAGCGAAGGATTGGGTGTATTACTGTTTGATAAAATAGAAAGCCGCGACCCTAACAGTTTAATCGGTCTTCCTATAATGCTGCTAAATGAATTACTGGATGTACATTTCGATGTCGATTTATTAGCAATGGCTGCACAGTGAACCATTAATTCAACCAGAGCTACGCTATCAAGGCAGTTCTTTAGAAGCAGCGCTATTTAAATAGCGCTGCTTCTAGTTCAACTATAGAGTGTACAAGCGCCACAGGATTCAATGCTTCTAAATGAACCTGTGCATGCACGCCGTATGACACCCCTATCCTATCCATACCGATCGTTTTTGCCATTTGCATATCGTAGGTTGTGTCGCCAATCATCACGGCATCTTTTATTTCATAGCCCAGTTCATCAAGTAACTGTAGGAGCATGTCAGGCGAAGGCTTGGATTCTGCCTCATCGGCGGTGCGTGACGCGCTAAAGAAAGGTCCCGTCCCTGTTTGTGCCCACGCTCGATCAAGACCTCGGCGCGCTTTTCCCGTCGCCACGGCTAGTGTACATCCTGCTTCTTTCAAATTAACAAGTAGCTGCTCCACGCCCTCAAATAGCGGGCACGGTGTTGTATCGCGGGTAACAAACGCTTCTTTATAGGCGGCGACTAAACGCTCGGCTAACTCATCGTCTTTGATATTGAAAAGCTGCTTAATGGCGGGCTTTAAACTTATGCCGATAATGTGGCCTACTTCGTCATAGGTAGGAACAGGCATATCACACTGCTTTGCAGCAAGCTGCATACAGCTGACGATTTTCGCCGCCGAGTCCATCAATGTGCCGTCCCAGTCAAATATGACCAGTTTATACTTGGGCTTTTTTTCGCTTAACGGTTTTTTAGGCTGTGAAATCGCAGCCTGATCGTTCATATACATAGATTACAACGCTTTTAGTGTATTCGAGAGCGTATTATCTAAAGGGGCCGTAAAGGTCACTCGCTCTTCTGTGGCCGGATGTATGAGTGAAATACTGCGAGCGTGAAGGAACAGTCGATTCAGTCCCTTCTGGCGTATTGCCGCGTCAAAATCCGGATCACCGTATTTTGGGTCGCAAGCAATAGGATGCCCTGCATGTAAACAGTGAACGCGAATTTGGTGAGTTCTGCCCGTAATAGGCGATGCCTCAACTAAGGTGGCCCCTGCGTACTCTTCTAATATGCGATAGCGAGTTTCTGACGGTTTACCATCGTCACTTACACTCACCATACGTTCACCCGATTGAAGCACGTTCTTGCGAAGCGGCGCCTTAACTTTAAATCGAGTTTTAGGCCATTCGCCTGCAACCAGAGCATTATAACGCTTGTCCATTTTACCCGTGCGAAGTTGCTCGTGCATGTGACGAAGAGCAGAACGCTTCTTAGCAATTAAAATACAGCCAGAGGTATCGCGGTCAAGTCTATGTACCAACTCCATAAACTTGGCATCGGGTCGCAAGGCTCTCAAACCCTCTATGAGACCAAAACTTAAACCGCTACCACCGTGAACGGCCATTCCCGAAGGCTTGTTGATAACAAGTATACGGTCGTCTTCGAATAGGATGTGCGACTCAAGTGCTGCAATTTTATCGAGTTTAGGCGATGGCGCTGGCGCACCTTCCGACACGCGAACCGGTGGAATTCTGATTAAATCGTCGGCTTGTAGTTTGTATTCAGGCTTAACACGACCTTTGTTCACTCGCACTTCACCTTTGCGTAAAATGCGATAAATCATACTTTTCGGTACGCCTTTTAACTGCGTACGCAAAAAGTTATCGATACGTTGACCAGCCAAATCGGCTTCAACCGTTACAAAACGTACTTTTTTGGGGGCTTCTTCTTTCATGCCCAGAGTATACCTCATTGGTATTTCTCTGGGCTAATTGAAAGTGATAAATAATTGAAAAAAGCATTTATCGTCGCAATTTTAACCAAAGGCAACTTTTTGCCATTCGTCTGTACTCAGTACACAGCCTACTTATTGAGATATACACAATTTATTCACTTGCTTTCCTTGCTAAATTTGCGGTTTTGGTGCGATAATTAACGTCGTTTTTTGAACGGTAATATTCACAATTTAGTTTTTGACAGTAAGTGGTAAAAAAAGCCCTTTCAGAAACGTGAAACTCAGCGTTATAAAAACAACAAACGAGAACGAGATAGCAATCTATAAAGAACGACGATGCTACTCACACTTGTAAAACGAAAAAGTATGGCGTTCGCGTTGGTAGCATCCGCAATGAAAAAACATTTTTCAGACCAACCAAGCTAGAGAGGCAACGACTACACTGCCGTGATAAAGCAACCGCCATTGCTTGCGAACATAAAATAAGTTTGCCGTTAACTAACAGAATTAAATGACTAGCGAGCATATAAAAATGCTCGTAAAAAAGAATACAGTAATAAGGGCTAATCGCTCCCGACATCCTTAAAGCAGTGTGGCCATTACAATTCGCTAGCGATTTTGCCTGAAAATAAGGCACTAGCGAAAACAGTTGAAACGAAGCACTAAAAACGGTGCTGACATGGCCAACCACCAGGGATAATGCGACGCTACAACAAGGTCCCCGTCCAGCCGTGAGGTTGCGCGGTGAGGGTTTGCACATGTCACTTTAATTTTGTGTCTTAACGGCTGTACTAAAACAGAGTTAGATACAATGAAAAGAATGTTAATTAATGCAACTCAGCAAGAAGAGTTGCGCGTTGCCCTTGTTGATGGGCAACGGTTGTACGATTTAGATATTGAAAGCCCAGGGCACGAGCAGAAAAAAGCCAACATCTACAAGGGTAAAATTACCCGTGTTGAACCAAGCTTAGAAGCTGCTTTTGTCGACTACGGCGCAGAGCGTCACGGTTTCCTCCCTCTAAAAGAAATTGCCCGCACTTATTTCCCTAAAGGTTACAAATTCGAAGGCCGTCCAAACATCAAAGATGTGATTAAAGAAGGCCAAGAAGTTATTATTCAAATCGATAAAGAAGAACGCGGTCAAAAAGGCGCAGCTTTAACTACATTTCTATCGCTTGCGGGTAGCTATTTGGTGCTTATGCCGAATAATCCACGCGCTGGCGGCATCTCTCGTCGTATTGAAGGCGACGAGCGTACTGAGCTTAAAGAATCACTAAGCAAATTAGACCTTCCTGAAGGTATGGGCCTAATTGTGCGTACTGCCGGTGTAGGTAAGTCGTACGAAGAATTAGAGTGGGATTTAAAAGTTCTGCTTAAACACTGGGAAGCGATTTCAGAGGTAGCCGAAGAACGCGAAGCACCTTTCTTAATTCACCAAGAAAGTAACGTTATTGTGCGCGCTATTCGTGACTATCTACGTCGCGATATCGGCGAAATCCTTATCGATAAAACCAGCATTTATGAGCAAGCACTACAGCACATTCAGCTAGTGCGCCCTGACTTTGCCAATCGTGTAAAGCTTTATCGTGGTGAAGTACCATTGTTTAGCCATTACCAAATCGAAAGCCAAATTGAGTCTGCGTTCCAACGCGAAGTACGTCTACCGTCTGGTGGCTCAATTGTTATCGACCCAACTGAAGCACTAACCTCTATTGATATCAACTCTGCCCGCGCAACAAAAGGCGGTGATATTGAAGAAACAGCGCTTAACACAAACCTAGAAGCGGCAGACGAAATTGCTCGTCAGTTGCGTCTTCGCGACTTAGGTGGCTTGGTTGTTATTGACTTCATCGACATGACACCAGTACGTCACCAACGTGAAGTCGAAAACCGCATGAAAGACGCGGTAAGAAGCGACAGAGCGCGTGTACAACTGGGTCGCATTTCTCGCTTTGGTCTTTTAGAAATGTCTCGCCAGCGTTTACGCCCTTCTCTAGGTGAATCAGCGCACCACGTGTGCCCTCGCTGTTCTGGTCACGGTACTATTCGCGGTACAGAATCTTTGGCGCTGTCTATTCTTCGTATTTTGGAAGAAGAAAGCATCAAAGAAAATACAGGGCAAATTGAAGCACAGTTGCCGGTTCCAGTTGCGACCTATCTACTTAACGAAAAGCGTAAGTCTATCCAGCTTCTTGAAAAGCGTCATGGCGTAGATTTACTGCTTATTCCTAATGCAAACTTGGATACACCTCATTACCAAGTATTGCGTCGTCGTCCGGACGATGTTGTGTCTGACGCAAGCTACGACGTAGAGCTAATGCCTGCAGTAGAAGCTGAAACAGAAACGACAACCACGGCACCAGTTAAACGCGAAGAACCCGCGCTTAAAGGGCTTGTTGCGCCAACGGCTGCACCGGTTGTGGCGCCGAAAGAAGAGCCAGCGAAGAAAGCTGACGATGTACCTTCGCTGTTCGCACGTTTCGGCAAATGGATTAGTGACTTATTTGGTAGCGAAAGCGAAGAAGAAAACAATAAAGACAAGAAAGGACAGTCTGGTAACCAAAATAGAAACAACCGCACTCGCAACAACGACGACCGTCGTCGCAAGCCGCGCAATAAAAACAACCGTCGTGGCAGCCAGTCTAAAGGCCGAGATCATGATAAAGATCAAAACCGTGATGGCGAGCAGAAAGATAATCGCAAAGTTCGCGGCGATAATCGAAGAGACCAGAATCAAGACCAGCGAAGAGATCAGCGTCAGGACCAAGACGACAAGCGCAACAACAAAGGCCGTAAGCCGCGCAAGGCGCAACAGGCTCGCGATGAACAGCAAAAGCCTAAGCAAGAAAAACACGAAGGCGAGCAGCAAGAAAACCAAGCGCAGAAGAAGCGTGAAGTGGCTGAACGCAGAAAACGTCGTGACAAGCGCCGTAGCGTTCGTGTGAAAAAAGATGACACTGCCGTAAATACTGCAGAACAAAACGACGCGCAAACAGCCTCTGCGCCAAAAGAAGCACAGGTACAGCAGAAGCCAAAAGCTGATGCAAAACCTAAGTCATCTAAAGTAGAAAAAACGCAGACGCCAGCTGAAAATAATGTTGAGTCAAAGCAGGACGCTAACAAACCAGCGCCGCAAGCGGAACAACAAGTAGCTGAAAAGCCTGTAGACGCTAAGCCAGTAGTGGCTCAATCGGATGCGACTAAGAGTGATAGTCAAACTTCTTTAGCTAATGAAGCTGTTGAAGCGACTACTGATGCAAGCAGTGAAGCCAACAATGAAGAACAAGGTCAAAAACGTGAAGGTCGTGGTCGTTCGCGCCGTTCACCTCGCCATGTTCGTGCCGCAGGCCAACGTCGTAAGAAAGAAGCGCAGCAAGTTGACGATGCAGACACTCAAGCTAAGCAACCTGGCGAGCTTTCACCGCAAGCCTCAGAGGTTGAAGTTGAAGCGACTGCTAAAGCTGACGCTCCTGTTGTTGAAGAAACACAAGCACAAGAGCCTGGTCAACTAGCGCCAGCTGACGAACAGCCTGTTTCTAACCAAGGCAAGCAAGAAAAAGCCAAGCTTGATGTGGAAGCCGTTCAGGACGAACTTCAGTTTGATGCAGAGCCTTCAGCGGGTGATAAAGCTTCAGCGGGTGATAAAGCTTCAGCGGGTGATAAAGCTTCAGCGGGTGATAAAGCTTCAGCGGGTAATGAGGCTTCAGCGAGTAATGAGGCTTCAGCGAATGAAGAGCCAGTAGAAGATAAACCTTCTACTACTGAAGAAACTTCAGCAGAAGAAAATGCTGCCACTGAAGCCGAACAGCCCAAAGAAGCTCAAAGCGCTGAGCAACCAAGTACACCTGAAGACAGCACGTCTGCAGCAGACGCTGACACTACAGGTGAAACTGTTGATACTGAGACTTCAAACAAAGCGTCAGAAGCTAAAGATGAACCAGCATCGCCAGAACAAGTTGAAATTAACTTGGCAGATGCGCCATCTGAAACTGAGGTACCAGCAGAAAAAGCCAAACCAGCTGAGCCGGTAACTGAAGAAAAACGCACTGTAACAACAGCGCCGACTTCACCTAGTTTAGCTGCTAGTGGAAAAGGCAAGCGTGGTGCATCTCACCCTATGGCATTGCCAGCGGCGGTGAACGACGCATTTGTCGATGTTGCGCTTACGGCAAAAGCTGACAATACTCGACCTGCACTAGCTGTATCGGGAAGAACTGCAGCCTTGTCGCACGCGAACTCGCGCGCATCAGCAGCTACAACACTTCCTCAATCAGTAAATGACGTTGTTGAGGCGGCAGCTGTGACTGAGTAAACCTCAGTAGCTAGTGCTTTACTAGCTTAAGAATGCAAAAGCCGCTTTCGAGCGGCTTTTTTGTTTATTTTTGTACTTTTGAGAACGAATTCTAATTGAGTAAGAAATGTCAGACACGGTAAACCAGCAATATATCGATTGGTTAAGCCAAGTGTGTAATGCACGGGTATTAAATACGCAACTAATTCAGCCTCTTTGGAGTGGTTACGGTGCGTGCTTTCGCGCCACACTTGACTATTCTAGCGACGTCACAGCACAAGACAGTAATATTGTCAGCGTTACTCGTTCAGATGAAATTCAGCAATTACAAGATAGCCCAACTACCCTACCCAAAGCCAACTACCAACCAGTTACCAAGGTTGTAGTAAAATGCGCCACACCGCCAAACACGCTTTCACATCCCAAAGGTTGGAACGGCGAGGCTAGCCACAATCGCAAGTGCCAATCTTTTAAAGTTGAAAACTGTTTTTACAGCGAATTACAAACGCATACTGATGCTTTATGCCGTACAGCTAAATATATAGGGCATAGCCAACAGGGCGAAGTCTCCCTTCTTGCTATGGAAGATTTAGCGCACACTGGCTACTCACGCACAGCCTCTTCACTTACCCCAGTGCAATGCGAAATAGTTCTAAAATGGTTAGCTCACTTTCACGCGCGCTTTCTGAATGTGAGAAGTGAATTTGAGAGCCGTAATTTAACGCTATGGCATGAAGGAACTTATTGGCATTTAGCAACCCGTGAAGATGAGTTCCAATCCATGCCAGAGAGCTTGCTAAAACAAAACGCAGTTAGCATTGCCAAAACGTTAGCCAGTGCTAACTATCAAGCACTAGTTCATGGCGATGCTAAAGTAGCTAATTTCTGTTTTACTGAAGATTTTTCCGCCTGTGCCGCCGTCGACTTTCAGTATGTAGGTTATGGTGTCGGCATAAAAGATGTGGCGTACTTTTTGGGCAGTGCCTTATCAACTAAAACCCACATCAAGCATCGTGACACACTGCTTAATACTTACTTTCAAGCGCTCAATGATGCGCTACACGCCCGATTGTCTAACACTGTTAATTCAGCTCGTTTCACACGTGCTGACATTGCCCTAATTATTGCTGAATGGAAGTATTTGTATCCCTTCGCCTGTGCTGACTTTTATCGCTTCTTAGCGGGTTGGAGCCCAGAACACTGGAAAATAGATGAAGAACTTCAATATCAAACAAATATTGCCTTAACCATGTTAGAACACAACCGCTAAACGTTTACGTTTTAATATCACGCTTAATAAGGCTCGTATTTTTATAGTGACTCTCTTTGTCCGCGCTCTTATTTGTGTAAATCGTCTTTTTCAACCTTCTGTTTATAAAGCATTAACGTCTAGTCGCTAATTGCTTCCTCAACTCGTATTCACTGTGTTTAATCACAATAAAACTGCACCATTACATAAATCTTCGCGTATATATTGCCAAACAATCATAATGCCGTTGCCATGTACAAACGTAAACTTTATCTGTTTGGGTTACTGTCCACATTTATATTATTGACTGCATTGGCCAGTGCAGCCGTTTCGGCCCATTTAACACGCACAAACTTAGCCCAAGCTCAGCTAGCTCAATCGCTGCTGTCTGAGCATCAGCAGTTATCAAGTATTTCCTATCGACTTTTTAAGCAGCTTACCGACGAGCTTATTTTTGGTAAGAATGCAAACCAAGCGAAAGTACGCAATAAGCAACAACAGATAGAAAACTCGCTGAACCGAATAAAGCTGCTGGAACTTGACCAACGTGAAGCACTAGGGCTTGAGTTAACATTGGGGAGTGTAGAAGATACTGACGAACTCGAAGAACTCATTCGAAGCATAGTGGCTGAATTTAGGGCCATCGCGCTTGCTAACGATAACACTCCGCTTAACCAACAACAGCGTCTTCAAACATTATTAGAAGTCACCATCGACAATCAGTTTAGGGAAGCCATTAACTCTGCTGTAAATCGCCAAACAGGAGTGGTGTCGCGCATAAACGCTAGCATCGAAACACTCAACACCAGCATTGTATGGTTTACGGTTAGTTTGGGCCTTATTACCTGCCCCTTCATTTTGCTGGGTTGCTACTGGCTATTTAATGCCCTTTACCAGCCACTCACTGTCATTCGTACAGGCACTGACGCCATTGCGTCAGGAAACTATCTTTACCGATTGCCTGAAACGTTAGACAGCGAATTTACTGACTTGGTGAAAGCGCTTAACTCTATGATTGCGCGTTTAAAAGAACACGAGGATCAGGCAGATGCCCATCGCAAGCACCTAGAGTTTGAAGTGGAAAGCCGCACTCGCGCACTAAAAGAAGCTAATGAAAAACTAACAAAACAAGACGCTAAACGTCGCCAATTTATGGCCGATGTTAGTCACGAGTTGCGTACGCCGCTGACCATTATTCGCGGCGAAGCACAGGTCACTCTCAGGCAAGCTGCAGCTAGCAAAGAAATATACAAAGAAACGCTAGAAACCATTCTCGAGCAAGCCGTTAATTTAAGTAAATTGGTCGATGATTTACTGCTGCTTGCACGGGCCGAGATGCACGAATTTACAGTAGATTTGGTTAAATCGGATTTACATAACCTGCTTATGCAAAATATTGCGTTGTGGCAAAAATTCACGAAGCCAAGAGCTTTAAACCTTGAATGGCTAGCCAATAATGAGGTTCAAGTGCTCGTGGACAAAGACAGAATTGCTCAGGTACTAACCATTCTCATTGAAAACGCGCACAAATACTCGTATCCAGAAACACCCATTGTGCTGCGTGTTGAGAGTGAAGGCCCGAATATCAACGTATCAGTCATTGATAACGGTGACGGCATTTCTTCAAGTGATTTGCAGCACGTTTTTGAACGCTTCGTTAGATTAAAGCGCAAAGGCAATGGAATGGGACTGGGTTTGTCCATTGCTAAAGCCATCGCAGAGGCGCACCACGGTACGTTAAGTGCGTATTCTACATTAGGCAAAGGCTCGCAGTTTACGTTGACGCTTCCAGTGTTACAAAACCACACGATACCCAAAGATTAGTAATTAACGTTAAGTAAGATCAATCGAATAGGACCATAACAATAATGAAGATTCTTATTGCTGATGACGAAGCACCACTACTCCGCTTTTTATCGCGAGGCTTAAGCGCGGAAGGCTTCGAGTGTATCGAAGAGTCGGCATTGCACAACTTGGTGACGCGCATTCGACACGACTCCCCCGCCATTATCGTACTCGATCGCATGTTTGGCGACGAAGATAGCGTAGAGCTGTTGCCTGCAATAAAATCTCTCCCTCATGCTCCTATGGTTTTACTTCTTACAGCAGTAGATGAAGTACGAGAGCGCGTGAATGGTTTAAAACAAGGTGCAGACGATTATCTATGTAAACCCTTTGATTTTGACGAATTGCTAGCGCGTATTACGGCCTTAAGCCGAAGAGTGGCAAATACACCGGTTACACCATTAGGCCTCACCATCGGGCCATTAACTATCGATGACGAATCTCGTATTGCGACGCTGTTAGGGGAGGAAATTACACTCACGAAATTAGAATACGACATGCTCTATTACTTCGCCGAAAATGCTGAAAAAGTGCTGTCTCGAGAACGCATATTAAGTCGAGTATGGCGAAGCCACAGCGATCCGCTAACTAATGTTGTTGATGTGTATATCAGTAGGCTGCGACAAAAGCTTCACAGCAGTGATGCCATATTTATTGAAACTTTGAGAGGTAACGGCTATCGGTTGACCACCAGAAAATAGTCGTTTCGTCTCATTAGCTATTGCATTGGTGTGTTATCCCGCCTAACTTGAACACTCGTTCAAATCTATAAAGGATAATCATGGCCCGTTCACCTTCTTCACTACTCTCACGAATATGTTGCGTAACCGCTTTAGGCTTTGGCCTTTTATCATCACCTGTTTTCGCACAAGCAGACAATACCAATGCAATACAGGTCGATAAAAAACAATTGCGGGCGCCCAAAGTTATCTTTTTTGATGTAAACGAGACCCTTCTCGACCTTACCGCCATGCGCAGCTCGGTAGGTAAAGCACTAGGAGGGAGAGATGATTTGTTACCGCTTTGGTTCTCTACCATGCTGCATCACTCTCTGGTCGACTCAACCACTGGTCGCTTCCATACCTTTGGAGAAATTGGCGTTGCCTCACTATTAATGGTTGCTGAAATTGAAGGTATTGAATTAGCCAAAGACCAGGCTAAAACAGCAATTGTCACGCCTTTGCGAAGCCTACCCCCACACCCAGACGTACGCGATGGCTTGCAAGCGTTAAAAGATAAGGGCTATAAACTGGTGAGCCTTACCAACTCCTCAAATAAGGGCGTGTATACCCAGTTTAAAAATGCAGACCTACTGTCTTACTTCGACGAGCGACTTAGCGTTGAAGATATTAACTTGTACAAGCCAGATACACGCACTTATGAATGGGCTATTGATAAAATGGGCATAGCAGCAGAAGACGCTATGTTAGTCGCGGCTCACGGTTGGGATATAGCTGGGGCTAAACAGGCGGGCTGGCAAGCAGCGTTTATCGCTCGACCGGGCAAAGTGCTCTACCCTCTAGCGCTATCGCCTGACACTGTAGTGAACGGGCTAGATGAGCTCGTATCTCAACTACCGAATGCGAAATAAGCATTCGGGTCTTAATTGATAATATCTAGATACCTATAAAAGCACCGCTAATCGGTTGGCAAGAGTAAATAAGCTCGCTTAACACTCTAGCTAGGCGCCCGAGCCAAGGCTGTAAGGTCATGCTAACCGATTTTTCGAGCTAGTCTCCGAGCTATGCTTTTGCGGTGCCTTGCCTCTTCATATCTATATGAGGGATATCATCTTCCAAGTACATCGTCGAAGTTGCCTCAAAACCAAAGCTTTCATAAAAGCGTTTTAAATACTCTTGCGCACCAATTTCAATATCACACCCCGGCCACAGCGACTCACAGTGTTTGATGGCTTCACACATAAGGGCTTTACCCGCTCCTTTCCCCCGAAAGGCTTCACTGGTCGCCACACGGCCTATGCTTACCGATGGATAACTAACACCTTTACCAAGTAAGCGTGCACATGCCACAAGTTTATTATTTTCAAAACCCATTAAGTGATGGGTTTGCGGATGGCGGTCTTTTTCGTCTAGTTCCGGATAGGGGCAGTTTTGCTCAACAACAAAAACATCGACTCGCAGCTTAAGCAGGTCAAAGAGTTGGTGATTCGTAAGTTCATTAAATGTAAGTGATTGCCAAGAAACCATGTTACCCCGATGAATTTCTATTATTAACGTTTTTATAGCGCACAATGACTTGTGGTGTTAAAAACGCGATAGTAAAAGACTAAAGCTATGAGCTACGGCCGTAGTGTAACCCATTGCTATTTACTCACAAAGCGTATCAAGCTCACATTAAACAGAATTGCTTTGGATTAGCACAACAGTTTTATTTTGTAATTATAAGCAGCATCCCCTATCGCAATTCCCCCTAACCTTTTGGATGCTCACTAAGGGTTAAGATATTCATTGTTTGCTAATCCGGCCTTTACATAGTCGATGGAGGTTTTAATTTTGGTGAGGTTTTTTCGTCCTTCAACACTCACCACTTGAATAGGCAACTTGTTATCTTCCACATCGTCTAACAAGCTAACCAATTCACCACTTTTAAGCGCATCAGCAACCTGGTAAGACATAAGCCGTACAACACCTACACCATCTTTTGCAGCATTAATTGCCGCTCTATTTTGGTTAGACTGAAAGCGAGGTGTAAGCTTAATGGGTATAGCTTTGCCGCCTTTGTGGTAGGTCCATACGACAGGTTCGTTGAATCTCGTAGGAAACAAAATGCTATGCTGTTTTAAATCTTCCGGTTTCTTGATGGGCCCGTTGCTTTCTAAGTAAGCAGGTGCAGCGCAGGTTACGCGCCTTACATACCCAACAGTAACACCATAAAGCGATGAATCTTTCGGCTTACCAATTCGTATTGCTACATCAATATTATTATCAATCAAATTCACGACATCGTCGTGAAAATGACCGTTAATTGAAATATTAGGGTAATCCTTCAGGAACTGAGAAATAATCGGCGTTATGTAACGCTCTCCAAATAATATAGGCGCAGTTATATTGAGTTCACCTTGTGGCGCGAGATCTAAGCCAGATACCGCAGCTTCACTTTGTTCAATGTCGGTCAATATACGTGAGGCATGACTTAAGTAGTGCTCTCCCACTTCGCTCAGCTTTATTTGTCGTGTGGTTCGATGAAAAAGCCTTGTATTTAACTGAGATTCCAAATGTGCAATACAGCGAGTAACTGCAGGCGCTGACATTGACAATGTGTCTGCAGCCCCTACAAAGCTACCCGATTTAGCCGCCTCGACAAACACTCTCATGCACAAAAGCTTATCCATATTATTTCACTATTTGAAATTATGAATTTTAAAAATAGCCAATTATTAAACGAAAAGAAAGCATTAGTATTTCCATAAGCTAATTCGCACTTTCAATTCAAACAATATTGATAAACCACAGACCGATAACACGAGGAGACATTTATGAGAGCGCCAACACCACCATTTTCACTTGAAACCGCAGCGCAAAAAGTGCGCCTTGCTGAAGACGCTTGGAACAGTAAAGACCCGGTAAAAGTTGCGGGTGCTTATACCTTCGACTGTAGCTGGCGAAATCGCGCAGAGTTCATTGAAGGGCGAGCTCAATTAGTGAGTTTTTTAACGCGAAAGTGGAACAAAGAGCTCAATTATAAATTGGTAAAAGAGCTATGGACATTTGGCTCAAACCGCATTGCGGTGCGCTTTGCCTATGAGTACAAAAACGATTCTGGACTATGGTTCAGAGCTTACGGCAACGAAAATTGGCAATTTAACTCGGAAGGGCTAATGGAAAAGCGTATAGCCAGTATTAACGAACATCCTATTGCTGAGGGTGATAGAAAATTTACCTGGGATGGTGACCGTCGCCCCGACGACTTTCCTTCACTGTCGGAGCTTGAACTATAAACAAGTTCAGTGACGACATTAATCTAACTATGCCTATTGTGAGAAATACCCCCATGATGCCCCAAATAAATAAAGTTAAGCTCCAACACCCTATTACTTTGATTCAAAACCCTAAGTCTGGCCACTGTCATAAAGTGTCGCTATTTATGGCGCTCAACGCCATTCCTTTTATAACCGTTGAACCTGACATGGCCAGTGGCGAGCACAAAAGTGAGCGTTTTAGTGTACTTAACGTTTTCAAACAAGTCCCCGTGATAACTGACGGCGATATCACTTTGGCTGACTCTAATGCCATCTTGGTTTATTTAATCAACGCATATGCAGACAGTGATTATTGGTTAGGAAAAAGTGCCAAAGAAAAAGCGCTTATTCAACGTTGGCTCTCGGTTTCAGCAGGTGAACTTGCTAGAGGGCCCGCTGCCGCGCGATTAGAATACGTGTTTGGCGCAACAGTTCATGTTCCCACTGTACTTGCCACCAGCGCTACATTGCTTGAAAACATGGAAGCGCATCTATCAATTTCGAAAAGTGTTTTTCTAGTAGGTCATCACGTCACCGCCGCAGATATCGCTATGTATTCTTACATGGCTCACGCCCCTGAAGGTGGCATATCGCTAGAAAAGCACCCTCACATAATTGAATGGCTAAGGGCTATCGAAAGCTTAAACGGTTTTGTTCCAATGCCGTCATCTGATATTGCTCCAGCTCGCAATTAGGAGGTTGCTATGTCACTACCTAGGCTATCGTCAATAAACCCTGCGTTTCACCATGGTGAAATTGCTTTGCAAAAGAAACTGGGTATTGATAAGGAAATAGGCGAGCGAACCAAGGGATTCATCCGTAGCTACATGCCAGAGCAGCATAGGATTTTCTTTACTTCTAGCCCGTTCACCGTTTTAGCCTTGGTAAATGACGAAGGCTATCCTGTAGCCGTTCCTGTGTGGGGAGAAGGAGATTTCATAGAAAGTCCCTCACCCACCCAATTGCGCTTTAGCATTCAAGTACAAGTATGGAACATAATGCTGGGTGCGTTAAATCTCGACGTGATTTCAGGAAGCAAAATCGGCATAGTCGGAATTGAATATGCTACAAGGCGAAGAAATCGACTAAACGGTACGATAAACCACGCGACAAAAGGCAACCTTACGATATTGGTAGATCAAAGTTTCGGTAACTGCCCTCAGTATATTCATAAACGAAACACGACAAAAAGGCGACGTTTTGCCATAGGTGTGCAGCCAGAGAGTAACGCGCCTTACAACGTTAATATGACCACTACCACAACAAATGTAATTGACACTAGGGCTCGCACAATAATAGAAAGCGCTGAGACATTTTTTATTGCTTCACGGCACAGTTCTCTGGGACAAGAAGCAAACGAAGGCTTGGACGTTTCTCACAGAGGGGGCAAAGCAGGCTTTGTTAACGTGAAAGGAAATACAATAACCTTCCCTGATTTTAGCGGGAATAAGTTCTTTAATACTTTGGGCAATATCCTATTAGACCCACGCGTAGGTTTGTGTTTTTGGGACAATGAGACAGGTGACCTTTTTTTCGTAAAAGCAAAAGCTAAGGTCGAACCTATTGAATCTAAAGCTTCTGTGTTTAAAGGGGCTGTGTTTAAAGGCGCGGAGCGTTTTGTGTCCTTATCGGTAATGTCGGTTACACACATTGCGGGAATATACCCCTATTCTCATGAAATTACGGACATGTCTCCCTATGTACTTCAGACTGGCGACTGGAAATTAGCGTTTAATTGATGAACCCTATAATTTAGTCGGCGTAACTAATTGGAACACCATTTAAAAATAGTTAAGGTGATTTGCTACAAGTCTTGTATACATAAGCAAACACCCGCGCGGGCAAAGGGACAGAATATGAGTGATAAGCGCAACATCAAAACTTACGACAAACCCGCTGGCGGATGGGGCGCTTTGAAAAGCGTAACGCAAAGCTGGCTCCAAAGCGAGAAGCCACTAAAAAATTTACGGGCTATGCTTAAAACCAATCAAGATAAGGGTTTTGACTGCCCGGGCTGCGCGTGGGGAGAGTCTCCGGAAAGCGGACTAGTTAAGTTTTGCGAGAATGGAGCTAAAGCAGTGAATTGGGAGTCTTCTGGTCGACATGCTGACCCTGCATTTTTCTCAAATCATTCTGTAAGTTCACTCAAAAAGCACACAGACTACTGGCTGGAGTCTCAGGGCAGACTTACCCACCCTATGCGCTACAACGCTAAAACTGACTGCTACGAACCCGTTTCATGGGACAACGCGTTCGCACTTATCGCCAAGCATTTGAATGCTCTAAACTCTCCACATCAAGCCGAATTTTATACCTCTGGGCGGGCAAGTAACGAAGCTGCTTACCTGTATCAACTTTTTGTGCGCGCGTTTGGTACTAATAATTTTCCCGATTGCTCGAATATGTGTCATGAAGCCTCGGGACAAGGTATGAAGCCCACCATAGGCGTAGGTAAAGGCACGGTTACGTTCAACGATTTTGAAAAAGCGGATACTATATTTGTAATCGGGCAAAACCCGGGCACTAACCACCCGCGCATGTTAGAGCCCCTGCGTGACGCTGTACGTAGAGGCGCTCAAGTAATTTGTTTAAACCCGCTAAAAGAGCGCGGTCTAGAAAAGTTCCAGCATCCTCAACACCCCATAGAAATGCTAACTAATGGCTCAACGCCAACCAATACCGCTTACTTCAGGCCTGCTCTTGGCGGCGATATGGCAGTTATGCGGGGCGTTGCGAAATGGTTACTAACCTGGGAACGGGAAGCAACAGCAAACAATGATACTCCCGTCTTCGACCATGATTTTATCAATACACATACCAACGGCATGGACGACTATTTAGCTGTAGTCGACAATACAAGTTGGGAACATATTGAAACGCAGAGCGGTTTATCAAAAGAAGACATCCGTCACGCGGCTACTATGTACAAGCGCGGCGAACGGGTAATCATGTGCTGGGCTATGGGAATTACACAGCACAAACACTCTGTTGCTACGGTTCAAGAAATTGTAAATGTACAGCTATTGCGAGGAAACGTTGGCAAGCCAGGTGCCGGCCTTTCACCCGTTAGAGGGCATAGTAATGTACAAGGTGATAGGACGGTGGGTATCAACGAAGCACCACCTAAAACCTTACTCGATGCATTGGAAAGCAAGTTTAACTTCGCAGTACCCCGAAAACGGGGTCACAATACCGTTCAAGCGATTCAAGCTATGGAGCGCGGCGAGGCTAAAGTATTTATCGGCTTAGGCGGTAATTTTGCGCAAGCAACACCAGATACACCGCGTACACACGCGGCGTTAGAAAAATGCGATTTGACGGTACATATTGCCACTAAACTAAACCGCTCTCACCTGACTACAGGTAAAGATGCGCTCATTTTACCTTGCTTAGGTAGGACTGAAGTAGACATGCAGGTAAATGGACAACAAGGTGTAACTGTAGAAGATACGTTTTCTATGGTTCATATTTCTTATGGGCAGCTACCGCCTACCTCGCCCGAACTTCGCTCAGAACCAGCCATAATCGCAGGTATCGCAAAAGCGACGCTTGGCAATACACCGGTAGACTGGGATTTCTTAATAAGCGATTACGATAATATTCGTGAACTTATTGCCGATACGATAGACGGTTTTAAAGACTTTAATACCAAACTAGCGCAGCCTGGTGGCTTTCATCTGGGTAACGCTGCTAGCGAACGGAAGTGGCTAACATCTTCAGGCAAGGCTGAATTTGCCGTTAACTCGCTGCCAGATTCGCTGTTAAATGCGGACCTAGTAACTCAAGGAGAAAATCCCGACCTTATTTTGCAAACGCTGCGCTCTCACGACCAATACAACACCACTATCTATGGTATGGATGACCGTTACAGAAACGTATTTGGTGCCCGTGATGTCCTGTTTGTCAACGAAAGCGATATCGAAAAGTTGGGATTTAAAGATGGCGATAAAGTCGACATTACCTCTATGTGGAACGACGGCAAGATACGTCAAATAAAACAGTTTATGTTAGTGGCTTACGACATTCCAAAGGGTCAAGCCGCCGCCTACTACCCAGAGACCAACCCACTGGTACCATTAGAAAGCTATGGCGACGGAACCTTTACACCCACGTCAAAATTTATTGCGATCAAACTTTCAAAGTCCGAGACGGATGGACGAATTGCGGTGAATACGCTCTCGGAGGGTCATATTTAGGCACGTGGATAAGGGACACTCCATAGCGATTGGCCCACTTAACTGATAATGTCGTAGGAGCTGAAAGGGTTACAAGCAAAGGTAATTTTGCTCGTATCGCTTTTTGTACTAGTTCTAAGCTACAGCGACTGGTTAACACTACAAGGCAATCCTTCTGGTAAAGATTATTAGCTGCGATTGCCCCAATTAACTTATCAAACGCGTTATGCCTACCTATATCTTCACGACACGCTAGTACATTACGCTTAGCATCCATGTAGAGCGCGCCGTGCACTGCCCCACTTTGCTTCGCTAATGCTTGCGCTTCAGATATAAGGTTTCGCAACCCTTCAAACCAGCTTGCGTCTGGCAGGGGTATTGGGTCTACAGGTTGGAGTTGAGGCAATGCGTTATCCAGTGCTTCGACACCACAGAGCCCGCAGCCCGACGCCCCCGCCAATTGCCGTTTATTTTCTTTTAACTTCCAAAAAGCCCGGTTGGCAATGTCGACTTCGGCATTAACGTGTTCGTTGTGATGAGTCAACTCAATACCGTAGAGCTCGCGAGGATGCTCGATAATATCGTTACTCAAACTGAAGCCAACTATAAAGTCTTCGATGTCTTTGGGCGTAACAAGCATTACTGCATAGTTGATACCGTTATAACTAATGCTTAATGCGACCTCTTCAGCAAGAGTAAAACGTTGCGTTTTAGGTGTTCCATCTAAAACTAATGCTTGATGTTCGACGTTATTTGTCATCGGGCCAATCACCTGGCGTATTAACGTTCAGCCAATGCGCCTCATCCACAAGGGTTATTTTTTCGCTCTGTTTTCCTTGTTCACCATTTGCACTTTTTGCGCACTCAAGATTAGCCTCTTCAAGCGCAACAGCATCTATGCTATCCAAGAACCCCACCACACGACGCTTGTTTTGGTCAACTAAGTAATGCGTTAACCTGGCTGCGATACCCTGTGAAACGGGCAAATAAAAAGGCAAAAAGCGTTTTTTCACATAAACCGACCGCTGGGATTCACGCCCTGCTGATACTAGCAATTTCAAAAGCTGAGGCGTCATCTGGGGCATATCCACGGGAAGGACAAGCAATTCAATAAGGCTGTCACTGCCATTGTTCGCATTACACAAATCATCTACAGCAGCGTGCACACCACCCAGTGGACCTGCGTCTTCAATAATATCAACTAAAAAACCTGCCGCATTTCGGCTGATTAAGACCTCATCACACCCTGCAGCTTTTAACAGCGATGACGCTTTTTCAATAAGCGTGCTTCCCTGATAACGCATAAGGGCTTTATCTTGTCCCATTCTGCGCGATTGGCCACCCGCTAACACAAGTCCGATAAGAGTTTTATTCAATTTATCCACTTCTCGTTTCTCTCTTATCAAGCATTCCCTCACTATTGATTCTATAAATTCAGCATGTTGCTTTGCAATAGTAAACTAGGCCTTGGTTAGATTACACAGCTTGCAGAGGGCGCGCACTAGTTGGTAGAAACTTTTTTCTTAGTACTAATCCAAATGAAAGTAGAAACAGCCAAACCGTAGCAGCCTCATCCACTGCATGAGTAACAGTGGTCAAATAACCAATATCAGCAAACGACGCTACAGTGGTATCGCTTAACGTAATTGGATAGGGCCCTAAATAGCCGGTCATTAAGTCCGATGAACCACCGGGCCAAGGCTCGTCCCAATGGCTATTGGCAGTACCTGCGCCTCCGCCAAGTTCAACAGGAATGAAGGCCGCGTCTTCTACAAACTCACGGCGATAAATTTCCAAAGCGTATTCTCCAGTATAGCGCCCTGTGCCATTGACATAATTAGATTGACTCCCTGCGATAAAAAAATCGGTCGTCCACAAAGTACCAAACCCAATAACATGAGCCATTTCGTGTACGATGACATCGAAAAGTGTTCCGTTATTTTCCATGTTATTTAAATCTGCCGTGTCAAAGCGCATCCGACCTTTATTTGCATAAACAAAAGTACTGTCAGAAAGCTGAGTAACACTTGACGGACCAGCACTGCCTAATATCCCGCCCGTACCATCAATCGGCGTTCCACTTGCCTCTATAATAATACTATGGTCAAAAGCGCTTTGAACGCCTATTAAGTATGATTCCCAATAGGCAATTGCATCGTCAAATGCACTAGATTGTGAGGGTGTTAACCCTCCAAGATTATTGATGGAGATGTTGAATAGCCCAGCATTTACGGGTAGTGACATGCATAATGATATAACGACACCTAGAACTAGCTTCGGTAAACCATTCATGGCTTCCCTCCTGAATTAAGAAACAACATCTAACGCAAAATCTAACGCAAATCATTTGGGGTAACGATACTTATGCGCTTTAATAACTATAGACTAGAAAGTGGAGGTAACACCTTCCCTAACTTTTTTATTGTTAACGGCAAATATAAGATTTTCTAAAGCGAACCATTTGTGAAAAGTCGCAATAAATACAATATTTTAGAGTGGCGCAAGCGATAGCTATGAAGGGGCTTTTAAGTTCAATTGCAAATGGAGCACGCAAATAGAGAGCGGGTATTGGGAAAAGTCCTTAACACGTTAGTAAATGCAGCTATGGTTGAAAGCATTTACTCACCACCGAGCTATTCTTAAAGCCACAAGGTGGTGAGCTTGAAAAGGTTACCAGGTTAAATCGTCTGGGATTTCATAATCGGCATACCAATCGTCTTCATCTTCGTCTTTTCCATCGCTACCGCTTTTATCTAAATCGGCGCGATAGATAATTGAAGACTCATCACGCTGGGCAATCTTGTCAGCCACCGGCGTTGGCACCAGTTCGTAAGCATCGTCGAGTAACACCACAGTCAAACGACCTTTTGTCACTTGCTTGTGCATTTCTTCACTCACATACATGCGTTTTACCACGTTATCGTGTGTGAAATTAAGTACAGTTTCACCTTTGCGTGGCTGTTTATTAACGTTAATAAGCTGCCTAACTTGAGCCGCAATCGAACGTTTTTCACGCTCTTCCTGCTGCAATTGATTTAACTCACGAGAACGGGCTTTTTTCTCTTCCGCCGCTTTCTGGGCTGCTAACGTTGCCTCATCTACTACCGGCTGCTTCTGCTTATTTTTCTGTTTTTGCTTTTTGCGTTTATCAGCGCGCGCTTGTTTTGCCGTCGCTTTGTCAGCCAGTCCGGCTTTTAAAAGTTGATCCTGTAAAGAGGCCATAATTCACTCTCTATTAATTTAGTAACGAACCTTGCGTGAGCTGTGGTGCAAGACTCTAATGGATATATATAGACGTAATAAGCCCGAATAAATTCGGGCTTAACATTTATGTTTCTGCGTAATGTATAAGCTACGCGTTATTTTTTCTTAGCTTTTGACTTAGCCGCCGGCTTTTTCGCTGCCTGCTCCTGCCATTTGCCGTTGTCGTACCACGCCGACCACCCGGTGGCTTTTCTGTTTTCGTTTTCAGACATCACATACTGCTGTTTGGTCTTTCTGCTGTAGCGAACTATTGCAGGGTT
Organism: Alteromonas sp. S005; assembly: GCF_036864475.1. Lineage (NCBI taxonomy): Bacteria > Pseudomonadati > Pseudomonadota > Gammaproteobacteria > Alteromonadales > Alteromonadaceae > Alteromonas > Alteromonas sp. S005. The sequence goes on along the minus strand of NZ_JAZETN010000003.1, from coordinate 101,306 downwards.
ACCATCAGGGTCTGTTTTTGGCGCATCAGCAAGATAATAGAATTTCGGCGATATTCTATCTCTAAAGCGCGCAAGTTCTTCCACTTTCGGCGCACGAGTCTCGCGTGACTTAGGGAAGTTATGCGCTGCCAAGAAAATGCCCGACGCCCCATCGCGTAGCATAAAGTGAGCGTCTGACTTTTCACACGGAAGCTCAGGTAAATCGACCGGATCTTCTTTAGGTGGCGCAGCTTCCCCGTTTCTTAGCAGCTTACGGGTATTCTTACATTCTTCATTAGTACAGCCGAAGTATTTACCAAACCGACCGTTCTTAAGCTCCATATCACTGCCGCATTTATCGCATTCGATAATAGGGCCGTCGTAGCCTTTAATTTTAAATGTTCCCGTCTCAACCAAGATGCCATCACAGGTGGGGTTGTTACCACAAACGTGAAGCTTACGGGTCTCGTCTACCAAGTAACTGTCCATAGCAGTGCCGCATTTAGGGCAACGCTTTTTAGAACGAAGCGCTTCTGTTTCAAGCTCTTCCTCGTCATCTACCTTCACCACTTCATCACCGGGCGTTAGGTTCATGGTGTTGGTGCAACGCTCTTTAGGCGGTAAGTTATAACCTGAACAGCCCAAGAATACGCCGGTTGAAGCCGTTCTCACATTCATTTCGCGGCCGCATTTGTCGCATGCAATATCCGTAGGTATTGCCTGATTTAGGCGCATACCGCCCTCTTCAGGATCTTTTTCGGCGTTCAGCAGTTTCCCATAGAAGCCGCTGTAAAATTCATTAAGAACATCTTTCCAATCTTTATTGCCTTCAGCAATGTCATCAAGATGCTGTTCCATGTTTGCCGTGAAATCGTAGCTCATTAAATCGTCGAAGTTTTCCATCAGACGATCGTTGACTATCTCTCCCATTTTCTCGGCGTAAAAACGTTTATTTTCCAAACGCACATAGCCGCGATCTTGTATGGTTGAAATGATACTAGCATACGTAGAAGGACGACCAATGCCGCGTTTTTCAAGCTCTTTCACCAAAGACGCTTCATTAAATCGCGCTATTGGCTTAGTGAAGTGTTGCTTAGGATCAAGTACTTTAAGGTCTAGCACATCACCTTTTTGTACATCGGGCAACATAAGCTCTTCTTCGCCTTTTTTGCGAAGCTGAGGCTGCACGCGCGTCCAACCGTCAAACTTAAGTACTCGGCCTTTTGCTGTAAGCTCGTAGTCCCCTGCCGCTACTTTGATGGTAGTTGCATCGTACTTTGCCGGCGTCATTTGACACGCTAAAAACTGGCGCCAAATAAGCTCATACAGACGCTGTGCATCGCGCTCCATATCACCTAGACTTGCAGCACTAATGCTCACATTTGAAGGTCGAATCGCTTCGTGCGCTTCCTGCGCACCCTCTTTACTTCCATAGCGGTTAGGCGAATCTGGTAAATACTTACCACCAAAATTATCTGAGATATATGCTCGCGCGCTATCTACTGCCTCTTGACTCAAATTGGTCGAATCAGTACGCATATAGGTGATGTAACCCGCCTCATAAAGACGCTGAGCCATCATCATGGTCTTCTTAACACCGAAGCCCAAACGTGTGCTCGCTGCTTGTTGCAGCGTAGAGGTAATAAATGGCGCAGAAGGACGACTTTGCGTTGGCTTCGACTCGCGGCTTTCTACCGTGTAGCTAGCCCCTTCTAATTCAGCAAGTGCTTTGTCTGTTTCAGCTTTGTTTTTAGGCTTAAATGCATTACCTTGATGCTTGGCAACCAACATACGAAGCGCTGCTTTTTGTTGGCTGGTCAAGTCTGCATGTACATCCCAGAACTCTTCTGGTACGAAGGCTTTGATTTCGCGCTCTCGCTCGACAACAAGCCTAACCGCTACCGATTGAACACGCCCAGCTGAAAGGCCGCGCGCAATCTTTTTCCACAGCAATGGCGACACCATAAAGCCCACAACGCGGTCTAGGAATCGGCGTGCTTGCTGCGCATTGACACGCGATATATTTAGCTCGCCCGGGTCTGAAAATGCTTCTTGAATCGCATTTTTAGTAATTTCGTTGAACACTACCCGCTGATATATCTTATCTTTTTTGCCTAGCAGCTCTTGTAAATGCCACGCAATCGCTTCTCCCTCGCGGTCCAAATCCGTTGCGAGATAGATAGTGTCAGCGTCTTTTGCAAGCTTTTTAAGTTCGTTGACTACCTTTTCTTTACCTTGCAGCACCTGATAGTGAGCCTTCCAGTCTTTTTCTGGATCAACGCCCATTCTGTCTACAAGTTTTAAGTATTCGTGACGACGAAGATATTCTTGACGCTCTTCTTCGCCTAAAGTTTTGAGTTCTTTAGCCGGTTTTTTAGGCTCTACTTTGCCTAACGCCTTCGTCGGAAGATCTCGAACATGGCCAACCGAACTTTTTACGATAAAATCTTTGCCAAGATATTTATTTATCGTTTTTGCTTTGGCTGGTGACTCGACTATGACCAGTGATTTTGCCATATAATTGAACTAAACCTATTGATTTTTAATGACTATTTACGTCAATTTCTGAAAACTGGAGCAGCCCGACACTATATATAGGGTACTCGCTCTTTTTTAACATATATCTACAAAGTGAATGGAAAACAAGATCTTCTTCATACTTATTCTTCCCACCGCTCTAAACGCGCACAAAAACTGTACATTAAATGAGCAGTGCGATTGGCATCGGTCTTAAAAGCCGTATAATGCCAGCCATTCCAACCTGACCTAACAACGCACTCAGGTTTAAAAATGTGCCGTGTTTGACCCTGAGAACAGCGAAAGCGTTACCGTTGCTATGAACTTATTCGCAGTATCTTTAAGAATGTAGCATATGGGGTCAACAGCAAAAACTACAAGAATGAGGGAAAGTATGAAGCAGTTTGAAGTTAACTTTGATGGTCTTGTTGGCCCTACCCACAACTATGCCGGCTTATCGTTTGGCAATGTCGCTTCCCTAAACAATGCGAATGCCAAAAGCAGCCCTAAGCAGGCTGCAAAGCAGGGTCTTGCAAAAGCAAAAGCGTTGGCCGATATGGGAATGGTTCAAGGTGTATTAGCTCCGCAAGAACGCCCTGATATCGCGGCACTTCGCCGATTAGGCTTTAGCGGTTCTGATGCTCGCGTGCTAGAAAGCGCTGCAAAGCAGTCTCGCGAGATTTTCTTGGCATGTTGCTCTGCTAGTAGCATGTGGACTGCAAACGCCGCCACCGTGTCTCCTAGTGCCGATACTGCCGATGGTCGCGTTCACTTTACCCCTGCAAACTTAACGAACAAGTTTCATCGCTCACTAGAGCCTCAGGTTACAGGCAATATTTTGCGCGGCACATTCGCCAATGAAAAACACTTTGCCCACCATCAGCACCTGCCAGACAACGAGCATTTTGGTGACGAAGGTGCAGCCAACCATACACGCCTTTGCAGCAATTATGGGCAGGCTGGCGTTGAGTTGTTTGTTTATGGTCGTCACGCATTTGATACCAGCAAACCTGCACCGACAAAATACCCGGCTCGCCAAACATTAGAAGCGTGCCAAGCCGTAGCGCGTTTGCATGGCCTAGATGACGATGGTGTGGTTTACATGCAGCAAAACCCTGATGTTATCGACCAAGGTGTGTTTCACAACGATGTGATTGCCGTAGGTAACCAAAACGTATTGTTTTTCCATGAGCAGGCGTTTTATCAAAAAGAAGCGGGCTTCAAAGAGCTTCAGGAAAAATTTGGCAGCCAGCCACTTCACTTCATCGAAGTACCTACTGCTGAAGTTTCTGTTCAAGACGCGGTAAAAACTTACTTGTTTAACACGCAAATTATAACGCTTCCTAGTGGTGATATGACCATTATCGCGCCAACTGAGTGCGAGGAAAATGAAGCGGTTAAACGTTATCTAGACAAGCTAGTTACATTGGGTACGCCAATTAAGTCGGTTAACTATTTCGATGTTAAACAAAGTATGCGCAACGGCGGCGGCCCTGCTTGCTTACGCCTGCGTGTTGCCATGAACGATCAAGAACTTGAAGCAGTCAATCAAAACACGTTAATCACGGATACACAGTTCGCTCGCTTAAATGCATGGGTCGATAAACATTATCGCGATGAACTAAGCGAAGATGACTTGCGCGATCCTCAGCTACTGATTGAGTCGCGCACTGCTCTGGATGAGCTTACGCAAATTCTGAAGATTGGTTCGGTTTATCCGTTCCAGCAAGGGTAAGTGTTATAACGCCCTAAAAATTAAAAAGAAAGCCGGCTAACAGCCGGCTTTTTTTATGATTTGAATAATGTATACGTTTACGGCGTAACCAAAGTACACTGGTCAGTCACACCGAACGGGTTAGCCGGCGGTGATGCGCCTTCATCGGTCACGTCGTCAGCTGAAATACTAAGCGTGTAGTTCATCGAAGCTTGCGCCTCGCTTCCTGTAGACTGACCAAAAACAGAAATAACAGCATCATACCAAACCGCATAACTACTCGGGTATCGGTACTCCAATTCGGCGTAACCATTTTCATCTGTTTCAGCGTTGCCGTTAGCAAAGGTTATGGTTCCCACCAATCCAGGAGTAAGCATCTGGTCTCCATTGGTATCTTCATTGGTTGGGGTTGTATCCAAGATGCCGTTATCGTTTACATCTTCTGTAAGACAGTTTTGATTTACTATCGCAACCCATTGCGATTCGTCGTCATCATACACCCAGAAACCTGTGCGATATTCACCATTATCCACATACTTTGCCGGCGATACCGATGCAGTTAGGTTCACGCCGCTGACTGGCTGTCCAGCAGAGTCAGAAACAAAAACACTGAAACGCTTCAAGTAAGATGTAGAGGTAGGTTCTTCAAGCTCATTACCCGTTCCTAGAGAGATATCGAATGCGCGAGCACCTACTGTTAAAGTAACTTGATCTTCTATTGCTGAATCATCAGCAACAAAGGCAGTAACAACTACAGACTCTAAGGTTGAAACCGAGCCTGAAGTAAAGACGGTTGTAGCTATCCCCTTACTATCGGTAGTTGCTTGAGAGGGTGATACAAACCCGGTAGACACGTCAGAGACAGTAAAGTTAACTACACTGTTTTTTACCAAATTACCATCTACATCGCGAACCACCGCGCTAATCGTGCTGGTTTGTCCATCAGGGCCTAAAATGTCGGGCGATGCATCAGCAATAAGCGTGTGCGGTGTAGTGGCAATAAACTCAATTTGAGTAAGTGCTGAAACCAACACATTGCCGCTTCCGTCGCTTGCCGACGCTGTAATTGAAGAAATGCCAGCATTGTTGGCGCTAATGTCAATACTTGCTTGTCCTTCTGCATCGGTTTGTACCGTTGAGTCGCCGTCAATCACGCCACGTGAGGCGCTAAAAGTCACCTCTTGACCTACTACAGGTGTGTTGTTTTGACGCCACTGCACAGTAATTGTCTGCGCTTGACCCAAGGGCACTTCTTCTGTTGGCAAATTAACGAAGTTAAATTCGTCTTGCTGAACCTGTACCGTAAAACTTGTTTCAGCATTAAGGGCTGATGCCGTAATCGTATTTTCTCCAGAAGCGGAGGCTGTATAGGATACTGTTGCTTGACCATTAGCCCCGGTATTTACCGTGGTACTGCCTAGGGTGCCGTTAGTTGCAGTTAAGACAACATCTTCGTTTTTGATAGTCTCGCCATCGGAGTCTTGAAGTCGAATTGTGTATTCAACGGTATCGTTTAAAATGACCGACGATGATCCATTGATAGTCACTTCCGTCCCCGTAATAGTAATATCAACAGATTCAGTAAGGCTACCTGCCCCAGCAGTGATAGTAATAGTACGGTTTGATTTATCGTTTTGCGACGTCAGTACTGCGCGTGCTGTGCCATCGGCAAGGGTTTCAGGCTGTGTTAATTGGAGTTCAACGCCATCACCTGTTGCTGCTGAGAAGCTCACTTCGACCCCTTCCATCAACACACTTTGCTCATTTTTAACTAATGCAATGAGTTCGACTTCATCACTGCCACTTGAAGCCAGCTGAATACTGTCAGCGAAAAGCTCAAGAGATGCAGGCTCTTCACTTACCGTGGTACTACCTTCAGAGCTAAAGGTCGTGGAGTCTGTCTCACCAGTAGGTAGAGTAGCCGTTACTTCGCCGTCGCCAGAGGCGCTTCCAACCGACATACCTATTGTTGCAACACCTTCTGCGTCGGTAAGTGCAGTTGCAGTGTCATTTGAAAAGGTAGCCAGCTCATCGTTACTTAGAGAAAAGGTAAGCAAAAGATCTGCCTGAGGCTCACCCAGTGAATTAGTTACCGTAGCAACTGCTGTTAAAGCATTGCTCGATGAAAGGTTGTTATCAGCCTCGCCGCTATTATTTTGCAGCGAGAGAGAAACACTGATTGTAGAAGGATCTGTGCTGGTAACTGCTGTCGCAGAAAACGTTGTCGTTCCTGTTTCGCCACTGCCTAGCGCTGCAGTAATTTCACCATCACCCGACGCCGTACTGGCGTCTAAGCGAATTCTTGCGACACCACTTGAGTTAGTGCGGGCAGTACCGGTGTCATTGCCAAACTCGGCAAGTTCCTCGTTACTCAAGGTGAAAGTTAGCAGAGTATCTGAGTGCGGATTCCCGTCTTCATCTGTCACAGTCGCTACAGCGAACAAGCTGTTGTTTTCTGATAAATTGTTGTCGCTTGCGCCACTTTCATTTTCTAACGATAAGGCAATTGAGTAGGTAGGCGTGGTTGTACCGCCGTCTCCGCTTCCATTATCCGTGTTATCCCGAGAGACTGAAGAACCGCCCCCACCACATGCTGTTAGCATAAATATTGCGCTAATTAGGCTTAACGCTTTCGCTAATGTCGACATAATTCGTTCCTGAACCTCTTTTATTGACAATTGCGTCGTTTTTTATGTTTAAAAATCAACTGAATCTGGCACACTACGAAAGATTAAAAATATAAAAATGCACAGGAAACATTAATGTCTTCATCTGCACATAAATATAGTTTAACCGCTCGCATATTTATCGGCATGGCTGCCGGTATCTTGACTGGTGTCTTTCTCCAATTATTATTTGATGATAGCGGAGATTTCACTTTTTCGATATTCGGTTTAGAGCTCTCAACGTATAACATTCTTGTCGAAGGTATATTTTCTACTCTCGGACAAATCTTTATCGCTAGCTTAAAAATGCTAGTGGTTCCCCTCGTCTTCGTATCCCTTATATGCGGAACAAGTACCTTATCAGACCCAAGCAAGCTAGGAAGGCTAGGTGCGAAATCGGTTGGATTATATGTTGTCACAACCGCAATCGCCATAACACTAGCCATGAGTATAGCTTTAGTCGTTTCTCCTGGTGATGGGCTGAATCTTACCACTGAAACCACGTTCCAAGCTAAAGAGGCACCTAGTCTGTCAGACGTTATTGTTAATATGTTTCCTAGCAACCCAATAAACTCAATGGCGCAGGGCAACATGCTTCAGATCATTGTTTTTGCGGTACTCTTTGGTATAGCAATGGCGATGACGGGTGACGCGGGCAAACGCCTCACCTCCATCTTTGAAGATATTAATACGGTAATCATGCGTTTGGTGACAATCATCATGAACCTAGCGCCTTACGGCGTCTACGTACTGATGGCAAAGCTCTTCTCAACCATTGGCGGCGAAACGATATTGAGTTTGGCAAAGTACTTCTTCTTAGTATTCGGCGTTCTGATCCTTCACGGCCTTGTTACCTATTCTGTTTTGCTTAAAGTTTTGGCGGGCTTGAACCCGGTCATACTGTTGAAAAAAATGCGTGACGCAGCTCTCTTTGCTTTTAGTACGTCAAGCAGCAGCGCTACCTTGCCTGTCACTATGGAAACAGCAAAAAACAAACTTGGTGTAGGTAATTCAGTTTCATCATTCACGCTGCCTTTGGGTGCAACTATTAACATGGATGGTACCGCCATCATGCAAGGTGTAGCGACCGTTTTCATTGCTCAGGTTTACGCCGTAGATTTAAGCCTTGGCGACTATATGATGGTAGTGTTGACCGCCACGCTTGCTTCTATCGGAACCGCTGGTGTACCTGGTGTTGGCCTGATTATGCTGGCCATGGTGTTGCAGCAGGTAAACTTACCCGTTGAAGGTATTGCGCTTATTATCGGCGTAGATAGACTGCTTGATATGACACGAACTGCGGTTAATATTACCGGTGACTGCATGGTGTCATGCGTCGTTGCAAAGAGCGAAGGCGCGTTAGATGAGAGTGTTTATAACGACCCTAAAGCTGGTTTGAAACAGGAAGATGTTGACTTTGAACACTTCGAAAAGAACAGTTAGCAAGGAATTAAAGCCCACTTAGTGGGCTGTGAACATTATTTAAGTGTCACACAAACCCAGCAGTTAGATACAAATAAGGCCAGCATAATTTGCTGGCCTTTATTTTTTTCGCGCGAAACTGACATGTGAAGCAAATACAATTATCGCTCGTACTTAAAATTTAGCTAGTGAAGCGCAGAAGATGGCGACACTTTTACCGCTTTTTGTGCTGGATATAGCGTAGCGCCTACGCTTAAAAACATGGCTACAACAACCGTTATTACGACATCCTGCCAGTGTAAGCTTGAAGGTAGAAAGTCAATAAAATAGATATCTCCAGATAGAATGTCTACACCCAATGACGTCTCTATAAAACGAACAATATCCGACAAATTGGGCGCCACCAGCAAGGCAAACGTAACGCCAACGGTGATGCCGACAAATCCATTGATAACACCTTGCAGCACGAATGTATTGCGGATTAAGCGGTCTGTGGCTCCCATTGTTTTTAAAATTGCAATAGCAGCTTGTTTGTCCCTAACCGCCATCACTAATGATGACACTATATTAAAGCAAGCAACGGCAATCACTAACGTAAGCGCAATATAGACCACCGTTCTTACAAGCTGAATGTCGTTGTACAAATGCCCTTGGGTACGTGTCCAGTCAGACATATAAACGGCTTGAGGGTAGCTATAGCCAATATCCCGCATGGTATCGTATGCTGAAAAAGGATCGTTAAGCGTAAACTGAATACCCTGGGCTCTAGATGTTATACCGATAGCTTGCGATGCGGTCGCTAAATGCATCAACCCAAGCTGGTTATCTAATTCACCGCCTACAGACAGCGCCCCTGAAATAGTTAGCGTAATAGAACGAGGCGCTTTAAAGGTTAAATCTTGCGTGGCTTGCGGTATCAATAGTTGAACTGTATCTCCTACAGAGAGCCCCATTGAAGACATAATACCTTTTCCAATAATTAACCCATTGGCCTGTTTGGAAAAGTTAAGCCAGTGCTGGCTAGCCACTCTTTCAGAAAATTTGTCGCCAACTTGATTAACTGGGATACCGGTAACACTAATGGCCTTCAACTCACCCTTCGATTGCAGCATGCCTGTTAACCCAGTGTAAGGAGTTACTGACGCAATACGCTTGTCTTGAGAAAATCGGTATAGCTGAGCGTCTAAGTTCTCTATGCCACCTTCACTTTTAGTGTAAAGTTCGCCATGAGGAACCACACTTAGAATACGACTTGTCAGCTCTTTTTCAAAACCGTTCATAACACTAAGCAGCACGATAAGCACGAAACACCCAAGCCCAATGCCAATTGTCGATGACATTGATATAAACGAAATAAAACGCTGTTCGGAGCGTGTTTTTCTAAATCGTTTTGCCAGTTCAAGGGCGAGCATTATTACTCTCCATGGATAACGCCTCACAAGCTAGCCGGCCGTCTTTTATCTTCAGCACCCTATCCATTTTCGCAGCAAGAGCAATATCGTGGGTCACCACCACAAAAGCAGTACCCTTTTTCTCACTTAAACTGGTCAAAAGCTTATAAATTTGTTCACCCGTAGAATCATCCAAATTCCCGGTAGGCTCATCAGCGAGCACTACGGAAGGTTCAGTGACTAAGGCGCGGGCGATTGCCACACGCTGGCGCTCGCCACCCGACATGGTTGAGGGTAAGTGGTCCGTTCGATGGGAAAGCCCGACTTCTTCTAACATAGCTTTGGCTTTGGTATGGGCGTCTTTTATCGACCGTCCTCTTATTCTAAGCGGCATCGCAACGTTTTCTAAAGCAGTGAATTCACCTAGAAGGTGATGAAACTGATAAATAAACCCCATTTCGTCGTTGCGAAGTTTAGCTAATGCATTACCAGAAAGTTTACCAAGGGATTTACCATTAAATTCAACCTCGCCGCTGGAGGGTTTATCTAATCCTCCAAGTATATGTAGTAGCGTACTTTTACCCGAGCCGGAGCTTCCTAAAATGGCTACATGTTCACCAGCTTTTATAGAAAGAGAAACATCGTGTAATACTGGGGTGGCGTTACTGCCATCTTGATAGGTTTTATTAATATTGCTGCAAATTAGCACGTCCTGCATGCGACTGTTCTTCTATAGTTTCCAGACGGTGAATGGTAGCGCTAAACACTACCAACACCAACTGAAAAATGACAGCGCTAAAACGTGTTATTGTGTGTCTAGGACGCTTTTAGCTAGCGCATCGGCAGACTGAGGCTTGCCAAACAACCACCCTTGGCCAAACCCGATCGTCAACCCCTTCAGTTCATTACTCTGTTCGGTATTTTCGACGCCTTCTGCAATCAGGTCGACGTTTAAACCCTCGGCGATGCTGACAATATGCGGAATAAGTGACGAACGAATACTGTTGTCTTCCATATCCATAACAAAACTTCTGTCAATTTTGAGATAGTCACAGTTCAAGGTTTTAAGCTGACTTAAGTTAGAGTAGCCCACACCAAAATCATCAATAGCAAACAAGAACCCTTTGCTTTTTAAAGATTTAATATGCTTAACTGCACTGTGGGTTGCAATCTGCTCGTCTTCGGTGATTTCCAGTACTAACTTAAAGTTCTTAACATTCATTTCCAGTACAAAATCTAAGTCTAAGCAATCCTCTCTTGTAAAATCGAAAGGAAACAAGTTGAAAGACACTTTGAATCCCTCGGGAATATCCGGATTCTCATTGAGCTCCTTCATGGCAGTCGTAATCATATCTACGGTAAATTCCCATGTCATATCTTGGTCTTTGACTTGGGGAATAAACTCATCGGGATAAATAGGCCCAAACTCGTCTTCAAAGCGACTTAGCACTTCACAACCGATGACTTTGCCGGTTTCCAAATCCACAAATGGCTGGTAAAGGCTATAAAACTTATGCTCTTTTAACCCTTTGCTTACTCTTGCCTCCAAAGAACGACGGCGTCTTAGATAATTGAACACCAGCATGTGCGTGAGTGCAGCCGTCATGAGCATGACGAAGACAAACAAGACAATCTTTCCCATGTGTAAATCCAACACCCGACCGTGATCAGACTTAACTTTTAGGCAAGTGTTAGTGTAGCGTTCATCGCACAAAATGAATTTTAAGGAAAAATAACCAGTACGTGCATCCATGTCTTTCTGAGTAAGCTTACTATCAACAAGCCCTGGATTACCCGCCATGTGATAAAATTGATCACCGTTATAAAAAAGCTGCCAATCTTGTGTAAAGCTGTAGCCAATGACACTATCCATATCTAGCACAGCGTTATAGCGTCCACGTTGAACAATGGTGCCTGAAGCCTGCTTATCAAATAATTGCAGCGGCGTATTTATCCAAAATGCATCTCCAAGCTTAGTGTAAAAATCGGGAGTAACTTCTTTTATAGGCTGTTCAAGAACGCCTAGATAGGTGCTGCACGATAATTGCTTATTTTCGTAGAAACCAATTTCTTTTACAAAACGAGAGCGAAATAGAGTCTTGCGCATTTCTGCTAAGTTTTCGAGCTCACACGACTGATAAGGAAGAGCGTTGAGATAATCAAGGGTAATCTCAGCGTCTCTAAAGACTGTGCGAACATTATCTAGGATCCCTTTGGCTCTGCTCTCTTCTTGTTCCCTAACGAACACGAACATAACTATGGCAAGAACGAGGGACACTAAAATAACGCTTAGTAGAGAGACGCCAATCGCTTTTAAATTGTCCGCTAAAAAGTACTGTTTTTGATCGCTTTTATTCATAATCTACATTGTATTCATGCATTCACCCGAACACTTTAGTACAGATTCAAAAAAAAGCACTAAGACTTTAGGGCACATGTCACTGTTTGTTAGATATTTTTTATACCTAATACCAGTCCGTATAGATAGTCGTTTGGGCGCTTGGAAAGGATACTGGTCAATAAAAAATTTACGAATTCAGCAGCCGCTTCACGGAATTTTTCATAACAACGAGGATACGCGCTGAATGAAATTTTAAGGCGTGTATGGGATACTAGTGAAAAGTTGTTTTTAATTTGAAGTGAGGGATTGCTTTTGAATAGCATCTTATCATTAATGGCGGAGCGGACGGGACTCGAACCCGCGACCCCCGGCGTGACAGGCCGGTATTCTAACCAACTGAACTACCGCTCCGCAATAATGATGAGCGCGCGTTTTTCGATTAATGGCGGAGCGGACGGGACTCGAACCCGCGACCCCCGGCGTGACAGGCCGGTATTCTAACCAACTGAACTACCGCTCCACATAATCGAGATTGCGCTGTATAACTAAATGGCGGAGCGGACGGGACTCGAACCCGCGACCCCCGGCGTGACAGGCCGGTATTCTAACCAACTGAACTACCGCTCCGAAGACCTTTTAGTTATACCATTGAAAGAGTGGCGGAGCGGACGGGACTCGAACCCGCGACCCCCGGCGTGACAGGCCGGTATTCTAACCAACTGAACTACCGCTCCACATCTTCAATGTTATCAGTGAGTTGACTTGGCTGTTGTTGCCCTGTCCCCTGACTGCGGCGCAGATAATACGTATTCCCCAATGTGGAGTCAACGCTTTTTATTAATAAAATTGTCATCTGCGGTTTGTTTGCCTGTTAAATAGACATTATGTCGAAATAAAATTCAAAGTGAACAATTTAGCATCGCATTATCACAACTGTAATAATTCACGCTTTAGGATTTTTCCGGCTTGCTCCCTTTCTTAAACACGCCCAACAACTTTTTAAACCCTTTAGGCGCTTCCTCCATAGACAGATCGGCATCTGTCGTGGCCGAGCTTTGCTTTGCTGGTTCAGGCGATGATGTAGAAGACGTACGCTTTTTGCGCATAAAAATAATAACCGCAGCAGCAATGACGCCGATAAGAACTATAGACCCGTTGACCGCGATCAAAATAATGGTCAAGGTTCCGTTATCCATTTCCTTTTCCGATGGCTCTTCATTTGGCGTCATTGCGGCGGGATTCAGCTCAGGCGACGTAATAAGTGGCGCGCTCCCGTCGACGATTGGGTCTTTTCCATCTATTAGTGGGTCTTCAACTTCAGGCTCTTGCGGCCCCTCTGCAACAAAACTAAATTCAGGCACGTCTAATATGAAGTCTCGCCCGTTCACTGTTGTGCCATACGCCGTAATCTTTACTCTAAAAATGCCTTCCTCATAAGCAACAATTAAATACTCGCGAGGATCACTGCCCCCCTCTGTCAAAGAAAAGTTCTGCATGTCTGCATTGGGGAACTTTACTTTTCCGTCCACAAGCAAAGATTCAATATCAACGAGTTCCCGATCAACATCAATTATGATCTTGTGGTAGCCATCTCCACCGCCATTCATTTCGACGTCAATATAAACAGGGTTGTTATGTAAGACAATCGGTTGGCTTTCTTGCTCACGGGTGTACATGGGAGTAATAACGCGAAAAACGGGCTTCCACTCACCCGCCGGTATTTTTAAATTAAATTGCCCGGTAAAGACACCATCTGCTGGGCGCTCGTCCATGCCTCTTCCGTCGTCTTTAAACGTAGCAATATTTTGATCGCCTGTACCAAAATTTCCGAAGTTAGGATTGTTTGTGCTTTTAAATTCAATATCGAGCTCGACCACATCTCTAAACTGCTTGTTATCAATCGGCTCGCCGTTATTAGTGAGATACGCCGTAGATTTAAGAATTTCACCAGCAAATAACACGTCAGGCAGCGGATCAGCATGTAACTCTATATTTGATATAACCATCACACGGCTTTCTGGCAGCACTTGGCCCACTGCTTGCCAGGGCCCTGGAACGGGATTTTTAATGGTTATCATGTCGAAGGTATCGGCATCGAACCACTCTACTTTGTCTTCGTCCACTCGCCCCTGGAACAGCTTAGACCCATCAGGTCTCACAAGTACAACCGGTGCAGAGCCGTACTCTCTGAAAAAGACCATGGTGATTTCTTCAACGTTGTAATCTACTCGAAATCGGTTTTGTAAAAGCTTTATTGAGTTTGTGTAGCTGTCGCCTAAGTCAGTAAGCGGCGAAGCATCAACATCTTGATTATTTGACTGAGGGTTTTGAATTGCACTATCTGCGAGCTGACTAGCGGCGTCGCGCTCGTCTTCTTGCGATTGAGCGCTAGCGCTTATGTGTATGAAAAGCGATAAGATAATTACCCAACAAAACCACACTCTCACGCTACGCTGCTCCTGCACTGTTTGGTTATTTTATTTCTATTTACACGTTTTTGGCTAAGACGCCTCTTCAGGCTGAGGACGCCACAAGCATTTGCCCCCCGCTTTTTCTACAATGTCCAAGCGAGCCTCGTGCTGTGTTATTTCATCGGCGGTAGCTTTAATAACCTTTAATTTATTTGTGCCTCGCTTGACCCTGCGAATAGCGGTTGAGTCAGCATCATTACCCGAACTAGATGCCAATTTAAGCTTAGTCTGTCCACCGGTCATTAATAAATAGACATCGGCAAGGATTTCAGCATCCAGCAAAGCCCCGTGAAGCGTACGGTGGCTGTTGTCTATGCCATAGCGTTTGCACAATGCATCAAGGTTGTTTTTCTGCCCAGGGTGCATTTGGCGAGCAAGGGTCAGCGTATCCAGTACATCACATATCTGGTTGGTGATGACGCCTTTTGTTGAGGCTTCCATTCCAAACTCGTGATCCATGAAGCCCACGTCAAATGGTGCGTTGTGAATAACAAGTTGCGCCCCTTTGATAAAGCTAACAAACTCCTGAGCAACCTGAGAAAACGTAGGCTTGTCGGCAAGAAATTCATTGGTTATGCCGTGAACTTCAATTGCCTCTTGTTCAATATGCCGGCCTGGGTTGATGTAAACGTGAAAGTGATTCCCCGTCAGCCGGCGGTTAACAACTTCAACACACCCTATTTCGATAATGCGGTGGCCTTCTTTGGGGTCAATACCTGTGGTTTCAGTATCGAGAACAATTTGGCGCATGGAACCTCTACTATAATTACACTTTCATTTTTTGATAGTATATCAACCCCTTCGCAATCCGCTAAGGGAAAACACAAGATAAATTAAGCGAGTTAAACTAAAGGAAACGCTGTGGCTCAAAAGACCATTCACATTTATACCGACGGCTCGTGTCTAGGTAACCCTGGCCCGGGCGGGTACGGTGCTGTACTAATTTACAAACAGCATAGAAAAGAGTTGAGCGATGGCTTTGCCCACACCACGAATAATCGTATGGAACTGCTTGCCCCGATTGAAGCACTCAATAGCTTAAACGAACCGTGCAACGTTGAGTTAACTACCGACAGTCAGTATGTAAAAAATGGTATTAATCAATGGATCCATAACTGGCGTAAAAACGGCTGGCGCACTGCTGATAAAAAGCCGGTTAAAAACGCAGATTTGTGGCAGCGTTTAGACGAAGCGGTGAAAAAGCACAAGATAAACTGGCATTGGGTGAAAGGTCATTCAGGACACCCAGAAAACGAGCGTTGTGATGACCTTGCGCGCGGTGCTGCGGAAGCGAAACCAACAAAGCCAGATGAAGGCTTTGCTGGAAAGTAAAATACTTCGGCAAAGCGCTTTTGGTGAGAGCCTTTACTTAAAGTTCTCACCGAAAGCTTTTACT
This sequence comes from Alteromonas sp. S005, assembly GCF_036864475.1. NCBI lineage: Bacteria > Pseudomonadati > Pseudomonadota > Gammaproteobacteria > Alteromonadales > Alteromonadaceae > Alteromonas > Alteromonas sp. S005. The sequence continues at coordinate 85,409 of NZ_JAZETN010000003.1, read as the reverse complement.
AAGGGCGTTTAACACGAGCTTTTATCAAGAGTTTCTTACCACGCGCTTTTACCATGAAATGACCAACTTGCCCTGCGTGTCGTTGTTTTCCAATCGCGCATGAGGCTTATCTATATCATCGATACTATAATGGGTATCGATATTTACATTTAGCTCTTTGTTTTCAAAAGCGGGCAAACATACGTTAGAGAAATCACGTATTAAGTCCGCTTTATACTCGTCGCTTCGATTTCTTAGTGTTGTCCCAATGATCGAGGCTCTCTTTCCTAAAAGCAAAGCCATATCAAGGTTATCAGCATACCGTCCTGCTAGCATGGCCAAGTAAACTACTCTGCCGTCTTGCTTCAGCACTTTAAGATTTCGGTTAAGGTAATCGCCACCCACCATATCAAGCACCATATCAACGCCTTCTGGCCATACTTTTTTTAGAACATCGTCAAACTGCTGCTGTTTGTAGTTAATAAGATGCTCTGCGCCATTGCTTTCACAAAGGGTAAGCTTGTCTTGGCTAGACGCTGTTACGGCACTGTGTACGCCCCAGTATTGGCATAGCTGAGTGGCGGCCAACCCCACACCACTTGCGCCCCCATGTATTAAGGCACGCTCAGCTGGCTTAATATGAGCAATGGTGCGTAAACACTGAAATGCGGTAAGAAAAACTTCGGCAAGACCTGCTGCTTCAAAAAATGGCATGCCCTTAGGGATAATCATAAGGTGAGCAGGATTGACAATGACTTCAGTGGCGTAGCCTCCACCTGCGACCAAACCAAATACTTCATCACCTTCTTTTAAGGTACTAACATCACTGGCAACTTCTGTTACAACGCCTGCTACCTCTAACCCAAGAATTTCACTTTCCCCTAGCGGAGGTGGATAACTACCTTGACGCTGCAATGTATCTGCTCGATTTACACCGAATGCTTTTACCTCTACTTTTACTTTTCCTGATGTTAGCGATGACCCATCACATTCCTTAACAACCAGTTCGCTCGGGCCGCATCCCTTTTCAAAATCCACATAGCGCATACTCTGCATCCTATCCTAGTCTTAAAATTTTATTCGTAATTTGTCTACGTACTTCTCTATCAATCAGTTTGGGTTTCTTCTAAGTTTATACCAGTCGGCATAGATAATATTCAACACAGAACCTATTAAATGCGTATAATCGCGGCCATTACCGTGAGCGCCTAATGTCGCTTACAACAGATGTATATTGTTTAAATTAGCACGAGAGCCTACATGTCAGCACAGGTCATACTACAACCATCCAGAGATAAATCACTTCGCCGTAAACACCCTTGGGTTTTCGAGAGCGCCGTGGCTGAGTTAAAAGGCCGTGCTCGGGTTGGCGATACGGTTGATGTTTTCGACTCTGAAGGCGATTGGTTAGGGCGAGGCGCATATTCTCCAAATTCTAAAATTCGCGTTCGCATGTGGACGTTTAAAAAAGATGAAAGCATTGATAACGGCTTTTTCTTGCGCCGTTTAGAAACTGCGCTAACGCTGCGTAAGCGCTTGTTTGACCCAAGCAAAACGAATGCGTTTCGTTGGATAGCGTCTGAAAGTGATGGTCTTCCCGGTATTACCATTGATCTCTACGACAATGTTGCCGTGGTGCAGCTTCTTAGCGCTGGCGGTGAAAAGCACCGAGATAAGATAGTATGGGCAATCACCAAGCTAATGCCTAATGTTCACGTTTATGAGCGCAGTGACGTTGATGTACGTAAAAAAGAGGGACTAGAGCCGGTAACAGGGGTGCTTCACGGCGAGCCACCAATGCAGGTCACAGTAAAAGAAAACGGTATTAATATCGTTGTAGATATAGAACATGGTCATAAAACTGGTTTTTATCTCGATCAGCGTGATAGCCGTGCCGCCGCTGCACATTACGCAAAAGATGCTGATGTACTAAACTGTTTCAGCTACACAGGCACATTCTCTTGCTATGCCCTTTCAGGCGGGGCAAAGTCAGTGACTAACGTTGATGTGTCTCAACCAGCGTTAGATTTAGCTAAACATCATGTGGCAATTAATGGATTAAGTGAAGACAAAGCGCATTTCGTCAATAAAGATGTATTCAAAGCGCTAAGGGAGTATCACGAGCAGGGCAAACAGTTTGATATGGTCATACTCGACCCACCAAAATTTGTTGACAGCAAAGCTACACTAAACCGCGCTGCTCGCGGCTATAAAGACATTAATATGTACGGCATTCACACAGTTAAATCTGGCGGATTGCTGCTGACTTTCAGCTGTTCAGGTCTTATGCCTGCTGATTTATTCCAGAAGGTTGTCGCCGACGCTGCGCTCGATGCTGGCCGTACAATAAAAATCATCGCAAGGCTAAATCAAGCGTCTGACCACCCTATCATTGGTAGCTACCCCGAAGGCTATTACCTGAAGGGTTTAGTCTGCGAAGTCACCGACGATTAGAAATGAAAAAGCGCCCTCGTTCTTATAAAAACTGGGGCGCTGATTTCACTTATTGAATTAACGATAGGTTATGCATATCGCCTTGAAAGCTAGCAATAAACCTTAATTATTAAGAAGCGAAGAATGCATCACTATTTGAAAAGATTTTCGATAGCGGCTGTGAAGCCGCACTTGTTTGAATTACAGTAACCTCTTCTTTACCTTCTAATTTTTTCCACACCATTTCGTGGAAATAAAAGGCCACAGTATTAATTGCTGGCTCGACTAATGCAACCGCACCGCCTACTACCAAGCTACCCGTAAGTAGGTAGGCTACAGTAAAGGCTACTGAAAAGTGCATAACGGCAAAGGTAATTGTCTTTTTCATAATAATCGCTCTCTCAAAAGTTTAAATCTGTTTGCTTTCGCATTAATGAGAATTATTATCAATTAAGAGAGGGAATAAAAATAGAAAAAACTGAACCGCTTATTCGCTTTATTGAATGATAAGCGACAGCGCGAATACATCTACGCGTGAACTGGAAATAAAAAGGCGAAGAATTATTTCGCCTTTTAACCTGAAAAATACCCTATTTCATCTGAGAAATTTCAACGCCTATAACACAGCTCGAATCAGATTCAGGTTCACAGCGTACTACCGTAGCTAACGCTGCTAAAGAAGGGATTTGCGAGCTAGACGACTCTATAGCAACACTCACCTGTGTGCCCACCTCAATAGAAGGTTCGTCAACTTCTAACGACATACCTGTGGCGCTTATATCTTTGCACATTGCCTGCATGGTGCGGCTCGACTCATCGTCAGTAATCTGCAACTGACACGGCGAATTTACCATCATCCTGAAAAAATTTCGCTTATCGTCGTATCCCAACATGTCTACTTCTCCCGATTTTTAGCATTACGCTGACGACTACAAGTGTTGTTATAGGTTGATGCCGATAACTTGTCAATCGAACTGTCTAAATTTTATTCAGTAATATAGCAAAAGTCGTATTGGTCTTACCTCAACGAGTCGACGATTATCTTTTATTATCGATAAAACAGCACGGCTGTACGCTTATTGAATACAAATATTAAAGCCCCACGATGTGGCGCACTGTGGGGCTCTAATATAATTAACAAGCCTATGTAGATGCGCTCCGCGCTTGGTAAACTAGGCGTTACACACTGTCTATATCGAAAATTTCATTAGAAGTCTGCTAAATAGAGGGATATACGCTTCGCTGATATGGGGTATGCCGTACCAAGCTGCTGCGCAAACAAAGAAACACGCAGTTCTTCTATCATCCAGCGCACATCATCAAGGGCTTGAGGCACCTTACCTTTGGGGTACTTACTGCACGTTTTTTCCCACTCTTTAATCGACTTTTCTACAGTTACCTGATGCATTCGGTCCTTGTTGGGGTCAATAGGTAGCTTCTCAAGACGACGAGCCAAGCCTTTAATATAGCGGTTCCAATCGTCCAGCCTACTTTCACCTATTTGAGAGACAAAGCCAGGGAATACCAATGACGCTAAATGCGCTTTACAGTCACCTAACGCGTTAATCATAGTCAGCGGTACGTTACCTTTCATCTGCTTTTGGCATTGATGAGCAAGAGTAAGCCCCTGCTCTACCTGCTTGGCAATTTCTAACACTCTGTCATTGATATTTGCTCGAGCAATCTCCAAACAGGCCTCAAAGTCAGCTTTATTCCGAATATCAGTGTCGTTCGATTTGCAGTAATCACTGACAATGGCGTCAATACCCGCAAAAATACAATCATCTATTAACGCTTTAACTTGCCCAAATGGATTGAAATACAAACCCAGTTTGGCTTTATTGGGTAATTTACTTTGCAAATAGTTAAGCGGCGAGGGCATGGCATTTTTAATCAATACATTCACCCCCTGCTTATGTAGCGTCTGCGCTTTATCAGCTTCCTCGATTAACGCGATATCCACCTTATCGCCTTTTTGCACTAATGCTGGGAACGCCTGAACTTCAAACCCGCCTACCTTTTGCACAAAGGTTTCCGGTAGGCTTTCAAAATCCCACTGTTCAATATTGTTGCGCTCTAATTCAGGAGTCGCGGCTTTTTCAAAAGTTTGTTTTACCTGCCCTGCACACTGTTGTTTAAGGGCATGAAGGTCATCACCTTTGGCAATATCATCACCGTTGTCGTTCACTACCGCAAAGTGCACTTTTAAATGCTTATCAAGCTGAGAGAGATTCCATTCTTCGCTCTCAATAACAACGCCAGTCATTTTACGAAGCTTATCACTAACCGCTTCCAGCAAAGGCACAGGGCGATTGTTTTTGTCTGTTTCACTGATATCAGCAAGGCAGGCATCGGCAAAGTTAGGCGCAGGCACAAAATTGCGTCGCAAACGTTTAGGTAAGGTTTTAATTAAGCCGACTATGAGGTCGTGCCTCAGCCCAGGTACTAACCAATCAAAACCTACATTGTCCACTTGGTTAAGCACTGGTAGCGGGATCACTACCGTTACACCGTCATCTTCAGCGTTGGGCTCGAAGTTATAGCGTAGCGGCAGCGTAATATTGCCTTGGCGCCATACATCAGGGAACGCGTTCGCTACCGACTTCCCAGGCTGCTGACGATACACGTCTTCTTCTTTAAAGGTTAAGCTGTCGTTGCTTCCGTGCTGTCTAAACCATTTTTTAAACGCTGCATCATTATTGGCTTCAACCGGAATACGTTTAGCGTAAAAGCTTACAAGCTCTTCATCATCTACAATCAAATCGCGACGTCGAGTCTTTTGCTCAAATTCATCCGCTTGTTCCAGCAGTGCCTGATTTTCTTGTAAAAAGCTGTAGTTGAGCTTGGTGTTACCTTCTACTAACGCTTCGCGAATAAACAATTCATGGCAAATTGGCGGGTCGATTAGGCTGTAAACCTTTGCACGCTTCATCACAATAGGCAGCCCGAACAGAGTAACCTTTTCAAACGCAATAACCGCGCCGCGCTTTTTAGACCAATGAGGCTCAGAATAGCTTCTTTGCACAACGTGTTCAGCTAAAGGCTCTACCCACGCTGGATCTATTTTTGCCACCATACGGGCAAAAAGTTTAGACGTTTCTACCAGCTCGGCTGCCATTACCCATTTTGGCTGAGACTTTGATAACCCTGATCCTGGGAAAATTAAAAAGCGTGAATTACGTGACCCCATATACTCACGGTCTTTATCTTTAAAGCCCATGTGCGACAGCAAACCGCTGGCGATAGCTTGGTGAATAGCCTGATAGTCGGCTTCTTGCTTTGAAATACCGAAGCCCAGTTCAGCAATAGACTTTTTAAGCTGGCTTACAATGTCTTGCCACTCGCGCATACGCAAATAGTTGATGAAATTCTGCTTACACCATTTGCGAAGCTGATTTTGGCTTAACGCATTTTGCTGCTCTCTAAACGCCACCCACAAGTTGTAAAGGCTTATAAAATCTGAATCTTTGTCGTGATATTCACTGTGCTTCTCGTCTGCTTGCTGGCGTTTTTCCTGAGGTCGCTCTCGCGGGTCCTGTATAGAAAGTCCTGCCGCAATCACCATGACTTCACTAAGCGCATTTGTGCGCTCAGCTTCTATCACCATACGCGCATAGCGAGGGTCGATGGGCAAACGCGCCACCTGACGACCTAGCGGGGTAAGCTGCATCTTGCCACTTTGCTTCGTTTTCCTGTTAGCTTTACCTTTCGCAATGGCTTGGATTTCTTCAAGTAAACGGAAGCCGTCGTTGATGTTGCGGTTATCCGGTGGTTGAACAAACGGAAAAGCAGCGATGTCGCCCAATCCTAACGCAAGCATTTGCAAGATAACCGACGCTAAGTTCGTTCGCAGTATCTCTGGGTCAGTAAATTCTGGGCGCCCTAAATAGTCGTCTTCGCTGTATAGGCGAATACAGATACCATCAGATACACGGCCGCATCGCCCTGCCCGCTGATTTGCTGAAGCTTGCGATATTGGCTCAATAGGCAGTCGCTGCACTTTACTTCTAGCGCTATAGCGTGAAATACGGGCAAACCCTGGGTCTATTACGTATTTGATACCGGGTACGGTTAGTGAGGTCTCAGCAACGTTAGTAGCTAGCACAATGCGCCTGCCGCTGTGAGACTGAAAAATGCGGTTTTGCTCTGCAGCCGATAACCTAGCGTAAAGTGGTACAATTTCAGTATTGCGATAATGCTGTTTGCTCAAGGCATCTTGGGTATCGCGTATCTCGCGTTCACCACTTAGAAATACCAGAATGTCGCCCGGTGCTTCGCGCATTAGCTCGTCGACAGCATTTACGATGGCATCACTTTGATCAATGTCATCATCATTGTCTTCTGGCGCGTGATAACGAATCTCTACCGGATAGGTACGACCGCTCACTTCAATAATTGGCGCATTATTAAAGTGTTTAGAAAAGCGTTCTGGGTCGATGGTAGCTGACGTAATAATAAGCTTCAGATCAGGGCGCTTATCCAACAGCTGACGCAGATAACCTAACAAGAAATCAATATTAAGGCTTCGCTCGTGGGCTTCATCTATGATGATAGTATCGTATTGATTTAAGAAGCGGTCTTGCTGCATTTCAGCAAGCAGCATACCGTCGGTCATAAGTTTAACGTAGCTTCGCTCGCTTACCTGATCGCTAAAGCGAATCTTAAAACCTACCTTTTCGCCAAGGGGCGTGTTTAGCTCTTCAGCGATACGCGTAGCCACGCTTCTTGCTGCTAAACGTCGTGGCTGAGTATGAGCAATCATGCCATTCACACCGCGACCTAGTTCTAGACATATTTTAGGTAGCTGTGTGGTTTTACCCGAGCCGGTTTCACCGGCCACGATAACCACTTGGTTATTAGCAATCGCTTCTTTGATATCTTCTTTTTTATCGCTAACCGGCAGCGGCGGATATTCAACCTTAGGAAGGTTGTTTTGACGCCAATTACGCTTTTCTATTGATGTATTGATATCGCTTTCTAGTTTCTCAAACTGCTTTTTTAGGCTATCTTCGCTTACTGAATTATTTGTCGCTTCTTTTTTCCCATTTTCTTTACCGCCAGATGCGTCATTAGCTTTTTGCGCAAGCTGCGTGATCCTGCGCTTCAAACGAAATTTATCTGCGCTTAAACAATCATCAAGTTTGTTGTAAAGAGGTTTTATAGCAAGTGGTGAAGACAAAGTGACATCCTAAAGCGAGTTTCTAATCATCAATAAAATTCGGGCGGTGATCCTAGAAGATACCGCCCTAAAAAGCCAGTGTGTTAAGCGTTACGAGAATTTAAGCGCTTTGGGTTAATTCATCGTCCTGCGTGGTTGTAAAACGAGGAAAGCCGAACCAAATGGCTGCTGCTCCAAATACGAATATAAGCATGGGGTACCAGCAATAAGGTGTAATAGCCAATGGTGAAATACCCACTACAGCTGCTGCGCTTAAGAGCTGTGCTCCGTAAGGGACCAAGCCCTGGAAGCTACACGAAAAAATATCCAGTAATGACGCAGTACGGCGTGGGTCTACGCCATATTTTTCGTTCAAATCTTTAGCAATAGGGCCTGCAGTAACAATGGCAATGGTATTGTTAGCCGTTGTAATATCCAAAAAGCTAACTAAACCAGCAATACTAAACTCCGCGCCTTTCTTAGATGTAACTTTGCGAGTTAAACGCTCAATTAACCAGGTGATACCGCCATTTGCATGCATAAGCGCTACAATGCCACCTATGGTTATGGCTATCATGGCTAAATCTTGCATCCAGCCCATCCCTTTTTGAATACTTTGCATCATCGAAAGTGGCGTAAAGCTACCTTGAACCAAACCCACCACGCAGGCGCTGGCAATACCCACTGCAAGTACGCTAATGACGTTAAACCCTGTTAGCGCAAATGCAATAATGCATAAGTACGGCACTATACGCCAAAAATCATAGCTGCCGCCTTCTACAATTCCTGAAGTATCCACATCGACCATAAGCAATAACGCCATAGTGACGATGCAGGCTGGCACAGCAACCATTAAATTTGCTTTGAATTTGTCCTTTAGCTGCACGCCCTGCGTTCGTGTTGCGGCAATGGTGGTGTCTGACACAAACGAAAGGTTGTCACCAAACATAGCGCCCCCCACTACAATACCCAGCGCCATTTCCACCGGCAGCCCTAGGCTGGTAGCAAGACCTGCTCCTATTGGTGAGAGCGCGGTAATAGTGCCCATTGACGTGCCCATGGAAAATGATATGAAACAGCAAATCAAAAACAGGCCTGGTAATATGAGTGCGGAAGGTACAAATTGCAGCGCCATGTTAACCGTGGCATCTCGTGCACCAATATCAATGGTCACCGCGTAAAAAGCACCTGCTAGCAGGAATATCAGCACTAAGAGAATAATGTTCTTGTCGCCACCGCCTTTACAAAAAGTCTGTACCTTTTCTGAAAAGCTAACTTTTCTGCCTTTAGGGTTCAAACATAAGCCATACCCGGCACTAATGAAAAACGCCACTAAAATAGGCATTGCGGTAATGTCATTTGTGGTGATGCCTGTTACTACAACAAGGATCACAAAAAGCAAAATAGGCGTTAAACCTAGTGGATTTGGAATAATAGAATTTGGTGCAATGTCGTTATTTTCGTGCACAGAAAACTCTCTTTTGGGTTTTATTGCGTGACAGCAAAAGTTTAAAGGCTACGCTGAACAGCCACCTGAAGGGTGCGAGTGCGTAAAGCAAGCTTCAGCAAGACCATATTTTCACGGTCTTTCACAGTGTGAAGCTAAAGCAGCAAAGGATAAAAGTTTTTAAGAGCGTTGAAAAGGAGTTTACCTCCTAGTGGCTAACTCATCTGAATGGTTACAGCTACTATTTTAGTTTTTTAAGCTTCGGGCTAGTCGCGCATATAAATGGAAGTCACTCAGTTTAATGGGGGTTTCGCAGTTCGCTGGGGGTTTTGCCGGTAAGCCGTTTTACAGTGCGACGAAAATTAGTTAAGTCGTTAATGCCCATTGCACCTGCTGCAACCTCGTTGCTAACTTTATTTACTGACAAAAGCATCACCGCATGATTACGCTGAACTTCTTCAGATAACGTTCGAAAGCTAACACCAAACTCCTTTAATTTTCGCTTCAAAGTAGCCACGCTAACACCCAACTTCTCTGCTAATTCGGGTAAAGCTATATTTGCGCTTTTTGCGCTAAATGCAAAGATGTAATGCCTGACGAAATCTGGCAAAGGCAGACATGGTTTCAGTGTAGTATGAGGCGCTGTTTTTGATGAAGTGACACTGTCTCGTAATAAACTGTTGCCTAGTACACTGCTTGATGAAACCTTTGGTTCACAAACATCTGCCGTTTTACGTATCGGTTTTATGGGCTGTAGCAATACGTCTTTTTCAATACAAATACTGTTGAAGGTACTATTAAACGATAACTTAAGGCCAAGGTGAGTTTCATAATCAGCGATGTTTTTCGGCCGACTACCCGTAAACGTAAAAGACAGGTGTATTCGCTTATTCGCAATGTTTTTCAACAGTGAAACGATACATGCAAATGCTAATTCGATAGTGAATAACGATAGTTTGCTGCTCCCCCCAGTTAACTGCGGTACCAATACAGTAGTATTTGCGCTTTCGAAACGCTGAAATTGACATAGCGGTAAGCTACACCACCTGAATGTTTGGCGGCGAGTGAGATGAAAAAGTAGTGCTTCGACATTTTCGCATGCTGCTAACACATGCAAAGGACTGTGCTGCCACTGCGAAGCTAGAGCACCACCGAGCATGAAGCTAACATCGCTCCCTTTTGTTTGGGCATGCACATTCCCTAACAGCAATGAATATTGTTTTATGCTTAATAGCGAATCACTCTGTAAAGCATCATCAAAAATCCCAGTTCCTCGCAGCAACTTATTTTTATTAGCACCTCTCGATAACGCCACGTCCAATGCGGCCCGCACCAACCAACACCCACGAATCGCTTTATCTTGAACTGACATCACCACATTAGCACTAGCAATGACACCCATGCCAAGCCCATCAGCATCTCCTTTTACAGAGACACCCATGCCAAGCCCATCAGCATCCCCTTTTACAGAGACACCCATGCCAAGCTCGTCAGCATCTCCTTTTACAGATACACCCACGACAAGCTCATCAGCACCTCCTTTTACAGAGACACCCATGCCAAGCCCATCAGCACCTCTTCCCTTAGATGCACGCAGCGCTTCTAGTGGTAGTGTTAAATCCATAAGTAACTCACCGCAGGCGTCTTTGTTACCTTGAACAAGGCTCTTTCATTAAGCTGCGCTATCATGTGGCCGTTCAAGTTCCAAGAGCATGTTGTTAAGCACCGTTGCTAGTCGCTGCTTGGGCAGCAAAGTTACTTGAGTGCTACGTGCAGTGGTGTATATCGCATTCGCATTTTGGCTGTGTCTAAAAGCAAGGTGTTGAATACTGGCTTTAATATCACTGAGAATGAGATCAGCCTGCATAGGCGAAATATCCGGCATTAAAATGGCAAAACGATCACCAGCATAACGACAAGCTAAATCCTGCTGCCGTAAGTTCATAATTACCAACTGCGCAATGTCATGCAGATATCTATCGCCTTCGGTATATCCATGCTTCTGATTAAAAACAGAGAAATTATTAATGTCGATAATGGCTAAAACGGCTGTTTTACCGGAGCGCTGCTGCTTGTGAATTTGTGCTTTCCAATACTCTGCTCGATAAAGTTGCGTAATGGGGTCAATGGCGTCGTGATCGCGAAAATCCCACTCCCTGCGCCGCAATTGCAAATTTAAGGCGCGCTGCTCTAGGTGCCATTGATAAAGCGCCGTAGTCATCACCACCATCCCCACGACTGCTGGATAAGATTCAATCATACTTATCCAATAAGCTTCATCTGTGTAATGGAAAAACTCATCTAAAAAGTCCAGGCTGACGGAAAACAAAAATAAACCTAGTCCTATTGTCAAAAGGCTAGTTACTGTTCCAGGAGGACGACTGGCAAGGGCTGCAAGGATCCATGCCAGGGTTAAAAAAACGATGCTTCCCTCCCCCAAAATATCTAGGTTTGATATCACAGCGCTTTCTTTCACATCACCGAATATCGAAGCTAAGCAAACTGCCAGCGTCACTACGCTCGCAGTAAATACCAGCCAAACCTTGTGATGTCTAAATTGTGTTGCATTTGAAAAGGTAAACATAATGCTCTCTTTGGCAATATCTCGTGGTGAATTACCTCACGCACCAACTCTGTGTGCGAAAGCGTTCAAAATAGGACGAGAGTCTTGCCCAATTCTGCTGAAACTGTCGAGGGTCAGTTTGGCTCACCAATGTGACATCTTGATGGCAAAGTCCTCAGATAACGATAGAAAACAATAATAAAACCAAATAATTCAGAAGGTTAATTCAGGGTCATTTTAGCTCAACAAACTAAAAACTTGTCTCGATTTCGTTTAACGAGACTCCCCTTCCATCACATCGTCATATAACTGTCACGCAGGCTTTCTAGTGTACTTACTCACTTACTTAACACGCTCTTGACTGCTTAATTGATTGGAAAATAAATGAAAATTAAAACCGCGTACTCATCTCTTACCCTTGCTTGTATCACAGCATTGGGTCTCGCCGTGGCTTCACCCGTTGCAGCTGCCGATGGCGTCATTATCGGCTCTGTAAAAGACGCAGCGAAGACACGCAGCTATGCCGGTGCACAAATAAAAATTGTCGAATTAGGAATAAGCACAGAAGCAGGCAGAGACGGTACGTTTCGCTTTCCGTCTATTCCCGAGGGTACTTACACACTAGAGGTTTCTTACCTGGGTGAACAAACCGTTACTCAAGATATCCAGGTGACAGATAACGGCATCGCCCGTGCTGCTGTTGAGCTTGGCAGCGGCGACACGATTGACGAAATACTAGTACGCGGACAACGAAGCGGACAAGCAAGTGCAATCAATCAGCAAAGAGCATCAGACCGCATTTCTTCTATTGTATCGGCTGATGCCATTGGACAATTTCCAGACCAAAATGCCGCAGAATCGTTGCAACGCTTACCCGGTTTATCTATCGAACGAGATCAAGGTGAAGGTCGTTTCGTTGGGATCCGTGGTATCGACCCTAACCTGAATAACGTGACCATCAACGGCTTAAATATCCCATCACCTGAGTCGGGTGTACGTTCAGTGGCACTAGACGTAATTCCATCTGAGCTTATTCAAACCTTAGAAGTTTCTAAATCAGTAACCCCAGATATGGACGGCGACGCTATTGGTGGCTCGGTAGCCGTTAAAAGTGTAAGTGCGTTTGATAAAGCGCGTGATACCGCGAGCGTGACGGTACAAGCAAGTCAAAACGACTTACGTGATGAAACCAGCCCTAAGCTTTCTGGCACTTTCACTAAAAAACTGTCATCAGAATGGGGGGTAGCTGGCGCTATCTCGTATTTTGACAGAGACTTTGGTTCAGACAACGTAGAAAGTAACGGCGAAGATGAACTTGAACAGCGTCATTACACCATCACCCGTAAGCGTTTAGGTAGTGCATTAAATATTGATTTTCGCCCCGATTTTAATAACCAGTATTTTCTTCGCACCCTCTACAGCGAGTTTTCTGACGATGAATTTCGCCAGGGCAACATATTTACGTTTGATGGCGAGGACTCGGAGATAGAAAGAGAAAGTAAAGACCGTTTTGAAAGTCAAAGTATATTCACTGTGGCCTTAGGTGGTGAACATCAATTAAAAACTTGGACAGCCAACTGGCAACTTGGTTATGCGAAATCTGATGAAGATGAACCTGATGCCCTGTATTACGTCTTTAAAACTGAAAATGACAGTATTGACGCAGACCTAAACACAATGCGCCCTACTGTTTCACAAAACGCTGATGCCATGGACTTATCAACTTACGAGGTAGATGAAATCAGCTTTGAAGACAACTACACCAAAGACACCGAAACCAGTATTAAATTCGATGTAGCACGCCCTCTTAATCTTGGTGGTTATATTGGCGAAATAAAAATGGGTTCTAAATACCGCAGCCGAGAAAAAGACCGAGACAGCAGCATTACGATTTTCGACGGTGAATTTGACGAGCTAGATGCTTCTCAGTTTGGCGCTGCAAGTCCAGACTATTCACTCGATGACTTTGGCCTAGGGCTTAATCGAGGTGAAATGCGTGATTACTTCAACGATAACCGCGGTAGCCTAGAATTAGACAGCCTAAATTCTGAAGTAGAGTCTCGCGGTGCTACTTATGTAAATGAAGAAGATATTTTTGCCGCCTACGTTATGGGTAGCGTAGACATTGATCAACTTCACTTAGTTGCGGGTGTTCGCTATGAGCGCACTGACTTTTCTACATCTGGTATGCGCGTAGAGCTAGTAGAAAACGAAGAAACCGATGTTGAAGAAGTGGTTAATACACCATGGGAAGCGGAACGTGACTATGACCACTGGTTACCCAGCATAAACGCCAGATATACATTTTCAGATAAACTTCAGCTTCGCGCCGCTTATACGCAAACTATTTCAAGACCTAAATTTGAAGACGTAGCCGCGTTCCAAATCATCGAGAGCACAACAGAAGAAGACGATGGCGTATTTGTCACTGAACGCGAAGCCGAAGTTGGCAACCCTGAGCTTCAGCCTTATGAAGCACAAAACCTCGACTTATCGATTGAATACTACCCAGGCGATATTGGCGTAATGTCAGCTGGACTGTTCTACAAGAATATCGACAACTTTGTTGTTTACGCTGATGTAGCGGGTACCGCAGGCTGGGAAGGTTTTGAAGAAGTTATACAGCCAATAAATGGTGACTCTGCCGATTTGAGGGGCTTAGAACTTTCATGGGTAAAAGCTTTCAATAACGGCTTCATTGTTTCTGCCAACGCAACTTTTACCGACTCAGAAGCGACCACTTTTTTAGACGGCGAAAAATTTGAAACTCAATTACCGAACCAGTCAGACCGCATTGGAAACTTAACCATTGGATACGAAGCCAATGACTTCAGCGTACGTTTAGCTACCACCTATAAGAGTGACAATTTCGAAGAAATTGATGGCGACATGTTGAGATTCGAAGACGATCACGTTCAGGTTGATTTCATGGCACGCTACTACATTAACAACAGTATGCAGGTGTATTTCAACGGCATAAACTTAGGTGACGAACCCTTCTACAACTATTTCGATACGCGAAACCAGAACGCACAGTATGAAGAATATGGTCGTACCTTTGAGCTTGGCTTCACTTGGCAGCTTAACTAATTACGATTATCGATAAGCAGTCTACTAAAAAGGGTGAGGCCAATATGTCTTTGGCCTCCCAATTCAGTTCTCTAGGCCATGCCTTTACTCGTTCGGTAGGCCATGTACTTACACTCAAAAAGTTTCAGGACAATAAGAATAATGACCAAACAGCGCCACATACAACAACCTTTTAACACTAAAGTTAAAGCAGCCGCGATTTCAACCACATGTTTAGCTTTATTTAGTTGCGCAGCTGCTAATAACGCAAATAGCAACACAGCGAATATTGGGACGGGTGATAGCCAACAGTTTAAAAAAACCGATGTCCAAGAATTAGTATTACCGCTTACAAAACTCGAAAACGGTTTCAGCCTTACACTTTCTTACAAAAACAACGTTAGCAAAGACACCCATGCTAATACCCAACAGCTTACTTACGCAGACATCAATGCAAACAACACCAAGGGCACCCAACCTAAAATAAAGAAAAGCACTAACGAAGACACCCACTTTATCCATATCAACGTGAATGAATACAAGGGTGTCTCGTTAAGCAATTCGGCGGGAAAGGAGACGTTCATTGAGGGAAATTACAGCGTTGTGAATGCTGAAGTTTCATTGCAAAAAACGCAGCAATGGGTGTCTTTGGTAATATTTAACAACGACACTCAACACATAGAAGTGTATAAAGTCGCGCCACAATCCCTTGAAGTTCAACAGCAAGTTAATCAGCTAACTAGAGGCTCTGAAGCTATTTGCGCTGGAACAACGAGTGATGGCGAACTGCAAATTATCAATATTGATGCCACTCACACACTGAATCAGTATGAAGTTTACAACGGAAGCTTTTTATCTCTTCGTGACTTTGCGATAGGGCCGGGCATTAAAAGCTGCGCCCTAAATACAGATACTGAAACCTTATATCTAGCCGACGAATATGCCGGTGTGTGGCAGCTAGATACCAATATGGAGAGTGAGCTAGCAAAAGACCTCATCTTCCATGAGCGAGATGTCGCTATTGAAGGTGTAGCCTTCCTACCCCCAATGCCCCCAATCTCAATACGAGATAACGTGGGTGTCTCTGCTAGGGCTATTGAAGGTGTAGCCACCCTCCCCTCAATTCACCCAATCTCAATAAAAGATAACGTGGGTGTCTCTGCTAGAGCTCTACCCTCAATATCGAAGCAAGATAGCATGGGTGTCTCTGCTTGGGTTAGCCCAGATGCCAGCGGTGTATGGTTACAAACCCCATGCCTGACGCGATTTGTCTCGCTTATTTATAGTGTAGGAGATGACAACTCAGCGCCTGCAGTAAACAATGCTGACGGTAAGACTACCTTTATTAAGCCCGAATACGTCCATTTGTCGCTAAATGGCAAAAAAAGAAACATTTCTCTTATCGTTGATGATGACGAATCAGGTGACTTTTTTTACACGGAGCTATCACCGACATTAAGCGATGCTTTACTCAACGGTCAGTGCGATTCTGGCCAGGCGGAAGCTAGTACCCAATACATCCACACAAAAACCACCAATACAAAAGGTAGCCGCGCAGAAGCGGCAAACTCGAAAAGTGAACACGGGATTGTCAACGTTACCGCCGAAGTAGAAACCGACCCGGTAGAAAATTATGGTGATGCTGCAGACGACCCAGCCATTTGGGTTAATTTGTTCTCACCGAAACAAAGTCGCGTTATCGGTACAGACAAAAAAGGGGCACTTAATAGCTATGACTTATCAGGTAAGCTTTTGCAAAGCTTACCTATTGGCAGAGTAAATAACGTTGACGTGGGTTACGGTGTTACTGTTAAACAAATCCAAGCTCGCAAAAGCGACGCGTCGACGATTGATATTGCCGTAGCATCAAATCGTTCAAACAACAGCTTATCAGTATTTGAGATTGATAAACGTGGAGACATGGCTCACATCGGTGATATTAGCACTACGCTTGGTGATATCTACGGCTTGTGTATGTTTGTAACCGGAGGCATAGCCCAAGTATTTGCAAACGATACCAGCGGACGCTTTGAACGATATGACGTGTCTATTACTACAGCGAAAAATGTTGAAGGGCGCTTAACACAGTCATTTTCGCTACCTTCTCAACCTGAAGGGTGCGTGGTAAATATTAATACAAACACAGCATACCTAGGTGAAGAAGGTGCTGGGATCTGGGCCTTGGATGTGAGTAACAACAATGAAGAGCCTCGCTTTATAGCTGAAATAGCCTCGCCTGTTGAAGCAGATATCGAAGGGCTGGCTCTTTTCGATGTTGACGGCCAAACCTATCTGATTGCCTCTAGCCAAGGCAATAATAGTTACGCTATTTATCAAACTCTCAACAACTCCCCTTACAAGCTTAACTTTATTGGACTCATTGAAATCATTGCCGACAAGGTACGGCAAATAGACGGCGCATCGGAAACAGACGGGCTTGATGTAACCAACGCAAACCTTGACGGAAGGTTCTCAGATGGACTTTGGGTGGTTCAGGATGGACGAAACGTCATGCCTAGCCAAACTCAAAACTTCAAGTTAGTGACTGGCACGTCACTAAAAGAAGCAATAACAGAACTAGTCGACGGAGATCATTAGACTCACGTAGTTGCGTAACAAATAACGCTTATAGCTGCGGAAACTAAAAGAGGCGTTAAATGGTAAACGCCTCTTTTTCCGATAATACAGCATCTTTTTATAGAAGTGCCTTTGAAGCAACAGCAATAAGGCCGCAACTATAGAAAGATAGTGCGCCTTAAAAACAACTAGCCCGCTCGCTGATAGCCATCGTTTAATTGAACGTCAATGGCACGAAGCACAGCCGTTCGGTTAATAGAGCCTAAAAGCACACCATCATCATCGACAACCGGGTAAACCCGCGGCTTCTCTTTAAGCAGCAATTGCGCTAGCTCTATCACCGACATATAGGGCTTAACCGAAACCACCGGCGTTTTCATTATTTCGCCTACCCTACAAATCTGCTCGCGATAATAGCTAGATGCAATCATTTGAGCGATACAATCTTGTTCCGATAAAAAGCCCACCACTTTTCCCTTTGCATCAAGCACAGGTCCACCACTTTGCCCACTGGCTAACAGCGCTTCGACAGCCTGCGCAACGGGCATATCGACATTAAGTTTGACTGGGTGAGTATTCATATAATCACTGACTTGCAACGATTCCATTTTCGATTCTCCAGCCGTGGCGCCTAATGTGACCGATACTGCGACTTATTGGGCGTTACGGCACTTCAATTATTTTTAACCACGTGTGAAAGCAATTTCCCCCACACTTAAAGATTAGACGCTTCATTGAATACAAGCCAGCGCATTTAACATTAAAATAACATGCACCGCTAAGTATTTAGTCTTTATAAATAGCCACGGTTACTTCACCATGCACGTCGATACTTGCACGGTACATACCCGCTGAATTAAATGGCATCGCGATGTTTCCTTTCCCGTCAATGGCTATTACCCCACCATCGCCACCAGCTTTCACTAACACGTCGTTAATCACTGTATTAGCAGCGTCTTTCAACGTTAGCCCTTGATAATTCATTCGCGCACAGATATCTGCAGCCACATTGTATCGAATGAAATATTCACCATGACCGGTAGCTGATACGGCGCAGCTAGCATTGTCAGCATAAGTGCCGGCTCCAATAACAGGTGAATCGCCGATGCGTCCATATCGTTTAGCCGTCATTCCACCTGTTGATGTACCGGCAACAATGTTGCCCCAACCATCCAATACCACGGCCCCTACCGTTCCAAAGCGCTCGTTCCCCTGCTGCAAACCGTAGCCGTTTGAAGCCTGCTCCATACGGGCTTTCGCTTTATCTAACGCTTGCTTGCGAAACTCGGTATCAAAAAGTGAGTTGTCTACTTGCTCAAGACCGTTTTCTTTAGCGTATTCTTCAGCGCCTGGGCCAGAAAGCATGACATGCGGGGACTCGTCCATCACGAGTAGTGCCGCTTCTATTGGGCTTCGAATTGTCTTAACACCGGCAACAGCACCGGCGTTTTTTGTTCCACCATGCATGATAGACGCATCGAGCTCATGCTCACCGTCAAACGTATACACTGCGCCAATACCGGCGTTAAACAAAGGTGAACTTTCAAGAATTTTAATCGTTTCTACTACCGCGACTTCACCTTTGGCACCGTCTTGCAGCAAGCCATAGCCGTGCTGTACCGCCTGCGTTAGCACTTTTTTATAAGCCGCCTCTTTTTCAGGCGTCATCGAAGATCTCAAAATAGTGCCCGCTCCGCCATGGATGGCGATGGCTACCTGTGGGCTCTCTCGGTGTGATTTAGCTGCTAGTACAGTAGCGCTTGTAAACAATGCGCACAAAGTGCTAATTGCGCAAAGCGTGTATCGAGCTCTATTGGACTGACGGGAAATTCGGAATAGTTTCAAACGGTTGACTCCTTTGAAAGTTATAAAACACCGCTTATTTTTGTGATGAATGAAATCAACATAAACAAGTAACGTTAATATTGCATTCTTAACAATTTAAGATGACACACTAAATGACGATAATCTAGGCTATGTCGAGAAGTTCTATAAAAGCACTTCTGGCTGATTTAAATATTGTTTTAGGCGGCGGGAGCGAAAAGCCAACCGGTTACAAAGTCAATTAAGAAATTCTTTGTTTCAAAATTGGGCACAAAACCAACAGCGTTTGGTATTAAAATTGTCGCGGTGTACACTGCGTGCAAGATTTTATAGATAAGCAATGGTGGTTATGCACGCACCTACATTTTTGTGGCACGATTTTGAAACATTTGGCACCAGTCCGCAAAAAGATCTCCCTTGCCAATTTGCCGCCGTAAGAACAGATATGAATTTAAATGTTGTTGGAAAGCCCATCAACATTATGAGCGCCATTGCTAATGATTATCTCCCTCATCCTGAAGCGTGCCTGGTTACCGGCATTACGCCACAGCAAACCATAAGAGATGGGTCGAACGAGGCGGACTTTGCTGCGCGAATTTACCAAGAGATGTCTACACCAAATACCTGTAGCGTTGGGTTTAACAGCATTCGATTCGACGATGAAGTGTCGCGCTATTTATTCTACCGTAATTTTTACGACCCTTATTCACGGGAGTGGCGAAATGGCAATAGTCGCTGGGATATTATTGATGTAGCAAGAGCCTGCTACGCGCTTAGGCCAGAAGGGATTAGCTGGCCAGAACGAGATGATGGTACACCCAGCTTTAAACTCGAATCGCTTACTGCTGCAAATAACATTGGGCATGAAAATGCGCACGATGCCCTAAGCGATGTTTATGCGACGATTGCGCTGGCAAAGCTGATTAAAGAAAAGCAGCCTCGATTATTTGAGTATGCGCTCTCGCTTCGCAATAAACATACGGTTATGCAGCAAATTGATGTGAGCAAACCTTCGGTACTTTTACATATCTCGTCTAAACTACCAGCGTCCCAGGGGTGTTGCACATGGGTAATGCCAATCGCAAAGCACCCAACCAATTCGAATGCATTTATAGCGATAGATTTATCCCATGATATAAACAGCTTGGTAAACGACTCAGTAGAAGAGATCAGACAGGCACTTTACGCGCCAGCGGATACATATTCAGATGCAAAAGAGCGACCTGGCCTTAAACTCATCCACATTAATCGCTCACCGTTTATTACTACAGCAAAAGCAATGACTGAGGACAATGCCGCTAGATTAGGTCTTGATAGAGAGCGCTGCCTCGACAATTATAAAACACTCGCAAACATCAAGAATCTCGCTGCTAAGCTTGTGGATGTGTACGACGAAGAGCGCGACAGTACAGAGCATGACATTGACCATGCCTTGTATAGCGGTGGTTTTTTAAATGACGAAGATAGGCGCTGGTGCGAGCGAGTTATTAATGCCGAGCCTGATGACCTTGCCACCTTAAGCGATGAAACTCAGCATGAAGGTTTGCGCAAACAGCTGTTTCGTTACCGTGCACGAAACTACCCTAATACGCTAACCGCAGATGAGATGACCAAGTGGCAGTATCATCGTCAGGCTCGCTTAACAGACCCCGCGTTTGGCGGCTCAATCACCTTAGAAAACTATATGATGAGACTAGAAGCGTTAGCCCACGAGCACAGCGATAATCCTGACAAACAGGCCATACTGCGAGCACTGTATCAATATGCTAAAAACCTTTGACGGAGGTTTTATAACATCATAAATTAATGATAGTTGAACTAGGGCGGTGAGGGATAAAACGTAGTCAAGGAATTGATGACTTCCGCCGATAATAACAATACACGTGCGCAAGGGAATAAGTAGTCATGAATGGCGTTACAATAAGCTTCGACAAATCAAGAACCTATATAAACATTATGCTAAACCCATCTGAATTTACTTCAGAGGTTGATATTCGCGAAGTTAGACAGCAATTGGAAAGTGGCGAAACCAAGCGCCTTTATGTGTCAGAAAAGGCATTGAAATCAGCTTGCGAGACGGCCAACCATTACTTCAAAACAGGCGATGGTACTGTGGTTCAAGAGCGTATTGGAGAACGTAAAAATGCCGAAGTTGAATTTCGGCTGCCTGAAGACGGCATGACTGCAAACTTAGTTCTCACTACCCCCTATGGCGGTAAACTCCCTTCCCTTGCAACGGTTAAATCGTTAGCGGTCAAAAATAGAGTGGTTCGAGGTGTAAGTACTAAAAAAATAGACGCCATGCTCAAAGAGGCTAGAAATGTAGCGCCTGGCACTGTTTTAGAGGAAACTATTGCCAAAGGGCTTCCTGCTCGAGATGGAAAAAACTCCAAATTTGTTCCACTAGTCCCAAACGCACTTGAACGAATACTTAGACCGCAAACGAACGAAGGTGAACGGGTTGACATGCGCAACTTAGGCGAAGTGATATGCGTTAAAATAAACACGCCTGTTCTGCGCCGCACTCCGCCTACCAAAGGCCGTTCTGGCTTTGACGTAAAAGGAAATACCATTTCAGCCGTTGAAGGTGAATGGGTAGACTTTAAAATGGGGACAGGAACGGTTGTCTCTGATAGCGACGCAAACTTACTAATGTCGTCAATTTCTGGAATGCCTAAATACCGCGACCAAGTTATGAATATTGACGACACTTTTATCTGTAACGGTGTCAACGTTGGTACAGGGCACGTAAACTATGAGGGCGCAGTATTAGTTAATGGCGATGTCACCGAGAAAATGCAGATAAAAGCGGCAGGTGACGTTACTATCAACGGTTTTGTAGAGTCTGCTTATATCGAGTCTGGCGGTGACATTATTATCACCGAAGGCGCGATGGGCAAGGTCAACGATAAGCAAGGTGATTTTCAGTGTAAATTAGTGGCCGCAGGGAGTATTCACGTACAACATGGTCAAGGCATCGACATACAGTGCGCTGGAAATATTACTGTTGGTAGACAGCTTGCGTACAGTCGTCTGCGTTGCGGTGGGGCTGTAATTGTGGGGCAAATAGATAAGCCTATGGGCAACCTATTTGCCTGTGACATTATCAGTCAAGATAGAGTTGAAGCTGGAACCCTCGGCGCTGTTTCTGGAAGTACGTTGAAAGTTGATTTCAGTCCTGGTTTTAATCAACTACTAGAGCGCAAAGATTCCCTTGATGAGTTGCTAAGGCAAATTCGCGAAAATAACTTAAAACACAAAGAAAAAATCGACCTTATTCAAGGTAAAAAAATCCCTAAAGAGCTACAGCGAAAAGCAGCAGAAGCCCTTGAGCTATTTAACAATGAAAGTGCGCTGCTGGAATGGTTGGAGAATAAAGCTAACGACGTTAAAGCAGCGAAAGAAAACTATCAGGCCGACGTTAAGCTTATAGCCAATAAAAGGCTCTACCCAGGTGTTTCTGCCAAGTTAAATAATAGAAACTGGCGCTCTGAGCGAGAGTACGATCGCGCTCAAATCCACTACGACTCGCACCAATGGCACTATGAGCCAATAATATAAGGGGTGCCAAGGCTTGCGAAGCCTAATTTTTCAGGCTTCGCCTCACTTATTATGAACCAAGCCTTAAAAGGATGGCTTATTACTGAGCAATACTCACGTTGCAGTAGCCTTGCCGCTTAGACTGATATAGCGCTTTTATAGTGCGTTCAAGCCAGTCAGGAAACTCTTCTGACTCACGTAATTCAGCCATGCCAATGGCAATTTTGAACTTATCACCTAGTTGATAGTGAGAATCCATACATTCTAACAGCCTGTCTGCTAGAATCTTCGCTGAGTCTAATTGCGTCTGTGGGCAAAGCACAATAAACTGCTCTCCATTGAACCTTGAAACAACGTCGACCTCTCTTACAGTATTAAGGCAATTTTGGGCTGCTGCCTTTAACACCTCTTCTCTAATACAAGGGTCGTGAGAAAATAAGTTTTCATCAACAGGTGTTAAGTCAATGGCGATTAATGTGGCGGTAGTATGAAACCGATGAAAGCGTGATATTTCTTCTTCCGCTCTCTGTATCATGTGATTGCGGTTATATAAACCCGTGACCGTATCGTAAGCCGAAAGAAAACCTAATGTTTTGTTTTTCTCTAACAGATTTGCCTGTAACGCACTAATCTCTTCATTTTTTTGTTTAATTATGCGCTTGTAGTCACCCACATGGCGGTTTCTCGAAATTAGCCATAGCAGCCCCATCAAAATAATAACTGAACTCAGTATCATCACGGCATAATTACGACTATAACGGATCTGAACGTTATTCCACTGCTTGTAGATTTCTACTTTCTTCGTCTCTGGAATACGCTCTATTGCAACATTAAGTTCTTCTACTAAATGGCCGTAAGATTTATTAACACCAAATGCCAGAGAGTCAAACGGTTCGGCGTAACCGACAATGTGTAAATCTTCAAGCTCAAGGTTATTAATGTGCATATTCACACTCATCAATGAGCCCACCATAACGTCAAATTTACCGTTTGCGAGTTGTTTAAGGCCTTCTTCCTCGGATGGGATGAGTTTTAATCGCAATCCAGGGTAATGACGAGAAATATACTCGACTTGGCGGTAACCCTGCACAATACCTACTGTACGATTGCCAATACCTGAATAACCCTGCAGCATAGGCATTCCCGTGCGGGCAACCAGTACATTTGGTGCTTCAAAGTACGGCGCACTAAAATCTAAAAACTGCTTACGATAATCAGAGGTATTCATCATGGGGATGACTTGGCACTTGCCTTGCTGAACAAACTCTAAGCTTTCCTGCCAACTCTGTGTAGAAACTAGCTTAAATTTAAGGTCGCTTAGTTCAGCAATAAGCTGCATATACTGGGCTGAGATACCTACATGAATACCATTTCTTATTGCTTCATAAGGCGCCCAATTGGGATCAATACAATAGGTTACTTCGTTTGTTTTTTGAGATGCTAATGATTGTTCAGATGCAGCTTGCAAGAGCGCGCTAAAAACGGCTCCTACGAACAACACTGTGCAAAGCAGGTTTTTTCTTATTTTTCTCAACTGCACACCCAAAAGAATAATGACATCAACGACAAGTCAGCAGCGAAGTATTAAGTCTAAACGCAGAAAATGCAATAAATTCGACTATTTAGGCACTCTTTAGCTAGGTAACACTCTGCTGTTGCTTGAATATCTTCTTATCATAACGTCTTTCACTCACGATAGCAGCCAATGCTGTTACCGCTTTTTCAATATCGGCAAAACTTAAATAAAGTGGCGCAAAGCCAACACGAAGTATGTTTGGTGCACGAAAATCAGCAATGACACCTTCTGCTATCCATGCTTGGCAGATGGCATAAGCATCGTCGTGAGCAAACGCAATTTGGCTCCCTCTGTTATCGAGCGACGGGCTTACAACCTTGAGCTCATCTAATAAGCCCGCTCTTTTAGCTTCAGCAATAAAATAGGCTTGAAGCTTTTTAGATTTTTCATCAATGGCTTTAATTGAAACACCTTCAAACACATCAAGAGCGGCTTCAAGGATGCTCATTCCAATAATACCTGGCGTACCACACAAGTTCTGTTTTACCGACGTATCGGGGGTGTAGTCGGGAGAGAATGAAAATGGCGAGCTATGACCCATCCAACCTGATAAGGGTTGGGTATACGCGCTTTGATGTCGGCGAGCAACATAAATAAATGCCGGGGCACCTGGACCGCCGTTCAAGTATTTATAAGTACAACCAACAGCGAAGTCTACATTGCACTCATCGAGGGCAACGGGAAACGCGCCCGCGCTGTGTGCTAAATCCCATAGCGTGAGAATCCCTTTATTGTGCGCCTGCTCTGTAATGCCCTTCATATCAAGCTTCAAACCACTTCTAAAGTTAACCTGGGTTAACATCAGCACAGCGATATCATCTTCAAGCTGGGCACCAACACTATTTTCATCTATATAACGAATGCTATATTCATCGCCCAGCAAGTCAAGTAAACCTTGAACCATGTAGATGTCGGTAGGGAAATTATCTCTCGTGGTGGCGATAACTTTTCTTTCAGGGTGCATTTTCAAGGCAGCGCTAAGCACCTTGAATAAATTGATTGATATCGAATCGCAGCATATTACTTGACCTTGCTTGGCACCAACGAGCGCGCCAATTTTGTCACCCACCTGCTGTGGTAACGAAATCCACTGGTGCTTGTTCCAGCTTGTAATAAGGCCTTCACCCCATTGTGTTTTTACGACCTCGCTAGCACGCTCTTCCGCTTTTTTCGGCAAGGGCCCAAGAGAGTTACCGTCAAGATAGATAGTATCATTTGGCAGCGCGAATTCTTCCGCCTTGCTAAAAAGGGGGTCTTTCTCATCAAGCTGCTTAGCAGAAAAAACCTTATTTATCATGGTGACTTAAAACCTCAAGTAAAGCATCAAAGGATGTTGATTCGGAGTGCAGCCAGTCGAAATGACCGCCGTTTTTTATTATTCTGTTTCTGGCACCAGGTACTAAAGCGTGATGTTTGGGAACAATGCTATCTTCTTCGCCTTGCAGTAATATTACCGGGGGTGTGATATCAGCGACATTAGGTGTAGCCAGTTTATATGTACGTTTGTCATCGGATGGCATTCCCCCCATAAACTGCGGCGTGGCTGTCTGACAGCTGTTTTCGCCAAGTGCGTAACTTTGCAGGTTCGTTATAGCGGCAAGCCCTATGACCTTCTTGATGGCTTTACTTACATCGCTTTCTGAAAGAGCCTGCGCAGCCAATAGCCCTAGGTGCCCACCTGCGGAATGCCCCACCAAATATATGTCGCCGCTACCGCCTGTAGCCTCAATATTCACAATTGATGCCCTCACAGCTTTAATTACATCTTCCAAACTACCGGGCCAGCCGCCGCCATCATCGCCAACGCGTCTATATTCCATTGCATAGACACCCATTCCACGTTCTGCCAACGCATGATAGAACCCTTTAGCATGGTCGAAGCCGTATGCATTAAGCCAACATCCGCCATGAACGAATATGACGGCGTCCCCAGCGAACTCATTTTCATCCCCACCCCGGCCATGCCAGATATACACAGTCTGAAGCGGGTCGTCGCCGTAGCTGAATTGATCGTCCTGTTCTGACGTTGGCAAGACACCCAACGCAGAAAATGGTACTTGAGTCAGCAGCCGTGGTTTTGTGTTCGCGAACTTTTTTGCATGGGTGTCAACCGAAGCGTTTCTCGGAAACAAGTTCGGTTCATTAACATGGGTGTCTTTGTAATTCGGCGTTGTTTGGATGACACCCATTGTAAAAGAAAGCAGTTGTGCTCCACGGTAAAACTTCGAGTTAGCATGGGTGTCATTGTAAATTACATTGTTATTTACAACGCCACTCTCATTCTGAAGTGAAGTCGCTTGTGTATCTACGGCGGCAAAAAGTACCGCTAGCACAGCAATTGTTAATGGAGAGATAGCTTTGATGGGAAATTTCATATTGATGATTTTTATTTTAATTAAATCATAGAGTGCTAATTAAATGGGGCACTCTATGATTAATTTTTTGACATGTTATCGCTGAGTTCTGTTTAAAACATCTCAACAGCTAGTGCTACGCCTTCGCCACCACCTATACACAAAGATGCAATTCCTTTTTTGCCGCCGCGTTGCTTAAGCGCGTGTAAAAGCGTTACCAAAATACGTGCGCCTGATGCACCGATTGGATGGCCCAGTGCACATGCACCACCTTTAACATTCACTTTGTTTTCATCTAGCCCGAGTTTCTTGACTGCTAGCATAGTCACCATTGCAAAAGCTTCGTTAATCTCAAACAAATCAACTTCTTCTTTTGTCCAGCCTGCTTTATTCAACACTTTTTCCATTGCTCCTACAGGGGCAACGGTGAAGTTTTCAGGTTCAATAGAATTTGTAGCGTGAGCAACTACACGTGCTAATGGCGCTAGGCCAAGCTCTTTCGCTCTATTCTCGCTCATTACAACCAGTGCCGCTGCACCGTCAGAGATTGAGCTTGAGTTAGCAGCCGTGACCGTACCGTCTTTTTTGAAAGCCGGTCTTAGTGTTGGAATTTTTTCTGGGCGAGCGGAACCTGGGCCTTCATCGGTATCAACAACAGTATCGCCCTTACGAGAAGAAACTGTAACGGGTACTATTTCATCGACGAAAGTTCCGCTGTTTATTGCTTCATGTGCCTTGGAAAGCGAGCTTAGAGCAAACTCATCCATTTCGCCGCGAGATATGTTTTCTTCATCGGCAGTATCTTGCGCAAAACACCCCATTGCTTTGCCGTCATAGGCATTTTCCAGACCGTCTAGCATCATATGATCAAGTACTTGGCCATGGCCCATACGATATCCCGTTCTAGCTTTAGGCAACATATATGGCGCATTACTCATGCTTTCCATCCCGCCTGCCACGACTGCTGTCGCACTGCCTGCTTTAATTAAGTCGTGGGCCATCATTACCGCTTTTAAGCCCGACCCGCATACTTTGTTGATAGTTGTCACACCTGCACTTAGCGGAAGCCCCGCCCCCAGTGACGCTTGTCTCGCCGGAGATTGACCAAGACCAGCAGGTAATACACACCCCATGATGACTTCATCAATTACAGAGACATCCATCTCTTCACAGGCTGCTTTAATCGCAACTTCTCCAAGTTTGGTCGCAGCAAGCGAAGACAAATTACCGTTGAAACCACCCATTGGTGTGCGCTTAGCCGCGACAATAACTACTGATTCGTTACTCATAACCGTGCCCTTAAAATTCATTAAAATTATAGAGTTAAGTGAATAAAGCTACGTAGATGTATACAAAAGTAAACACCCCTAACAGCTACAACGTCTTGCCTTCACCATGAAAAATTGACGTTAGCAAAATGTTACTTTACCTTAACGTAAAATGTAATTAACGTTAACGTAAACCTGTACCAAGTGAGTGTCAACCAAACACTACGTTTTAATATGGCGGTATAAAAATACGCTGCTTAAAAACAATAGTGTAATTGCAAAGACACCCACCCTGTACAGCAAAATTAATTACAGAGACACCCACGCTAAGAACAAGGGTGTTAAACAGCGCTAAAAACAAGGTACATGTAATGAGCAAGTACGATGACGAAACAACATATGCAATAGGCGAACTCGCGCGCGAGTTTGACATTACTCCTCGCTCAATTCGTTTTTACGAAGAGCAGGGGCTAATGTCACCGTCAAGAACCGGGCAAAATCGCGTTTATTTAAATAAAGATAGAGTGCGCTTAAAGCTTATCTTACGCGGAAAGCGCTTGGGTTTTTCCCTTGCTGAAGTCAAGACACTATTCGACATGTACGACACTAACCCCAACTCAGCCATTCAGTTAGAAGCCATGCTTGAAATGACTGAGCGAAAAAGAGCGGTGCTTAAACAACAATTAGAAGATATTCAGATGTTAATGACAGAGCTGGATGATGTTGAAGCACGTTGCCGTGAAGAACTCGCAGAATTAAAACGAGGAAATATCGCATGAACACCTCCTACCCTACTTTAAATTTTGGACTTGGCGAAGACATCGAGATGTTGCGTGACCAGGTCTATCAATTTGCACAAAATGAGATTGCTCCTCTTGCTGAACAAGCAGACGCAGACAACCAATTCCCAAATCAATTGTGGACTAAGCTCGGTGATATGGGTCTACTTGGTGTGACCGTATCAGAGCAGTACGGTGGCTCTGATATGGGCTATCTCGCCCACACTATTGCGATGGAAGAAGTTAGCCGAGCATCAGGTGGGATTGGCTTGAGCTATGGCGCTCACTCAAACCTTTGCGTAAATCAAATCTTCAAAAATGGTAACGACGCTCAACGTGAAAAGTATTTGCCGAAATTAGTAAGCGGTGAACACATTGGTGCACTTGCAATGAGTGAACCTAATGCAGGCTCTGACGTTGTTAGCATGAAATTGAAAGCCGAAAAGCGCGGCGACAAGTACATTCTCAACGGCAATAAAATGTGGATTACGAACGGTCCTGATGCACACACCTTTGTTATTTATGCAAAAACTGACCCTGACGCCGGCCCGAAAGGTATCACAGCATTCATTGTGGAGCGTGATTTTCCAGGCTTTAGCCGCGCGCAAAAACTCGACAAACTCGGCATGCGCTCGTCTAACACTTGTGAGCTAGTGTTCGAAGATTGCGAAGTACCCGCTGAAAATATTCTCGGCAAAGAAGGTGAAGGCGTTCGCGTACTCATGAGCGGCCTAGATTACGAGCGTCTTGTTTTATCAGGTGGCCCGCTAGGCATTATGCAGTCGTGCATGGATATCGTAGTTCCTTACATTCATGACCGTCAGCAATTTGGTCAATCGATTGGTCAATTTCAGCTAATACAAGGCAAAGTTGCTGATATGTATACACAAATGAATGCTGCACGCGCCTATGTTTATACCGTTGCACAATCCTGCGATCGCGGTGAAACAACACGTAAAGATGCAGCTGGCGCTATTCTCTACTCAGCCGAGTTAGCAACTAAAATGGCATTGGATGCCATTCAGCTACTTGGTGGAAATGGCTACATAAACGAATACCCTACTGGTCGCCTACTACGTGATGCCAAGCTTTATGAAATTGGCGCGGGAACGTCCGAAATTCGCCGAATGCTTATAGGTCGCGAGCTATTTAACGAATCTAAATGATACGGAGTTTAGGGTGGAAAATAATTTGTTTGAAACAAGGAAAAATTTGACGTTCCTTATTTCATAGAATTTAGCAAGACACCCACCCTACTCTACATAAAGAGATTTAGAAAAGCTGAACTTTATTAGAATTGCAAAGACACCCACCGCAGCAAAAGCGTCTAGTATGGGTGTCATGCTAACCATCTTGCTAACTAGTGGTTATCGCGATGTTGTCGCGAATACCCAATAAAAGGAGGGGTTATGCCCGTTCTTCGCTCAAGTATAAATACGAAGTCTGAAACATTTATCGCAAACGCCGAACATATGCAGGCTCAGGTAAATGATCTTGTCGAGAAAATAGAACAAATTTGCCAGGGTGGCGGCGAAAAAGCAGCGCAGCGCCACGTCTCGCGAGGGAAGCTTCTACCACGTGACCGCATAAACGCACTTATCGATCCAGACACTTCATTCCTTGAAATAGGTCAATTGGCTGCTTGGGAAGTTTACGACGACTATGTTCCCTGTGCAGGAGTTGTTGCGGGCATAGGAATTGTTGCTGGTATCGAATGTATGATTGTTGCAAACGATGCCACCGTTAAAGGCGGTACGTATTACCCTCTCACCGTTAAAAAACATCTTAGAGCACAAACTATCGCGGAGCAAAATAACCTTCCGTGTATCTATCTTGTAGATTCAGGTGGCGCTAACTTGCCGCGCCAAGATGATGTATTCCCTGACAGGGAGCACTTTGGCCGTATATTCTTCAACCAGGCTAATATGTCTGCCAAGAATATTCCTCAAATTGCAGTAGTAATGGGGTCGTGCACGGCGGGCGGAGCTTATGTTCCAGCTATGGCTGATGAAAGTATTATCGTTAAAGAGCAGGCGACTATCTTCTTAGGAGGACCACCTCTTGTTAAAGCTGCAACTGGGGAAGTAGTTACCGCAGAAGAGCTTGGCGGTGGTGACGTTCATACTCGAATTTCGGGCGTTGCCGACCATCTCGCCAACAACGACCACCACGCACTCTCATTAGCGCGTAATGCTGTCTCCAGACTAAACAGAAAGAAGCCAGAATGCCTAGATGTGGCCGAGGTAAAACCACCGCGCTACGACACAAAAGAGATATACGGCATTGTGCCTGCAGATAGTCGTCAGACATACGATGTAAGAGAAATCATTGCGCGTGTTGTGGATGACTCAGACTTTGATGAGTTCAAACCGCTTTACGGCACAACCTTGGTTTGTGGTTTTGCGCGCATTTTCGGTTTCCCTGTAGGCATTGTGGCTAACAACGGCATACTTTTTGGTGAAAGCGCGCTTAAAGGTGCTCATTTTGTCGAACTATGCGCCATGCGAAAAATCCCCCTGGTATTTTTGCAGAACATCACCGGCTTTATGGTCGGTAAGCAATACGAGCACGGCGGGATCGCAAAACACGGCGCAAAAATGGTAACCGCCGTTGCATGTGCGAATGTGCCAAAGCTTACAGTGCTTATCGGCGGAAGTTTCGGTGCAGGTAACTACGGTATGTGCGGCAGAGCCTATGACCCACGCTTCCTTTTCATGTGGCCAAACGCTCGAATCTCTGTAATGGGCGGTGAACAAGCTGCTGGCGTTCTCGCTCAGGTTAAGCGCGACCAAAAAGAGCGCTCAGGCGAGTCATGGTCGGAAGAAGAAGAAAAGGCATTTAAACAACCTGTTATCGATACGTACGAAAAGCAAGGACACCCATACTATGCATCTGCAAGACTCTGGGACGATGGGGTTATTGACCCGGCAGATACACGATTAGTGCTAGGTCTATCGCTTTCAGCGACGCTAAACAAGCCTATCGAAGACACCCAATTTGGCATATTTAGAATGTAGGAGTACAGGTAATGGAACAATCCGTGATTTACAGCGTAGATGAAAGAAACATTGCCACTGTTACTTTAAACAGAGCTGAAAAACATAATGCCTTTGACGACGAAATGATAAACGAGCTTACTCGCGTTTTTAAAAAAGCGGGTGAAGACGCAAACGTTCGCGCGCTTATTTTACGAGCGGAAGGCAAAAGTTTCAGTGCAGGGGCCGATCTTAACTGGATGAAAAAAATGGCCAGTTATACCGAAGCGCAAAATGAAAGTGATGCACTTGCATTAGCAACTATGCTGCAGACGCTTTATAAAATGCCTAAGCCAACAATAGCGCGAGTTCAAGGCGCAGCCTTTGGAGGCGCAGTTGGTCTAATTGCATGTTGCGATATTGCTATTGGCAGTAAGCTCAGTAAATTTTGCTTGAGCGAAGTTAAAATAGGCCTCATTCCAGCAACTATCAGCCCTTACGTTGTTGAAGCGATGGGCGCTCGTGTGTGTAGACGCTACTTTCAAACCGCTGAGGTATTCTCTGCGCGCAGAGCACGACGACTAGGGCTATTGAGCGAATCAGTAACTGAAGACGAGCTAGATAGCACAATAGATGACATTGTATCAAACATACTGAAAAACGGCCCCAAGGCAGTAGCTAAAGCAAAAGACTTAGTGCAGTGGGTGTCTACGCAAGAGATTAACGATGCCCTTCTCTCAAAGACGAGCAAACTTATCGCACAAGTTAGGACATCTGAAGAAGGTCAAGAAGGTCTGTCAGCCTTTTTAGAAAAGCGCAATGCGTCATGGGTGGAGGTTAAGAATGATAAATAAATTACTAATTGCAAACCGTGGTGAAATAGCATGCCGCGTTATAAAGACAGCCAACGCTCAAGGTATAAAAACAGTAGCCGTCTACTCTGACGCCGACAAAAATGCCCTTCATGTACAAATGGCTGATGAAGCTGTCTATCTAGGGCCATCTCCGTCAAAAGAAAGCTATTTACGTGGTGATCTCATTATTGAGAAATCGAAAGAACTAGGTGTAGATGCAATTCACCCAGGCTATGGCTTTCTATCTGAAAACGCTGAATTTGCCAATCTGTGTGCAGAAAACAATATTATCTTTGTAGGCCCACCTGCATCAGCAATAGAGGCTATGGGCTCTAAATCTGCTGCAAAAAGCATTATGGAAAAAGCAGGCGTGCCGTTAGTACCGGGCTATCACGGTGACGAACAGAGTGAAGCTGTATTAAAAGCTGCGGCCGATGAAATGGGCTATCCAGTTCTGTTAAAAGCCGCGGCTGGCGGTGGCGGTAAAGGTATGCGCCAAGTTTGGAGCGAAAAAGAATTTTCTCAAGCTTTAAACGCCGCTAAACGTGAATCTATGGCCAGCTTTGGTGACGACCACATGCTGGTTGAAAAATACCTAACTCGTCCTCGTCATGTTGAAATACAAGTTTTCTGTGACCCCCATGGCGACGGCGTATACCTTTTTGAACGTGATTGTTCAGTTCAACGCCGACACCAAAAGATTATTGAAGAAGCCCCTGCCCCCAATATGTCTCAGTCAGTGAGAGAGAAAATGGGCGAAGCGGCGATTCTTGCGGCAAAAGCCATTAACTACGTAGGTGCTGGAACGGTTGAATTTTTACTTGACGAAGACGATTCATTTTACTTCATGGAAATGAATACGCGCTTGCAAGTAGAGCACCCTGTGACAGAAATGATTACCCGAGAAGACTTGGTTCACTGGCAGTTAACTATTGCCGAAGGCAAGCCACTTCCTAAGCAACAAAATGAACTTACGTTAACAGGACACGCATTCGAAGCGCGCATTTATGCTGAAGATCCAGGCAACGAGTTTCTCCCCTCTACCGGCACTCTTTGCTTGTTGCGTACACCAAAAGAAAATAACGTAGTTCGCGTTGATACTGGTGTTGTTGAAGGTGATGAGGTAAGCGTATTTTACGACCCTATGATTGCCAAGCTTGTAGTTTGGGGAGAAAACCGAGAGATAGCGCTTAAGCGACTTATTAGTGCGCTAGGTGATTACTATATAGACGGTGTAAGTACGAATATTGACTTCCTCAAGCGTGTCGCCTCCCACCCTGCATTCGTTGCTGCTGAGCTTACAACCACATTTGTGGAGAAACATAATGATTCCTTGTTTGCTCCTGTAGCTAGTGCTAGCAAAGACACCCATGCCAACACCCCAACAATGGCATTACTTTCGCTTTTAACCAGAAAAGTTGCATTAAACAATAAAACCCCATCGGTATGGTCTACTGCAGGTGCGTGGCGGTCTAACGGAATTCACCAAGAAACTTTAACGTTGCTTTGCGACCAAGAAGAGATTGGTGTTGAGGTGAAACATTTACAATATGGAAATGAGCCTGCTTGGGAGCTAACGGTAGATAACAAAAGCTTCAAAGTAAGTGGCAAAATCATAAACAACACATTGGAAGCGACAATTAATGGATACAAATCAACGTTTTCGTTTTCAGACAATGATGGAGTGTTTACTCTTTTTAACAAAGACACCCATGCTAAGTTTAGTGTAGTTCTAGCCTCGTTAGGTGATGATAACAGCGATGGTGATGATGCCAATTTCAGTGCCCCTATGAATGGAACAATAGTTGCGCATTTGGTTGAGAAAGGTCAGCAGGTTAAGAAAGGTGATCCAATCTTAATCATGGAAGCGATGAAGATGGAGCACAGCATCATTGCCCCACACGACGGCTCAGTAGAAGAGTTCTACTTCAACCCAGGTGAATTAGTTGATGGCGGGGCCACACTATTAGCGTTTTCGACCAAAGAAGCTGCCGAGGTTTAGTGTGACGTTTCCTAAAGAAGTAAGCATTGTTGAAGTGGGCCCCCGAGATGGCCTTCAAAATGAAAAGCAGGCCTTGAGCGCAAAACAAAAGGGAGAGCTCATAAAGCTTCTCTCCGAAACCGGTCTCAACCGCATTGAGGCTGGTAGCTTTGTGTCGCCCAAATGGGTGCCTCAAATGGCAAATTCAGATGAGGTTATTAAGGCGCTAGAAACCGATGCTGGTATTCGATATTCAGCGTTGACTCCTAACCTCAAGGGATTGGAAGCGGCCATAGAGTCAGGAGTGAAAGAGGTTGCTGTGTTTGGTGCAGCCTCTGAGTCTTTTTCACAGAAGAATATAAACTGCTCAATCAGCGAAAGCTTAAAGCGTTTCGAAGACGTGTTTGAACTAGCCAACCACAATAATATAAAAGTGAGAGGCTATGTTTCGTGTGTAATGGGCTGCCCCTATGAAGGTCATATTTCTCCGAATGCCGTTACACAGGTAAGCAAGGAACTGATTAACATGGGATGTTACGAAGTTTCACTAGGCGATACCATTGGAGTGGGCACACCAAAAGCTACCAGCATGTTGCTTGATGAAGTACTAAAAGAGATTAGTGTTGGCAAGGTTGCCGCCCACTTTCATGATACCTATGGACAGGCACTAGTTAATTTGTACACGGCGCTAGGATATGGAGTTTCAACCATCGATTCGGCTGTTGCAGGCCTAGGAGGCTGCCCTTATGCAAAAGGAGCCAGCGGTAACGTCGCAACTGAAGATGTCCTGTATATGTTAAACGGTATGGATATTTCCACGGGAGTCAACATGAATAAGCTGCTTGTAGCTTCGTCGTATATTTCCGACATTTTAGGTCGCTCTCCTGTGTCTAAATCAGCCAATGCACTTTTAGCAAAATAGTCTTTCATAACGGGCCTATGAACTCATGTTCATGCCTTTAGAAATCTCTAATGGAGACACCCACCCTAAGTATAAGGGGAATTATTTTGGTGGGTGTCTCTACAAACTTTCTTTAGGTTTCAACTCCTCTAGGATGGATGTCTCTGTAAGCTCTCTCCCCATGGTTGTCACGCAGGGGTGAAAACCGCGCTTTAGTTCAGGTCACAGAGCTATACCTCAAATGGTAAGGTTTGTTCAAGTAATATGACCATGCTGGATGAAAAATGGCGCAAAGCAGAAAATCCCTAATTAGCCTTCAAGACACGCCTTATTATCACTGCATATCTCGCTGCGTAAGACGAAGTTATCTATGTGGATACGACCGAAGCACCGATACTAGTTACGAACATAGAAAGTCATGGGTAGAGAAAAGGCTCTTATTCTTAAGTAAAATTTTTTCCATAGATATTTGTGCTTATGCGGTCATGAGCAACCATGTTCATGTCGTTT
Source organism: Alteromonas sp. S005 (assembly GCF_036864475.1). Taxonomy (NCBI): domain Bacteria; kingdom Pseudomonadati; phylum Pseudomonadota; class Gammaproteobacteria; order Alteromonadales; family Alteromonadaceae; genus Alteromonas; species Alteromonas sp. S005. The sequence continues at coordinate 49,621 of NZ_JAZETN010000003.1, read as the reverse complement.
TATCCGTAAATAAAAGTGTTGCCCTCGCCTGGCCAGTAGACACTGTCTTAAAGCAGTGGCATAAAATGCACAAAGGTACCCTACTCACAAAAAAATATTTGAAGGGCGAGTTACTTAGCGAAAGTGAATTAGATACAGTCAAAGCTACGGCTGAAGTTTATAGAAAGCGTCTTTTTGATATTAGTTGGTTTATGAGAAACTTGAATGAGTTTATCGCGAGGAAAGCCAATGAAGAAGATAAGTGTACTGGTAGGTTCTGGGAAGGCCGATTTCGTTCACAGGCATTATTAACTGAGAAGGCACTACTTTCCTGTATGGCCTATGTTGATTTAAACCCTATTCGAGCAAGAGCAGCTACGAATTTAAAAAACTCATTGTATACAAGTATGTATACTAGGCTGGCTTCAAGCGCATTGAATAATAAACCTGTGAAAGGGTTAATACAGTTTAAAACTCATAGGGTAAATAACGGCCACCGCTGCTTAAATCTCACTCTAAACGACTATTGTGAACTTCTTAATAACTCTATAACGTTACTTCTTGATGGCAGTGCACAAGCTTCTAAGCAAGAAAATTGTGACAAGGCAAATTACATTGGCCTCGGAAAAGCTCAATGGATCAAGATTATCAATGATTTCGAGAACACTTTTTCTTTTGCTGCTGGAGACAAAGTATCCATGCAAAAATTCAAAAAGCACACCAATAGGAAGCGAATGGCCAAACAGAAATCCGCATCGCTTTGCTTTGATTGTAGCTTTATTTCTCAGAAGGTAGAATTACAGTCATAACAACTGCGAACATAAGTATTCCTGCCATGATGTACACTACAGAAAACGGTAAAAAAGGTGTTAGCGCAGCGTATAAAGCTCCAAATGCTAACAAGATTACTCCTATCGCAGTGTTAGAAAAACCAACTAATTCAGTACGCTCATGCCCCTCTTTAACGTCTAAGCTATATGTCTTTCTTCCTGTTCGTACACCCGTATGGGCTATTGAAAGCAAAAAGAATAAAAAAGCCGATGTGGCGATTGAGGCTGATTGCCAGTAAAGGAGCCCTCCACACGCACACAACGCGAGCACACCTGATAGTCGCAGCGTTAATTTCGCACTTTTATCAGCAAGCTTGCCCCAAACGACCGAAGATAAAAGCGCAGCCAAAGCCTCAGCACCTATATAGATTGGCAGTAACTCTTGGGCGTCACTACTTTTTTCAATCATAAAATAGGGAGCAACAAGCGCCGAATGCACAAAAAGCCCTCTTACAAAAATAAATTTATAAATAGTAGAGTCAAAGTTAATACTAAATGCTTTTTGCTCGTCGCTGCCGGTGTCTACACTTGTCTTGATAGGCCATACGCATACCAAGGTCAAAACAAAAGAAAGCAAACTTCCACTTAAGATTAGCAAAAGTACGTTCGAAGAAAGGTTATCATCTATAACGACCAAGGGTATTGAAATTAGGAGTGTGACTACCCCAGATATAGTTGATGCAACCCCTATAAGGTTTCCGCGCTCTCCTTTTTCTGCTACATCGGCCTCCATATCTTTAACAGTTAATGAACACGCAGAACGGCCTAAACTTAGAAATATAAGAGAAATTAGTAGTAAAGCGCCTGCTGTAAAACTAGAAAAGAAAATTACCGAAAACAGCATACCAACTACAGCAAATGCTTGTATTGCCATGCCGATGCGCCAAACGATATGCCGCTGCGAATGTTTTCGAAGATAAATACTAATGAGTACTTGAGGAAGCAGTGCTCCCGACTCTCTGATAGGTACCAACCATCCCACCATCCAAACTGGAGCACCAACGCTCAGCAAAACTGCCGTTAAAGTTGTCTTTGCTGATATCAACAGGTCGGCAAGCTTATTAAGCGAAAGGCCAGCAATGAGGAGTTTTTTTTCTTTCATGGTCGATAGCACGTACCGTAAACGATTCGGTGTGTACGGCATCTATATGTTTTCAGATCAAAAGGTTGCGCATTCTAACCGTTGTTTTCAACCAGTACCTTTAGGTTTTCAAGTCCCGTCTCAAAATCCGGACCAACCATACCATCTGCCATTAATGCAAAATATTTGTTGATTGGATTATTGTCTACGGCCCCTTCATCCCTCCAGGTTACTATAGAGCCCTGACCCATAGGTTCAATTTCAACCACACCTGAAGAGCCCATGTCAAAGTCGGGGAAATACAGCCGATAGAGAACTCGTTTGTTGTGTTCTAGTTGCGTGATTTCCATTTCACCATTTCCTTCCGTCTCACTTACCCATTCCGAACGCATCCCAATCGCCCTATCAGGTCCAAAATAATCGAGTTTCATGTTTGGATCGCGTTTGAACCAGACTCCCCACTTTTGCCACTCTTTTAGGTCAACAACATAAGGATATATCTCAGAAGGCTCAGCATTGATATTGACTCTTCTTTCCACGCTATACTCATTTGGAATAAAAAAGCTCGTAACGACAAACAATAAAATTATTACGCCAGCCACAACTAAAAGTTTCTTTAGTGCTCCCATCTAAGACTCCATAAAATAATCAACCACCAAAATATAACACTTTATTAACAATTGTCACTTATTGTTGTAGTTAGCGCTTTTCCGGAGTTAACGTTAGATTGACACCCATCCATTCATTTTTGACGAAATTAAAACCATTTCAATGATTTAGTAACTTAAGTAGCGTGGTTGCCCAGCTGCTTGTCTAGCTGGGTGTCTTCATAAATATGAAGATAAAACTGAAAGTCTGTCGTTCAACGGGTGAAATGGATGTCTCTCTATACCTATAGTGAGTGCCTCGACTATCATTTATAGATATTCATTTTATGAGTGGGTGTCTTGCTAAAACAACGCCTCGACTATCATTTATAGATATTCGTTTTATGAGTGGGTGTCTTGCTAAAAAACGCAAAACAACATAAATTTTAAAAATTTAACCATTTCATCACAAAGCAATGAAATCACGCTGTTATTATAAATTATCTTGTGTAATATGGGTTTAGGTTATCAGCTAAGCCTGTTCAATTGGCGGCTCACGGATAGCGCAGCAAATCGCAACACCTCGTTTTCTCTTTATATTTCTATTGATACAAAGTTATCGCTTTTTTACAGGAGTTTTTAGAAAATGGCAGATCAAAGTTCTCGTTACATCAGTAACCTTACCCGCGATACATATGCGCTAATTCTAGCAGGGGGCAAAGGTTCAAGACTACACGAGCTCACAACTTGGCGAGCCAAACCGGCGCTTTATTTCGGCGGTAAATTTAGGATAATCGATTTTCCCTTATCAAATTGTGTTAACTCCGGCATTCGGAGAATAGGCGTAGTTACTCAGTACAAATCTCACTCTTTGATTCGCCACCTTGTCAGAGGTTGGGGGCACTTTAAAAAGGAGCTCGGCGAATCAGTTGAGATTCTTCCTGCGTCTCAGCGTTTCTCCGATAATTGGTATGAAGGCACCGCCGATGCTGTATTCCAAAATATTGACATCATCCGTGATGAGCTGCCTAAATACGTTATGATCTTGTCAGGAGACCATATCTATCGGATGGACTACGGTGACATGCTTGCGAAGCACAAGGAGTCAGGAGCGAAAATGACGGTCTCCTGTATGTCAGTACCTTTAGAGGAAGCTGCAGGTGCTTTTGGTGTAATGTCTGTAGATGAAAACTACCGTATTAATGGTTTTGAAGAAAAACCTGCCAACCCTACTCCGCTTCCGAACGACCCTACCCGCTGCTTAGCCTCTATGGGCAACTATGTATTCGACACCGATTTCTTGTTTGAACAACTGCGAGTAGACTCTGAAAATATGGGTTCTCAGCGTGATTTTGGGAAAGACATTATTCCATCGATTATCGCTGATCACCCCGTATATGCCTATCCATTTGAACAAAGTGGCGGAGACAACGCTTACTGGCGTGACGTAGGTACAATCGATTCGTTCTGGGAAGCCAACATGGAAATGGTTGCACCTGTACCTCAACTCAATTTATACGATAGGAAATGGCCTATTTGGACTTACCAAGAACAATTGCCACCTGCCAAATTTGTATGGGAAGACCACGATAGACGAGGTGAAGCCATAAATTCTGTAGTTTCTGGTGGCTGTATCATTTCTGGTTCAACCCTTCGTTCTTCCATTTGTTTTTCTAACGTAAGAGTGCATTCATACGGACTCATTGAAGATGCTGTCATCCTTCCAGACGTTGAAATTAAACGCCATTGTAAGTTGAAAAAGGTCATAATTGACCGCGGCTGCGTAGTACCGGAAGGGACGACCATAGGTTATGACCACGAACAGGACAAAGCACGAGGCTTTCGAGTATCAGAAAAAGGCGTGGTACTTGTAACGCGTGAAATGCTTGGGCAGCCAGTGGGTGGGTTGAGCGCCTAAACAAAATTAATAAACGTATAAAAGACTGCGCGATTGATTTTGGCGTTAGGCGCCAAAATCAATCTCAGCCAAGCCAGCTAGCCTTAAAATATCGTGCCAAGCAAGCCCACTACCTCAGTAGTTCATTACGTAAAGTCACCAGCTCATTCAGCCTTAGAGTTCCAACGTTTAAGGGTTTGCTCAATAAAGCTTGCCACTTTCTCGGGGTGCTCTAACGGGAACATGTGACCACCTTCTAATACAGCATGTTCAATCGCATTGTGCTTCATAAGTCGCGAGTACATCTCAGGCTTACAAACGTTACTCTTGCTACCTGTTGCTAATACTGCAGGACACTTTAGCTTTCCTTTGTATTTCCCGAGGTTATGAGGCACATTGCGGAATAAATCAGCTTCCACATCAGCCCGAAATGTAAGTGAAATATTGTCTGACTTAGTCTCTGTTACAGACTGCACGTAGTCACGCACACATCGTTTATCCATATCTCTAAACAACGCTTTTCCATGAAAGTACGCAACCATATCGGTATTGCTTGGCCAACGCGTATTACGCGTTTGAGCAAGTTTTGCTGGCGTTAGTTTATTGATTAAAGGCGTATATTTAGCAAATTTAAAAAAGTAACTCAGAGGGCCAACCACCAGCGGCGGGTCAAATAAAATAACGCCCCTAAATAGCTCAGGCGCCTCACACGCCGCCATGTAGGTGATAACGGCTCCAAACGAATGCCCTACACCATACACACCACGAGGGTCTTTATTTTCTTTTCTAATGTGTTTGATTAGCTCTTGAACTTGATTGCGCCAGTTACCATTTACAGGAAGCTGAGGGTCGTGCCCGAATCGTTCAACGTGCAAACGGTTGAAGTGGCTGGGTAACGCCGAAAACATTGCGTTATAGCTTCCTGCAGGAAACCCGTTCGCATGGGCAAAATGAAAACTCAACTCTGACGAGGACACCTATACACTCCTTCACATTCAAACAATAAAGGGGCCTATAATCAGCCCCTTACCATGAAAGGTCGATAATACTACAAGCCCCTAGATTCTGCCATTTCCCAATCCTTTACTATCTTAGTACTTGTCCATAAGAACACAGCAATCGAAATGCCGTAAGGAACTACCAAGTAAATAAGTGCCTGCCTTAATGCCTCTGTCTCCCCTAATGAAGGTACAAGCGCTTGGCTAATAATACCGGTAAGCGTGGGCCCACCACCTAACGCAATGATATTTAAAACAAAGAAGAAAAGTGCCGTCGACATAGCCCTTACGTTTATTGGAGCAAGGGTTTGTGCCATCGCAAAACTTGGCCCTAAGTAAGAGCCACTAGTAAACAACAGCAACGCCATAAGCCCCACTGATAGCCACAGATCTTGAACTTGTAACGATGCATAGAAGGCAGGAACACCAATAATCAGCGCAATGGCGGGTATCAATGCATAAGCTTTTTTGTTGTGCTTACCCCATCTGTCAGCAATATAGCCACCTAACCAGACGCCCAATGCATATGCGGTTCCGTTGATGATGCCAAATACAATAAGAAGCTGTGTAATATCTAGCCCTGAAAAAGCTCGCACATAATAATCAATGACCCATGTCGAGATTGCATAGTTACCGAAAGAACCAAATGAAATACCTAAGGCCATCCCCCACCAGGTAGGTATTTTTAGCAGCATTTTCAATGACGATTTAACACTCGGCTTATTAGCGTCATCTGCACTTGGCGCAGAAACTGTCCTAGCGGGCTCTTTTACCGTCAACTTCAATAAAATAGCCAGTAACACTCCAGGTATACCAACGCTATACATTACCGTACGCCAGTCGGCAGAGCCGCCTTGTAAGAAAAATGCTGAGGCAAAAAACGCGAGCATTACACCAAACGGAATGCCTAAGGAGTAGATGGCCAGCGCTCCAGCGCGCTTTTCTTTAGGGAATAGGTCAGAAATGATACTGTGCGAGGGTGGACTGCCCCCAGCTTCACCAATACCTACCCCAATACGAGCAATAGCGAGTTGCATATAATTGGCTGCCAAGCCTGATGCCGCAGTAAAACCACTCCACAGCGTAAGGGATATTGCAATGATATTTACGCGGCTGTAACGGTCTGCAAGCCACGCTATTGGAATACCCATCACGGTATAAAGCAGTGCGAAATAAATGCCTTTGAGCCACCCCAACTGGGCGTCATCTAACCCCAAGTCGGCTTTAATAAACGGCGATAATATTCCAATAATTTGCCTGTCTATAAAGTTAAAGGCATACACCAAGGTCAATATGAACAGAACGTAATTGCGGTAACTTCTAGATGCTCCAGCTTCGTTAGCCGGAATACCTTCAACGTGCGTATGGGCCATAACAGTCCTTTTAAGTGACAATACCCCAGTCTACGCACTTGGTAAAAAAATAAACAACTAATTGTTACTTATTTGTAAACATAACGAAAATTTCTAACTCAGGCTTTTCGTTCCACAGCGCTTAATGTACGATGAAACCCACTTAACTCATCAGACCAGACAAGCCAATATGACAGTAGATGAATTGCTCAATATTCCCCAACTATCACAAACATCCGAAAACACCTGGAAAGTTGACGGGCTAATTATTCCGAAAACTTGGGGGCAAGGACGAACGGCGTTTGGTGGCATTTCTGCCGGCATGCTATATACGGCTGTGAAGCAACAAGTAACTGATAATCGCGTGTTACGTTCTTTTACCACTAATTTTGTTGGTCCTCTATCGCTCGAAGCCCCTTTTTCTATAGAAGTTACTCTATTGAGAACGGGAAAAAATGTCTCCCAATATACTGCGCATGCCATTCAAGACGGCAAAAGCTGCGTTTTCTCCCAAGCGTGTTTCGGGGTTGCTAGAGAATCTGGCATTAAGGTAGAGAATACCGAAAAACACGATATGCCTTTGCCTAACAAGGCGAAATTTATCCCACAAATACCTAAAGTTACGCCAAAGTTTTTACGTTACTTTGACTTAGCCATTGAAGATGGTGGTATTCCCTTTACGCGAAGAAAAACCAGTCACTACCACGGCTTCATGCGTTTTAAACAAGCTCCTGAAGCAATAACTGATGCGCATATCATTACCATGATTGATGCTTGGCCACCTACGCTTTTGCAAATGATGAAATTGCCAGCACCAGCTAGTACGGTAAGCTGGAATTTAGAATTTATCCATCCGCACAAGCCGGTAAGCCCTACAGATTGGTTCGGCTACAAGGCCCATACAAGACAAGCCGCTGACGGTTACGGTCACACGGAAGCGACGATTTGGGATAAAGATAACGAAGTCATAGCTATTAGCAGACAAACCGTAGCAATTTTCGATTAATCGCTACGGCATTTACTATGATTAGAGGCGCTTAGCGTTAATAAAGCATAAACGCGTTAGGATTAAACAAGGAAATAACCGAAATGCATTGCAGGTTAGTTATATCTAGCGCGTCTTCCAAATCTTCACGATTTAACGATAACGCCTCGTGAAGCTCAGGCTTCAAGTTGTGATAGCTTGGGTAAATTTCCGGATTTACATTATCTAACGCAAGTACGTAAGAAAGCTGAAGAATTTTGTCTTCTACATTTGTCTCTGCATCTTCGCCCTTGTGAATGCTGGCAATAGGCGTATAAATTGAGGTAGGTATACCCCACTTTTCAATCAGCCTTGCAGATAGCTCTGCGTAAGTAAACCCTAATACGCCAAATTGGAGCTCTGCAGGGCTCACACGCGTATTAAACGCCTGACAGCGGGTTGCCGACTCAGGCATTAACGAAACAGTTACCAACTCACCAATGTTGTGAAGCAGCCCAGAAACAAAAAGTCTTTCTGGCTCCCTGATATTGCGCATATCAGCAAAATACTTGGCAAGTAACCCGCAGGACACGCTTTGTTCCCAGAACTTGTCTAGGTCGACCACTTGTCCATCCACGTCGCTAAATGCCTGACTGACACCATAGGCCAGCGCCAAATCGTAAGTAGAGCGGGTTCCCACAACCTGTATAGCCCTTGTTATGGTGTCAATCTTATTGGGAAAACGATAAAGCGCTGAGTTCGCCACTCTAAGTAACTGGGTAGCCAATGAAGGGTCGAAAGCAATGATATCGCCAATATCGTCAATGCTTGAAGCCTCATCATCCATACAAGCTTTGAGTCGCGTTACCGAGTCTGGTAAAACAAAGAGGTCTTCCGCTTTCGAAACTATTTCATCTAAATTCATTCGTGCACTCTCTTCAATGCAGTCTTTGTCATTGTCGTGTTCAAGGCACCTCCATTCGCCGTGAACTTAATTAAGGTATAGGCTTTAAAACTAAAGAGGTCAATTAATATCGCCTAGTAAAAAAGTATGATTTCTTTAATAATCAGGCAGTTAAAAACTCTTAAAAAAGTGATTATTAATTGAGGCTACGTTTTAAGTATAGGTTGTTTTTCCAACCCTGAGTATTACCAATTTTGGTAATACTCAAGACTACAAGACACCTCCGGAGTTCCTAGAACATGCCGGAACGTCGCGTATTATAACTAACTGCTTGTATTTACAAATCTAAAATTCTATTTCAAAGAAAAACTTAGGGTAATTACCTATAAGAATTAGAATTTCTAAGGCACTCCCCTTTAACACATGGCACGCGTAGTTTTGTGATAGCATTCGCTTCAAAATAACCGTGCAGTTCAGGCACATTTTGAATTAAGAGTAGTGATCCATACCATGTTAAATGTTGTTGTAGTCGGCTATGTGTGGCCCGAGCCAAATTCCTCAGCAGCGGGGCAGAACATGCTCTCTATTATTGAGCGTTGCTTAGCCGCTAACTTTAACGTGACTTTCTTAACAGCTGCTACCGATAGCGAGCACAAAGCCGATCTTTTAACAATGGGAGTAAATGTTCAGTCTGTGGCGCTAAACTGCAGTTCATTTAATGCTCTTATTGCAGACATTGCACCAGACGTGGTTGTTTTTGACCGCTACATGACTGAAGAACAGTTTTCTTGGCGAGTAAAAGAAGTTTGCCCGAATGCACTTAGAGTGCTTAATACCGAAGATTTACATAGCCTTCGCCACGCAAGACATGAAGCTGTAAAAAAGCATGGCGACGCAAGCCTAGCGCATTTACATACCGAACTGGCCCAAAGAGAAATTGCTTCGATTATTCGAAGCGATCTGACCTTAGTTATCTCAAAAAAAGAAATGGCCTTATTGACTGAACACTACGGTGTACCTTCAGCGCAACTTCAGTATCATCCTCTTGTGGTTGGCCCGTCTATTAGCTCTACCCCTTCTTTTGAGCAACGCTCACATTTTATTCATATTGGTAACTTTCGCCATGCGCCAAACTGGGATGCGGTGTTGCAGTTGAAGCAGCACCTGTGGCCTTCTATAAAAAAAGCATTGCCTCATGCTGAATTGCATATTTACGGCGCTTACCCACCTAAGAAAGCAACGCAGCTTCACAACGAGAAACAAGGCTTTTTAGTGAAAGGCTGGGCGAGCGATGTTGAGTCTGTAATGATGAATGCTAAAGCCCTGATTGCACCCTTACGATTCGGCGCGGGTATAAAAGGAAAATTGCTTGATGCGATGCGCTGCGGCACGCCTAGTATCACGACCTGGATTGGCGCGGAAGGTATTGCTGAAGATAGCGTTGATGTAGATAGTGGTATGAACGTAAAACCAGAAAAAGAGGTTAAAAATTTGCAGTCAGCACAATGGCCTGGCGCTCTATGCGATGCTGACATTACTGATTCGTCCGTTATTCGCGACTACGTTGAAAGGGCCGTAGCGCTATATGAAGATGAGAAAGTATGGAATTTAGCCAATAAACACACGGCTAGTTTGCTAGACGAATTTAAACAGCAGCAGCCAGAAGTGCCGCTTATTGAAAGAATCAATGAATTAAAACAAGGTCTGGATAAACATAGAGATACGTTGTTTATGCAAAGCTTGTTGTGGCACCAAACGCTTGCAGCAAGTAAATATATGAGCCAGTGGATTGAAGCAAAAAGCAAGTAGAGGAGCGTGGGAGGTGCCTATACGCACTTCAACTTTGTTATCACCGACTTTATTCCGTTGCCTCGCGACTGGCTTAGATATCGCTCCAACTGGCAGCGGGACAAGTAACCTTCGAAGTCAAAATTACCGCGCTGCGCTTTGGACAAGGTATTGGCTTTTTCAAGTAATACTGCTAGTACTCCCCGTATCACCTTACTTGGCGAGTATGCCATTAAGCTGTCTCGTTCCGCAGAATATGACAACCACACGGGGCTTTCACATCCTTCAACTGCTGTATCTGGCGTGCGCTCATCTAAAGGAAGTGGCGTCAAAGATTTCCCCGCCAACATAAGCGTGCGCGTGAAATCATCCCAGCCTTTTGAAGCGGCAAGTGAGGAAGCTAAAGGAAGCAAAGTCTCATCCGAACTCATCTGCTACTAGTCCAGTTTAATTGCCGCTTAGCTCGGCAGCTAAATCCTCTGCGGTCATCACTAGGTTTTCAACGTCACTCGTTGTTGGAAACATAACCAGTTCCACACCATTTTTTGTAAGTCCAGGCAACCAAGTTTCTGTAAATTCAGCCAGCTCAACACTTACGCATTGGCCTTCTATTTCATTTATGTCTACGAACTTTTGCGCCAAGTCGCGATGTGGGAATACGGGTAGCTGAACACTCTCGCTGCCTTCGAACATTACAAAGCCTTCACTGCCCTGTATCATCCATATTTCTTTTGCTTTCGCTACATAGCTAACAACAAGCTCTTGTCGCTCTTCAGCACTTAGCTTCATCGCTTGCTCAATGACCGTATCGCTCAACTTGTCTGCAATTGTTTCTGGAAACACGTTTATTCACCTATCTCAAAATTTGGGGCAAGTATACCCGCACCAGCAAAAGGCGCAATGTAATAGTAACCAAAACCTCCCTTACAAAGACACCCATGCCAAAAGCAACAAAACCTTTTTTACAAAGAAACCTTTCTTACAAAGACACCCACCTTAACCGACAATGAACCAAGTAAATTTAAAATTATCTAGCTTTTCTTCAATTCACTATCGGTTACAGAGACACCCATGCTAAAGTAAAACCAAACCGATAATGACTATAAAGCAACAACGCCAAGATACTTAAAACCATGCGCAATCTTTTCACTGCTCTTAAGCAAGACACCCATGCAAACCACGATATTTTGGAAAACACCTTCCCATTTTCTATCTACCACAAAAACAATTTGTTCGATGAAAAGGCATATCTCGCTATTTTAAAGATCATGAGTAAGTTCCATCAAACAGCCGCAAACGCTGTTCAACAAGCTGAACTCCAAGTTCCTGCCCTTGCATCAGTGGCTTCGATGATAAACAGTGGCGCAATTGAAGATGCGCTAAATCAAGACATTGTTGCGCTTACCAGAGATTCACTTACCAAAGACACCCACGCATTGAATGCTTCTAATACTGCTGTATCGCTTAGTAACCAAGCTTACGAAGACACCCACCCCAACTCACTACCTACGCAACACAGCAACTCGCCAACCAGCCAAGCTATTTCAGCAATATACGTATGGTTAGGCTCATCAATGGGTGCAAATATCATTGTTCGTAGATTAGACGCTATGGAACGCAATATACCGACGAACTATTACCAAGCGATGGCTGGGTGCGCCAAAGCATGGGTGTCATTCAAACAAGAAGTAGAAAGGCTACTCCCTGAACTCGATCTGGAAAATGAAAGCTTTATTGCAGATGCAGTGACAGACGCTAACTCTTGGTTTAACTACCTGATTTCACAGGCTGAAGTTATCGGTCACGATAGCAAAGCTCAGGCTGTTACAGGCAAATAGCTTAGCGCCATATAAGATAACGCTTCGTCCTTCAACAAAAAATAAACCAATTGTACGTTAATTCGTTTCACCCACTCCCGGCGACTTTCCTCCGGGTTGTTCAAACCTACCAAGCTATAAATAAACTTAATCATGGCAATCGTCTGAATGCATTAATATATCAATAGTTCTTCGTTAAGCGCTTGCTGAGTTTCTGATAGAATTACAGCAACCTTGAAACAACAAAAACATAAACATGAAAGTAATCTCATTTAATATAAACGGCATACGCGCCCGCTTGCACCAACTACAATCGGTTATTGACGCTCACCAACCAGACATTATTGGTTTGCAAGAAATTAAGGTTCATAACGAGCAATTTCCAGTAGAGGCAGTGGAAGCCATGGGCTACCACGTCTATTTCCATGGGCAGAAAAGTCATTATGGCGTAGCGTTTTTAGCGAAGAAAGAAGCCCTTTCTGTTTCTATGGGTTTCCCTACCGACGAAGAAGATGCCCAGCGTAGAATGATCATCTTGAAAACCACTGATGAAGCGGGCGAACCTGTAACTATCCTTAACGGCTACTTTCCACAAGGTGAGAACGAAAAGCACGAAACAAAATACCCTGCCAAGCGCAAGTTTTATAAAGATCTAATGACGTATTTGAACGAGAACCACACGCCGGATGAGAACGTCATTGTGATGGGCGATGTGAACATCTCCCATACAGATTTAGACATTGGTATTGGTGAAGAAAACAAGAAGCGCTGGTTGAGAACAGGCAAGTGTAGCTTTTTACCCGAAGAGCGTGAGTGGTTGAACACACTTATCGACTGGGGTTTTGAGGATAGCTTTAGAACACTTAACCCTGAGACTAATGACAAGTTCTCGTGGTTCGACTATCGCTCAAAAGGTTTTAACGACAACCGCGGCCTGCGCATCGACCTGATATTGGCTACAAAAACATTGCATTCGCATCTGCACGACGCTGGCGTTGATTATGAGTTAAGAGGCATTGAGAAGCCGTCTGACCACGCGCCGATTTGGGCTGAATATAAAAAGTAGTTGGCCGATAGCGATTAAAACAGCGCCAAAATAAGGAGTAACAGTGAGTTCATTACAGTTGTTGGCATTGCTATTCTATGGCGCATTTTTGTTAGGCGCGATTAAGCACATCGATTTTAGTCACTTCGCTCGCAACAAACAGCAGCAACACCTTATATTCGGCACTGCTGCTTCTCTATTTGTGCTCTGGTTGTTTAAAGCAGGGATTTTTGAAGGCTTAGACGTTCATTTTCTAGGCCTTTCTGTTCTCACCCTTATGTTAGGCTTTAGAAATGCAATCATTGCTTCTTTTATCGCGCTTTTGGGGGCAAACCTAATAGGTTACGGCGCGTGGGAAAACTTTGGTATTAATGGTCTGCTTGGAACTATTTTACCAATTGGAACAACCTATCTTTTCTACATGCTGTCTTTCCACCACATACCTCGTCAACTTTTTGTGTATATTTTTGTATGCGCTTTCTTTCCGGCCGCGCTGTCAATTGCACTCAAAACACTATCCTTAGGCGCTTTCTATTTTATCGAAGGCACATACACATGGGACATCGTTTTCGATAACTACATTTTACTCATCCCGTTATTGGTGTTTCCAGAAGCCCTCCTCAATGGAATGGCTATTACACTTCTCGTCATCTATCAACCGACGTGGGTATATACCTTCCACGATAAGTTTTATCTCGACAATTAAATCCTCCACCTTCTCAACTCACTTCACTTATTTAATTTATTAAACTAATAGTTAATAAGGTTTTGCTGATTTCAATCTATTATTAACTTGTTGAGTAAGTGGTAGAGCCAAATGAATATTCAGACAATCGCATTAGAGTGCAACGATACTGCGAGCATAGCTTCAGAATTAAATAGTATATTGACCGATACTAAACCTTCATTACTCATAGGTTACGGTAATGTGGATGCATCGTTAGAGACATTGGCAACAACGATAAGCGGTGCAGAGCTACCTATTTTTATCTCTAGTTCTTGTTTAGGCGCCTTGTTTTGCGACGAAAATATTGCCAAAGCCAATTGTGATCTAGCGCTGTTTTGTATAGACGATGATAGCGGCGCCTATGGTGTTGGCAGCGCAGATCTATTTGAAAGCGGTCCATTTAAAGCTGGTGCTTACGCACTGCAGGAAGCATTGATAAACGCCGCAAGACCGTATGAAAGCCCAGCACTCATTTGGTGTGCTCTGCCGCCTGGTGATGAAGAGAGTATACTAGAAGGTTTTGCTAGCGTTGTTGGCACAAAAGTCCCCATCTTTGGGGGGTCGATGGCAGACAACACTGTTTCAGGGAATTGGTGTACCGTTACTAAATCTTCATGGGGGTCTCAGACCATTGCTGTAGCAGTGTTATATCCCTCAACGCCCTTAGGGTTAAGCTATAGTTCTGGTTACAAACCAACTGAGACGGTACTTAAAGCTACCAGAGCTCAAGGGCGACAACTTCAACAACTCGATAATGACAGAGCAAGCACTATTTACAATAATGCGACTAACGGCCTAATTTCACATCAGTTAAAGGGCGGGCAAATATTAGGCCTTACTTCATCGGCCCCCTTAGGCAAGCCAGTCGAGCTTGAAAATGGCGCAATAAACTATCTTCTTTGTCACCCTGACTCCGTGGATGAGGATGGTACCCTTAATGTTTTTTCCGAAGTACAAGAAGGCGAAGAGCTAGTTTTAATGGAGGGCAATATTACTAGCCTCACCTCCCGCGCAGAGCGTGTTATCAATAATGCCATCATGCTGCTACCAGAAAACAAAAAGCCCGTTGGCGTATTGATGATCTATTGCGCCGGATGCCGGTTAATGGTGGGCGATGAAATAAACGCTATGTTGAACTCTCTACAAGAGACGTTCGCCTCGTTGCCTATTTGTGGCCCATTTACTTTTGGTGAACAAGGGCGCTTTTTAGACGGAAAGAATAGGCACGGGAACCTCATGATATCAGCGGTAGTATTTTCTCGATGAATAAAGATTACGAAAACATCTTAGAAGACCTAGCCCTTGTTTACCGCTTGAAACAGCAAGCTGAAGCCCATAAAAAAGAAAGCGATGTGTTGCTAGAGGGCACGCGAGTACTGCTTACCGCTGAGGATGAAGCAGATCTTTACAAGAAGATGTTTAGCGTTTTTAAGGGGCTTTACAATTACGAAGCATGCTTTGTTCTTCAGAACGAAAGTGCAGGCAAAATGAAATGTATCAACAGCACACATGACGCTTTACTTAACACAATTTGGGAAATCGACGACACCCTTTCTCGCGCAGTCAAAAGTGAACCCGTTGCATTATTTAATATTCAACAACAACCTACTTGGCAACAGCATCTAGCCTTATTTGAAACTCCCGTTACATCGGTACTCTACTGTCCGTTTAAGGTGCATCAGCAGCAGGCCGTCATTGTTTTTTGTCATCAAGCACTGGGTTATTACACCCAAGAATACGTAGATATGGCTAATAGGTATCGCACCTTTACCGAACAAATGGCCATGGGAATGCAGGCAAAATTAATGACGCTGGAAACCGTAAGGTTAAAAGAAGAAAAAGCCAAAGTAGAAAAAAGCCTTATCGATGCTGAAAAAATGGCATCTTTAGGGTTATTGGCCGCAGGTGTTGCCCACGAAATAAATAATCCAATAGCGTTTATCAACAGCAACATTCACTTTTTAAGAAATGTATTGCCTGCCCTATCTCAGATGCAAGACATAGTGCTGAATTTAGCATCAAGTGCTAACGATGAAGAAAGGTTGAAAATAGCGCAAGAAGCAATATTGTGGCAATCGCGTAACAAGATTGATTCACTAAGTGATGAGATTGCAGATATATGTGGAGAATCTGAAGAAGGTTTAAACAGAGTCACTGATATAATCACCAGCCTTCGCTCATTTTCTCATGATGCCGACATCCCTGATGACGAAACTATTAATGTAAATGACTGTATTGCCCATGCCTTAAGGCTGGTAAATAGCGAATTAAAGCACCGTATCAAGATACAACAGCATTTAACGGAAGTTCCTCTAATTAAAGGTAAAACCGGAAAGTTAAATCAAGTATTGGTAAACCTCTTCGTTAATGCTGCGCAAGCAATGGAAGATGGAGACAGGCTAACTATTTCTTCATTTGAAGAAGATAACCATACTATTATCACCGTTAAAGACACGGGTAGTGGTATAGAAAAACACGCCCTTCAAAAACTTTTCGAGCCGTTTTATACAACCAAACCCACAGGGAAAGGTACAGGGTTAGGCCTTTATATTTCTTTTTCTATCGTTGAAGCCATGGGCGGCACTATTGCCGTTGATAGCGAGGTTAACGTGGGTACTACGTTTACGCTCTCATTTCCAACGAATTTAGCAGATAAAAAAACCGCACAGACGTGCGGTTTAGACAGACTCGATAGCGATTCGTAATCGCTATTTTAAATGTGGGAACGCTATTTTTGGAACAAAATGTCCATAACGTCAGCCAACTCACCTTTTCCTTCGCGAATTTCTTCTTCTGACAAACCAGCAATTTCGTGAGGGAACACTAGCCATTCATCACTTTCGTTTACATAGTAATCTGGCACGATATCAGTAGTGTTGTTTTGAGGCTTATACCAAGGGCATGCAATTCGAATGTCTTTTGGCATGTTCAAGCGCATAAGCTTATTAATTTGCTTGATAAGCGCGTCGACACTGCGACCTGAGTCAAAAACATCATCAACAATCAATAACTTGTCATCGGCATTGGCGTTTTCAACCAAGTAGTGTAACCCGTGCACACGGATTTCTTTCGACTGTTTATTGATTCCATAGTAAGACGAAGTACGTACCGCGATATGGTCGGTTGACGTATCTTTAAATTCAAAGAATTCTTGAACTGCGATACCAATTGGAGCACCACCACGCCAAATACCAATAATAAAGTCAGGGCGGAAGCCGTCTTCATACACCTTTGCCGCTAAGCGAAAGGAATCCTGTAGAAGCGATTGCGAGGTGATAAAATTTTTGTTCATGACGTCTCACTGAGCAAATTTTAAAAGACCGCGAGTATAGTGAATTTCACGGCCTTTTGCACGGTAAATTCAACTATTTATTCGTTTTGAAGGGCTTGAGACGGTGCTATTTTCATCGCTTTGCGCGCAGGATATACACTGGCTAAAACGCACAACAACAACGAAAGTAAGGTGATGCTAACAATTTGCACTACGTCCATTTCAATAGGCAGTCCTCTTCCATCAGCGGCAAGTGCTAAGGGTGAACCTATTGCATCCAGGATATTATTAAGCTGAAGGGTTATAAAGACACCCAAGATAAGTCCTATCCCTGCGCCCTTTATGCCATTAAATAAGCCGTTCAATATAAAAATCCACATTACCGAACTAGGCAGCATACCTTGAGTTTGAAGTACCGCAATATCGCCTTGCTTTTCGGTGACCACCATCACCAGTGCAGACACTATGTTAAATGCAGCTACAGCGATAATGAGTAGCAACATGAGTGTCATCATGTTCTTTTCCATTTTTACAGCGTCAAACAGCGGCCCCTGGCGCTCCCGCCACGTTCTTATATTATTTACAGAGACACCCACCCTATCAGTTAACTGATTAACCACCGCCTGGTAATTAAACGCGTCATCCAAAAAGAGACGCAATGATTGTTCACTGCCTTTGGGGTCTCTCATTAAGCGATTTACATCATCAAGGTTCATGTACATCACCTTGTCATCCATTTGCGAGCCCATATCGAAGACACCCACTACAGTTACAAGCCGTTGACTTGGCATTCTTCCAAATGGGGTATAAACACTGGCTCCTGCCACCATAACTCGTAACCTGTCGCCCACTCGCGCTTCAAGCTTTATAGCCAGCGAACGGCCAATGATGGCGGCGAAACTACCTTTAGCGAGGTCACTAAAACGGCCCTGCTCCATATGATTTGCAACTAAGGTGTGCTCAAGCATCACATCTGGCTGAACACCGTGAACCTGCACGCCGCGCAAATCTGAGCGTGATTGCACTACGGCTTCAGCTTCTCTGTAGTCCATACTCGTAACAACGCCTTCGATGGGTGTCATGCTAACTTCATTTAAAGTTAAAGGCTTCAACGCGGACGCATTTTGAGTGGGTGTCTCTGTAAATTCCGACTTTTGAGTTTTTAACGTGGGTGTCTCTGCAACTTCTTTTAACGTGGGTGTCTTTGCAACTTCTTTTTGAGTGGGTGTCTTGTTAAGGCTGTTGGTTGCGATGGGTGTCTTTGTAATTTCAATGTGGGGAACTATGCCTAGTATGCGCTGTTTTAACTGCCCTTCTAGGCCATTCATTACGGATACTACGATAATAAGCGCCATGAGCCCTAGCGCGATGCCGGCCACTGAGAAACGGTTTATAAATGAGACAAAACTGGTTTGGCTTGCTTTGTTAGACTTGGCATAACGATAAGCAATGAATGCAGAAAGAGGATAAAACATAGCGCCTTGCTTTTCAGTAATACGGTAATCTGCCTTACATTTAGCTATGCTTAGTGAATAAATAATTCAGATAAGTAGCCCAAAGACGAGATGACGGGTTAACCCCAAAATAGTAAAGTGGGTATACTACGTGTGACCGGTATACTACTTATAAGTGACTAGCGGCACAAGAAATAGTGGCAGAGGAATGATGTGAGCGAACTTAGCCTAGAACAAAAAAAAGCCCAATTCGATGAGTATTTTTCTATTGCGCACAGCATAAATGCAAACGTGCGCCCTTTAGGTGAAAACGAAAAAGTGCCTGATGAGGAAAATCTTGAAGAGTCGATGCCCTATGCATTTCGCATTGCTAGTGAAATGGCGGCGTTAGAAGCGCAGGCAATTCGCCCTTTGAGAAACTTAGGCGATCATGCTGAAACCTTGGCCGAATACCTAAATCATCAGTCGCGAAAAATTGATCTGATGATGTCTTTTGTATTGCATCAACAAGATGAACCAGAATACCGATTTAAAACCGTAAAACTCGGTGGTGGTGGCGTTATTATCGAGTCGAGTGACCCACTAGAAGTAGGTAAATATGCAGAACTAAAGCTTTTTCTCGATGCCGAAGCCGCAGCAATTTTTTGTTTTGGTGAAGTAATTACTTGCGAGCAAGTTGAAGATAGTTACCATATCGCCTTTATTTTTAATACCATTCGAGAGCAAGATCAGGAGCTTTTAGTTCGCGCCAGTTTGCATATTCAAACACAGCAATTAAGAAAACGGGCGAAAGAAAAAAAAGCGGGATCTGAATAGCCCCTAACAACAGTATATAAGCCGTAAAACTTATCTTGCACTTAAAAAACAGGACGTCATGACAGCCACTTTATTATCGCTTCCATTACCTGCGCCTAAAAAAGAAGCCTCATCACAAGATCACAAACAGTGGGGCCAACTGCAAGGTAGCAGCGCCGCGCTATGCATAAGCCAAACGCTAAACCAATACAAAGGCCCTATTGTATTGATTACCGCCGATACGCCATCGGCAATGAAGCTCGAAAAAGAAATCGCATTTTTCTTAAGCGATAATCAAAAAAATACGCCCATAACCCTGTTTCCAGACTGGGAAACGCTGCCATACGATTCCTTTTCACCTCACCAAGATATTGTTTCGCAAAGATTAGAAACTCTGTTTCGCTTTACCCAACAAGTCGAAGGCGTTTTTATTGTTCCTGTTAACACGCTAATGCAGCGCCTTGCGCCTACCGACTATTTAGCAAAGTACCTACTGATGCTAAATAAAGGCGACAACTTAGACAGAGACCAATTTAGGCGCAACTTAGAGCAAGCTGGCTATCTTCACGTTAGCCAGGTAATGAGCCATAGCGAATTCTCGGTACGCGGCAGCATTATCGACCTATTCCCAATGGGTAGCGACCAGCCGTTTCGAATAGATTTATTCGACGATGAAATCGACTCTATTCGCTATTTCGATACAGAAACCCAGCGATCTGGCGAAGCCGTGAATAAAATTCGTCTGCTGCCCGCTCGCGAATTCCCAACTGATAAAGAAGCGATAACCCTTTTTCGCCAGCAGTTTTTAGAAAAATTCGACGCTAACAACGCCTCTGAAAGCGTCTTTTCTCAAGTGAGCAAAGGCACCATGCCAAGTGGTGTTGAATATTACTTGCCTTTATTTTTCAAACAAACCGCGACTTTGTTCGATTACCTTCACCCGAAAAGCCTGATATTACTTCACGGTGATGTGCAAGACGCCAGCGAGTTCTTTTGGGCTGACGTACAAGAACGTTACGAGCAATATCGCTATAACCTAGCTCGCCCGTTACTGGCACCAGATGAACTGTTTTTACCCATTAACGAGCTATTCGGGGCCATTAAACAGTGGCCTCGTGCGTCCCTTTCCAGCAAGGTACTTGAAGAAAAACAAGGTTCTACCAACCTTCAGTGCGAAAAACTGGATGACATAGCGATTAACTCGCAGAAAAAAGTACCTGCTGAAAGACTTATTAAAACCGTAGATCAGGCTACTGACAACGGGGCTAAAGTACTGTTTTGTGCTGAAACCCAAGGTCGCCGAGAAGGCTTAATCACTGTGCTTGCCAAAGCAGGCTTAAAACCCAAGATTGTTGATAGCTTCAGCGACTTCATAGCCAGCCACGATACTATTGGTATCACGGTGGGTATGGTTGATAACAGCTTTCGCTGGCAAACCCAGGAAGGCGAGCTGCTATTTATTACGGAAACAGAGCTATTAGGCCAAAAAGTAAGCCAGCGCCGTTTACGCGATAAGCGCTCTGCCACCGATGAAAGTGCCATCATTCGCAACTTGGCCGAGCTTTCTATAGGCCAACCTGTGGTGCATTTAGACCACGGTGTGGGCCGTTACCTAGGCTTGCAAACGCTAGATGCGGGCGGTGTTGCCACTGAATATCTGTGTATTGAATACGCCAAGCAGTCGAAACTTTATGTGCCTGTTGCATCGCTGCATCTAATTTCTCGCTATACGGGCGGAGATGCAGACAGTGCACCAGTAAGCGCACTAGGTTCTGACGCTTGGACAAAGGCCAAGCAAAAAGCCGCTGAAAAAGTACGTGACGTTGCCGCGGAATTACTAGACGTATATGCACGCCGTGCTGCTAAACCAGGCTTCTCTTACAATATAAATTGGGACGACTACCAAGCATTTTCAGACAGCTTCCCCTTTGAAGAAACGCCAGACCAAGCCCAAGCCATTGCTGCCGTTATGCACGATATGGGAAGCCCATCGGCCATGGATCGTTTGGTATGTGGCGACGTAGGCTTCGGTAAAACTGAAGTGGCCATGCGCGCGGCATTCCTTGCCGCAAATGCAGGTAAACAGGTAGCTATATTAGTACCGACTACCCTGCTTGCGCAGCAGCACTACGAAAACTTTAAAGACCGCTTCGCCGCTTGGCCGTTTGAAATTGAAGTAATGAGCCGATTTGTAAGCGGTAAAGCGCAAAAGTCTGTGGTGGAGCGTATTGGCGAAGGTAAGGTCGATATCGTGGTAGGCACACATAAGTTGCTATCTAGCGATATTAAGTACAAAGACTTAGGCCTTGTGATCATCGACGAAGAACACCGCTTTGGTGTGCGTCAAAAAGAGAAGCTTAAATCTTTACGTGCCGATGTAGATATTCTAACCCTTACCGCTACGCCTATTCCTCGTACGCTGAACATGGCGTTATCTGGCATGCGCGACTTATCTATTATCGCTACAGCGCCGGCCCGTCGTTTATCAATAAAAACCTTTGTGCAGCAGCGTAATAAAGCCGTTATTCGCGAAGCTATCATGCGTGAAATATTGCGTGGTGGTCAGGTTTACTTCCTTCACAATGAAGTGGAAAGCATCGCGCGAACGGTGGAAGAGATTGCCGAAATTGTTCCCGAAGCACGTATTGCAATGGGGCACGGTCAAATGCGCGAGCGCGAACTAGAAGGCGTAATGAGCGACTTCTACCACCAGCGCTACAACGTACTTGTATGTACCACTATCATTGAAACCGGTATCGACGTACCAAGTGCAAACACCATTATTATGGATAGGGCCGACCACCTCGGCTTAGCACAGCTTCACCAGCTTCGCGGCCGCGTGGGGCGTTCACACCACCAAGCCTACGCTTACCTTTTAACACCGCATCCAAAGCGCATGACCAAAGATGCAGTGAAGCGCTTAGAAGCCATATCTCAACTTGAAGATTTAGGTGCAGGTTTCGCCCTTGCTACCCACGACTTGGAAATTCGTGGTGCTGGTGAGCTTTTAGGTGACGACCAATCAGGGCAAATCGCCAGCATTGGATTTAGCCTTTATATGGATATGCTCGATAAAGCGGTTAACGCCCTTAAAGATGGTCGTGAGCCATCACTAGACGATGCAACATCAGGGCACACTGAGGTAGAACTGCGTATTCCGGCTCTATTACCTGAAGATTATATTGCCGACGTTAACACCCGCCTATCGCTATACAAACGTTTGGCAAGCTGTACTAACCAAGACGATATTGATGAGTTCCAGGTAGAGTGCATTGACCGTTTCGGTCTTTTACCAGAGCCTGCTAAAAATTTGATAGAAGTAGCTGAAATTAAACTAAAAGCCCAAGAGTTAGGCATTCTAAAAGTAGACTTGTCGGCGCAAGGCGGTACCATAGAGTTTAAAGAAAACACTAAGGTCAACCCAGGCTTTATTATCAGCTTGGTACAAACCAAACCTAATACTTTCAAATTTGAAGGTAGCCAAAAACTGCGTTTGGTGAAAAAGACCGAAACAGCTAAAGAACGCATCGCGTTTATTAGCGATATTATTGCCGATTTTGCAAAGGAGTCGCGATAACATGAAGTTATCTCGCTGGTGCCCGTTAGTCGCATCAATAAGCGCCGTATTTTTAACAACAATTTCAACCACAGCTTACGCCAACGATAACTGGTGGTTCGATGTGGAAGTGATTGCGTTTAAGCGCAACGTGGCACTGACTGAGTTAGAAGAGCAGTTTTCGCTAGCCGACAACTTAAACGCCCCTCGCGCTCAGGCAGACATCATCAGCGATGTAATTGCACCCGATATTAGCTATTTAAAACAGGGCTTAGCCGTTTGCGGTAAAGCCTCTACAATAAAATGGCCAAACGAAACCCTATTTGATAATCCGTCAAAAGATGTGGACTTTTTGTCGCTATCAACGCAAGAAAGCGAGCAAAGCGCAAATTCGTACACTGATGTGCCATCAAGCTCGAACACTAACGACGCTGGCAGTGCCTATAACAACACCACTGGCCACGCTGCAAATGCCAATACCCAAGCAAACGACGCGTATACTTCAAACCAAGGTAACCTGGCTTATTCATCGGCGGGTTATACCGAAAACCTTGGCTATGTAAATGAAGAAGTTGCAGGTAACGCACCAGATGCAACAACTATCGCTAGCTACTGGACATCGTTTTTTGGGGTAAAACAAACTACGCCCGTTACTGTTCCCAAGTTTAAATATTGTGAAGAAGCAAAGCCTTGGCTTAGCGCAGAAATTACCACTGTACTAAACGTTGTAGCCTCGACAGAGAGCGACGTTAACAACGAGGCAATGACAAGCGCTATTTCAGATAAAACAGGGGTAATTCAGTCTGCACTGAAGCCGGCTATTGTTTGGAAGGTCAACAAGCCAGACAACAGAATGCCCGCCCCTGCAAGCCTACCCATAGTGGTTGAAGGGCACGACTGGCCACTAGCCTCAAAAGCTCACCTGCTTACCAGTGAGCAACAAGCGCTATCATCTATCTCGCGCCAAATTCGCTCGAACCGACAGTTAGAACGCTTATTTCATGCTACCTGGCGCCAACCCGTTATGTTCGGCAAAAACAATGCTTTTGATGTTCGACTCTACGGGGGTCAAAACTATTCGCAGCAGTTCGATTTAAATGGCGACATGCTAGAGCAAGAAAGCCACACAGCACTTGTTGCGTCTGCCAACACTGAGACAGAATTTGGCTATGACGCAACCGCAAATTTAAATAGTGACGAGAGTAATGCAAACTCGCTTGGCACCAGTCAGGCTGCATCCCCTCTTGCAGACAGCGCAGCCGCCAACGAGTTTTCGTTAACCGAAATAGCCACCACTTCAGATATTTTTGCTGATATCGACCGCCGGTTATCGAACCCACAAGCGATAAAGTATGAAGCGTTTAAAGCGCTAGATACCGCCATAATTGTAGAGCAAGGCGACGACAACGCACTAGACCCATCACTTAGAACACCTATTTGGGAAATTGACGGTACAATAAAAGTATTCCTTAAATACATCAACCGCGTGCCGTATCTTCACGTAGATGGTGAGATGTTCTACCGCCAGCCAGTGCCGTTAAGTTACTTTAGTAGTGAAGAAAGTAACACCGCATCAGCTGACCAAGCAACACCAACCGAATACAAATTGGTGTCAGTTCCTTTAGCCGAACAACGACGGGTGATCAGTACTCAGCTGCACTATTTCGACCACCCGCTTTTTGGGTTTGTGGTTCAGGTGCGTCGTTACAACCGCCCTAACATTAGCGAGTAGCTTTTTTCGCGCCAGCTACAGCATTGGCGCGTCTAGCTTTGCTAGTTGCTATTTGCTAGTTGCTAGTTTTGCCGCATTAAATAGCTAGCGTGTAAAAGCAATACAAGAATTGAGTTAAGAAAATAAGGTTTTTATGAAAATTTACACTCGCACTGGCGATAAAGGCAGTACGCAAATTTATGCCGACAAAGCCGTACGTGTTGATAAAGACGATTTGGTAGTTCAAAGCTACGGTGACATGGACGAACTTAATAGCCATATTGGTTTGCTAGCCGCTCATGTTGCTGACGAACATCAGCCTATGCTGCACGATATTCAGCGTAACCTGTTCCAAGCTGGTTTTGCCATCTCTGCAAGCTCTACATTGAAGCCAGCAGACGTTGAAAGCTTAGAAAGCCTGATAGACACCATTACAAGTAAAATGCCGCCCAATACGTCATTCGTACTGCCCGGCGGGTGTAAAGCTGCTGCGCAGGCCCATGTATGTCGTGCTGTATGCCGCCGCGCTGAACGGGCTGTTATTAGCCTTTCCAAACACTACGACGTACCCGAAGTAGTACATGCGTATTTAAACCGCTTAAGCGACTTCCTTTTTACCTTTGCGCGCTTCATGAATGTAGAAGCCGGGGTAGAGGAAACAAAGGTTTAAAGTGCGTCTCATAGCAGCTTATTAAATGACTGACGGTCGGTTAGCTAAGCTACTGAGCATACATACCGAAAGTGAGATTGTTGCAAAGCGTGAGATTTTTGGCCGATTTAAAGTAGCAAAAATGGATATTAATTGAACACGCAGTCAACATATATAAAAATTATAATCAGACGTATTCCTAAGCAACTATGTGTAAATACCTGCAGTCGGCTTAGTGCCAATTGCGGATGACAAGTGAATTTGAAAGCATGTTGGGTGGCACCTTCGGCTTAACCAACCTACATCCGATAAAAATAATGAATGTACCAGAAAAATACGCTTCCTTAAACTTAGCAGGTGAAACACCGCCTGTGTGTGACTGGCGTTTTTTTGGATTGTAGAACATTTCTATAAAATTGAATATCTCAGCTTTCACATCTTCCCTTGTCGAATATATCTTACGCTTAACTATTCGCTTTTTAATCGTCGCAAAAAAGCTTTCAGCAACTGCATTATCGTGACAATTCCCCGCTCGACTCATTGAGGGTACAAGGTAATGTTCTTTCATAAAGGCTAAGTAATCAGCGCTACCATACTGGTTTCATTGATCACTATGTACCAGTACGTCAGCTTTGGGTTGGCGCTGATAAACTGCCATGAGCAATGCTTTAATTACTAAGTGCTTGTCCATGTTTTTATCCATCGACCAGCCTACGATGCGCCTAGAGAATAAATCCATGACAGTTGCTACATACAAGAAGCCTTCATAGGTTCTCACATAAGTAATATCACTTAGCCAAGTTTGATTCGGCGCAGGAGGATTAAACTGACGAGCTAGCAAGTTATCTGCAATGCGTGATGTTTTACCGCCTTTAATATGGCGACGTTTATAACCTATTAGCGCTTTGAGTTTGGTTTTGGTGCATGCTTTTAGCTACGCGATTAACACTACATTGCTCAACAGCTTCACGTAAATCTGCGTGTATCCAAGGACTACCGTAAATGCCACCACTGGCAACGTAAAACTCTCTAATAAGCTTAAGCAAACGATTATCTTTGATTGCTCTGTCACTCAATGACTTCTTTAAGCACGCATAAAAACCACTGCTGTGTAGCTTAAATAGTTTACACATCGCAACAATAGAAAACTCATTTTGATGCTCACGAATATAAGCGTACTTTACTCGGGGTTGCTGGCAAAGTACCTTGCGCCTTTTTTAGAATGTCGCGTTCCTCCGTGATACGTTTTAGCTCGGCCTCAAGGTTGGCGATCCTTAGTTGTTCATCTGATGATTTGGTTTGTTTGGGTTTCTTTGATAACTGGCTTCGTCAGTGATATAACGTTTTGGTACAAATATCTAATCGTTCTGATATTTTAGCAACTGAATAACCACATTCAATTATTTGTTTAACTGCTTCTATTTTCTATTCTTGGGTATACCGTTTGCCTTTGCTCATAAAACACCTCTAACTAGAAGTTACAATGTAACTCATTGGGTGTCTAGCAAACTATGGGAAGTCCAGACCGACCCAGCGCCGTATGGCCGTATCACCGATGTCTAGAGAACGTGCCGCCTCAGATTTTGAGTAACCTTGATCAAGAAACAAGCTTGCGGCGTCTACTTAAAACTCAGAAGAAAATGTACATCGCTGTCGTTTTGTCATCGAACACCTCATTTACGGTGGAGACTTTACCACCTAATTTGGTGTCCGAGATCATTAAACCACTACAACATACTTTATTGCATTCCAATTCCCTTAAATTACGCTCTTCATAGTATCCAACTGCCACTTCAACCACGGCAACTTTTTCCAAGCACTATCTGATTTAACACTTGGTAAATATTCAAGCTTGTCAAGCGCCCCCATTGTCATTGTGTTTGCTTGTTTAATAGCAGAGACAAACTCTTTAACATTATTAGACGATTGAGCTGATTGTTTATCTGCATCTTCTATGATGCTCGCCAATTTTTTGGGAAAACCAAAAAGTTGGTGGTAGAAAAAGTGACAATCTAATACCTCAATCAAATCTTCAGGGTCTAATAATGCGTATAAACCTTTCATACTCATAAGGTTTCCCTCAGAAAAATCCCCTAGAATAAAGTAACAGCGAAGCGCATATGGAACATAGAACAATACAGCTCCTGCATTCTTACAACGATTTGGCGTACATTGAGCAACCATCAGTCGACACAACGACTCTCTCTGCGATTTGTTTAGATCATTGCTTTGAAGTGCATTTCTTAACAACTCGAACCAAACCACCAGCTTGCGTCGATCAGATTCATCTAGGTAATTTGCATAAACAGAAAGTTCTTCAATCTGCTGTACGACCGTTATGTTATTCAATGTTTATCTCCCAGCTATATGCTCTTTCTTTTTCTCCAATATTGTTGCCTGGATCCACAACAAAAAAATGCGGTTTCCCAATATTCAATGCGCTCGCCATAAATAGAGCCTGGTTCCCTTCCTTACCCATTGTATGAAGTGAAAGAGGAAGCCGCGCTGTTGAAA
This sequence comes from Alteromonas sp. S005, assembly GCF_036864475.1. Classification (NCBI taxonomy): domain Bacteria; kingdom Pseudomonadati; phylum Pseudomonadota; class Gammaproteobacteria; order Alteromonadales; family Alteromonadaceae; genus Alteromonas; species Alteromonas sp. S005. The sequence goes on along the minus strand of NZ_JAZETN010000003.1, from coordinate 21,702 downwards.
TGAGATGAAATTGCCACTGATTATCAATGTTAGTCACTTCAAACAACCCTTCATCTTTTGCGCTAACAAAATAACGCCCCTCATACTGACAGATCCCCGAATAAGTTTTTTTGGGAGTAGAGAGTAGCGAAAATCCTTTTTTAGCATTACCTTTGAAAACAAACCCGTAAGATGTCACAAATATCACATCCGCGTCACTAAGTATAATTCCTCCAGAGATCGCTAAATGATCAAGCCCAATATCAGGCAATGCGATTTCAGTCCACTGTATACCATTGAAATGCCAGAGCTTCGTTTTTCTGCCATATAGATATAAATCGTTGTAAGTATTTCCAAAAAAAGATAATGGAATTAGATCCAGAGAGTGTAACGTGACTTTGTCACCTTCGATATGACACACAGTACCCGATTCGTCTGCAAATATAGTTACTAGGTCACTACACCACAAAGTATTGATTGGTAACTCAGAAAAACGATAGGCATTAACTTTGGAGAAGTACTCTTTTTTATAACCAAAAGAAACGTCCTCCAATACTGCCAAAGGGGCGTTAACCAATGTTGATGTTGTAAATACATGCCCTTCATTATCTACACACCAGAACTGGTTAGACTGAGTCATAGCGGCATCCAGTACGGTACTGTTTACCCAAAAGCAAAAGCCACTATCCTTGCTTTCATCAAAGATACCAAGATAAACATCACTCGTCGGCATACTGCCGTTGTCAGGAACACTGACCATTATAGCTAGAACTGCATCTCTGTTTTTGGTTTCACGAAGGCGTGAAATTTCGTGGTTATAAATCATTTTGGTCTCTGCTCGCTGTCTTTGGGCTTGGTTTGTTTCTGTGTTTCCCATTTTCTAATTTGAGACTCAATACATTAGAACCTTCCAAACTAACAAAGTGCGCTTGTGTAACATTTCTCATGGCAACAGCGGCCTTGCGTCCTTGTTTCGCCAGAGCATCTCTATCGTACGGTTCTTTTGCATCACGCTCTAAGCGTTCAGTAAAAATTTCGGCATTCCACTCAACAGCTTTATCAAGCCATTGGCCTAAAGTGGCATTCTCACCTTTCGCTTGTAGTTCCTTCATAAATGCTTCAGATGCACGGGTAGCTTTATAATGTTCTTCATTAATGTGTTGACCATCAAAAATCGCAAAGCAAAGAGCCTTTTTCTCATTGTAGTTGTTCAACCCATCGATCAACGGAATACTACCTCGTGACTCTTTACCGATTTTCAACCTTTCTGTAAAGCATGAATATGGCGGATAATGCTCCTTTTGATAACCATATTTATGGAACATTTCCTGACCAACTCCTCGCTTTCCTAACTCATTGTACGTATCAAACATCACACCAAAGTCATTTAGCACTTGAATACACTTGTTAGTATCTTTTAGTTCTTCAAACTCGTTATCAATATGAGTAATTCCACCTTTCATCCACCCATCAAAAATTGCTTTCCGTGCGTCGATAGATAAAGTGTTGAGGTTATCCACTTCACTTTCTAACTGTGACCGTTCAGCTTCCGAAATTAACTTATCCCTGTTGATATTTTTAGCACGTTCTTCGTACTTTGTTATATCAACTTGTTCCAAGTCGGTCTCACGTAATATCTCACCGTACTGGTCGTGATAGTATTTAGAACTATTAGTATCAACTAACTCTTTAAAATTGTAGGGCTTAAAAGAAGAGTCATCTTCAAGCGGCTGATTTAGTTTATCCGCAATCGAACGCACGTCGTGACTAGACGTCAACAGCAATGTTGCAGTTTGGATTTCTAGCTTCAGTTCATTCGTATCATTAATGAAATCATTATGTAGGGCGATACTGTGCAGCAGCGATGTTAACTGTGCATCTAACATCTTAGCTTCGTTTCCAGCGTCGATAGCTGCTTTTCGTTGCTCTTCTAACTCAGCTTGTTTTTGGTAATAGGCATCTAGTTCTTGTTTAAATCGTTCCTCTTGCTCGCGTAATACCCTTTGACGTAAATTGTGTATCCGCCTAAGAGCTTTAAGTCTGTAGCTTCGAGCTCCATAGGCCCAATTGATGTGCCCGATTAGGGCAATTAACTCTTCGATCTCTGCTTCGGTTAAATGACCTTTTGAAAGCAAGGACTCGATACGTTTAATCAACTCACGACACTTACTCTGATTTGCACGTTTTGTTTGCGTACGTGGGTAGCTGATCTTACTCACAAACTATCCCCTAATACACTTCAATACTGATATCAGACAAGGTATGCCACGCGTTCTCTCTGAAGTCATCGCTCTCATTTTCATCCGCTACAAGAGGAAGGTACTTTATCAGGACATCCAGCGGCGACATTTTTCCTTGTTCGATTTTTTCTAAATCTTGACCAAGTATTAAACTGAAAGTCGGTGAAAACTCATCTAACGCCTCACTAGCAAGATGTTCAGCTATCGACAGTCCTAAAGTCGTTAATCTAACGTTATTGTCATCAATATTTAACAAATTACTCTCTTCTGTAAGATCGCAAATAACATCGGCATAAGTCGATGGACGACCAATCATGTACTTGTCCATTAATGACAATAAGTCTTCAACTGTCAGATTCGATATTGCTTGTGGCTTGGAGATCTCAACACTAAAGTTTCCTTGCTTAAATGTCGCAAGATCAGCCTTGGTAATTCCGACGTCAACTGCGTTCTCTATGTCAATGGACAAATGTTCAGTCCAACCTGGCTCTACCAAAACATGAGTTTCAAGCTCAACTACAACAGAACCGCTTTTATTTGACTGTAAGACCACACGAGCAGTCTGATATTGACAATTACCTGTGTTGTTAGCTTTCTCAAAAGCTTCAAGAGTATTAAGTGTTTTACTCATATGTAGATATGAGTCGTTTGAACTAGATTTATGTTTTTGCGCAAGTAATTTATATGTTTCAGCTAACTCATTTTCATCTACAATAATTTCGATTGGTTCATGCGCACTATTTGACTGAATCATAAATCATTTCCCTCATAGAGCCCGGTTAATGCTTTATAGCTCTCAACGGGTTTGACTTGTTGTTCAATGGCATTTTGACGCATCACGTTAAGTGTTGATGCATCCGGCGGGCTTACCGTCCTTTCCTCGAATTCAGATTCGACTACGGTCCAGCCTGAACCTTCAGACGCGAATGGCGCTTTACTTCGAATATATTCTATGGACTTACCTACCTCTTGGGTCTCACTCATTGATCTCTGCTGAATCAACCTTCCTCGAAGTTTCTTCCCGTTTACGACCACAGTTACTGGCGCTTCCGTGGGGTGAGTAATTGATGCCAGTTGTTCTTTAAGATGACCATAAGCGAGAGATAAAATAGCAGCCTTCACTCGCCCCATCCCCTTGACTTGAGATTCATCAACTTCGCGAATTAGTCGTTTCTCTAGAGCTAATCGAACACTTTCTCCTTGACCAACCGGGGGACACATTTTCGTAATTGCACTTAACTTTCTCCCTAGAATTAAATCCAGTGCCTCTCTGACCATCTCAGCAGAAGCTCGCGCAATATCTAATGACTCTCGATTATCTACATCGAATGCCTCTTTAATAGCTTTAGGTGATAGACCACGAAGCCTAACGCGCTGAAGCTTTTCAAGAGAGCCTGGTTGGTGCTGCCTAAATAGCTCTTGTAAATGCCATGCGATGTGTTCACCAACATTGTCATCATCCGTTGCCAAAATAATTTCATCAATATCTGCACCACCACAGAGCTGTAAAATATCGCTAACCGCTTTACGAGCTGCGTTACCTTTGTCATTACTTTTTTTCTTTGGATTTTTTTTGACGTTGTACTGGTATTTAGGGTGTAATCCGTTTTTTACCAGTAAAGCCTCTTTATCACTAAAGGGTAGACCTAATACTTTTCCTTTAGTGCTAACCACTATGTAGCGCTTACCAAGCAATGCTTCGAGCTTCTTTATCTTGTTGTCAGATTCAATGATAACAACGCTTCTTGGGAACAATCGCTCTCCACGTTTGCCGATGTAGTAACCTAAATACCTCACTGAATCGGATTTTGGGTCGGTGGGCAGTATTAACCCTTCTTTTACCGTGGGAATCCCAAATGTCTTTTCGCAAATAAATGCCACAAAGCATTCTTTCGCACGGGAAACCGCAACGTTTAAGATATATGCAGCAGCACGGTAATGAACATCTCCGCCAAACTTGATACTCTTAGTTCCGCTAAATAAAATAATTGGCTTTTCAGCACCTTGCAGTGCATTGACGGTACCGATCTTCATTTTATCTACATCATCAACCGTGATTTCATATTCAGTACCTTTAAACTTTTCAATTAGAAGGTTATGCAACATGCCCTGCGTTTTACCTTTACTCCCACTATCATCCTCGTCGTGACCAATAAAAACTAAGCTTTGTTTTTTGTATGGACTGATAATCCCCACTAGGTCAGGTAAACGCTTTTCAGGCTTGCCTGGCTTATTATAGTGGTCATGAATCCTTGGCCATTGGTCAATAAGCCACTCTACAATTGTCCGAGCTTCTTTTTCATTCTTATGCGATGTACCTACCTTTTGAGTTTCCGATGCTGATGAAACCCAAGTAAGTGGTCGAAATGGTCCCCTCTCTTTAAAAAGAGGTGGGATAATAAAAATACTATTGTCATAGACCAATTCATTACAAAATTGACTCAAGACTTCTTGGCATCGATAATGACCACGCAGTGACATGCCTTGCCCTTGGTGATTAAAACATGAGATCTGTCGAAGCACATGCAAAATGCTACCGCTGATACTAGGCAGTAGCTGTTTTTTAAATGCATGGACAAAACAACGCTTTGTATGAGCTTCGTTCACTCCGATACCCAATATCTGAAACAACCCTTGTTCTTGTATCGGAGTAACGTCTTGTATTACCGGAGGAATTTGAGCTATATCCCCGACTGCGATGGTTTTCTTTGCCAACGCAAGTAATGGTAAGGTACTCCTTATATCTGCCTGCCCAGCTTCATCAATAATCAATAAGTCTGCTTTCCCGTATAAATATGGCTGCTCAGATATCCCTGGAGGCTTCTGATAAGCAAAAATTTTGGGCGCAGATTGTACAGTTGAGACCAGTATTGGCGTAATCATGCACATTCTTCGAAGCGCAGTTTCAAGGTTAGACGGAGATGCGTAGATTAAGAAATGTTCCGAACAAGAAAGCAGATAGCGCCCTTCCCAATAACGGGCTGCGTAATGGAATAGCTCTGAACGTATTAGAAGGTCTACCGCGCGATCAGCAAGAATGACTTTTGCCATACCGGAAAGAACGCCAAAGTTCTCTAATATAGCCGGATTGTTACCTTCCAAGTCATTATCTCGCAGGTACTCTCGACATACGTCTGAAATAATTTGAATTTTTTTCGAATCATCACCATGCAGTAAATCGTACATGGTTTCAATTTGGGCCGCCCCCTGACTATTACTGTGTTTTTCGTCAAAATGTTTTGAAAAGGATTTGTGAATATTAGGGTGTGTCTCAAAACCTTTGTCAAACTCTTCAACAAGCTGATAATACAAGGTATTAATCGCTTTAGAGTAAGCTGTGAGTGTATGATGCAATTGTGCAACGCAGCTTTCTAAATCACTAAATGTTTTAGCGTAATGTTGTTCACAGTAGTTCGTAAATTGACCGATGAGTTGATCTAACTTTGAAGGGTTGTTTAAATTGGCGAGCTCTCCACTCCAACGTACCACACCGCCTTTATTTGATTTATCTATCTCCCCTAACACCGCCGATTTGAGCAGCTCAGGAGACATATTATTTTTAATACTAGTTGATGGAAAGTATGTACCGTAATTAGTAGGCCCATCAATCCATCGTCTCATGTGCAACAGTGTTTTACTGTCCCCTTGATACAACACGTTAGGAAATGCATTAACAATGTTAGTAACAGACTGATTTGTTCCACCGACACCAATAACGATCGGGCAATCACCTTTAGCCAAAGCAGCTTCTACATATTGATGACTAATGATGGCTTTGAGCATCGCTGTTTTACCAGACCCTGGTGGTCCATTTACCGCCAAAACATCACCTTCACGCATGAACGTTGCAACACTAGCAGCTCCACGTTGTGTGTTATCTAGAGCAAACAGCTCCCTGTGTCTATAATCGCCTGTATCAGTACCGGTGCATTCGTCCATATGAGCCAGAAATGGCTTTTCACGAGATTGGAGCAAACGGATAAGGTAATCATCATTTAGCTTTTTTACGTCGCCATTCTCTTTATAAGCAGAATCTGTTTTACATACAGATGTTCCTTTCAATAAATCGTCACTGACAGTAAAAAGATCACGATAGAGGTTAATGATGTGTTGATTCGCTGAATTATCAGCCATCACACGACGCAACGTCACTGTGACATCTGGGTTATCAAGACTCAATGATTCATGGTGTTCCACGGAACCAAGTGTTGTATCACAGATTTTGTCAAACATTGCTTCAGAAACTGTAAACAGCTCATGCAAGTCTTCTGTCGGTTCTTTGAATACTGAATAATCAAATTTATCAAAGTTTTCCATTTTCCCGATACAATGTGGCGGTACATTTCCTTCTACCTCCAAAAGTTCTGGATTGATTATCGGAAATGAAGATGTATCTGGATAAAATACAAAACGATTATAGTTCCCACTAAGGTTTTTTATTCTCACAGGAATAGTCATTACCGTGATCGTTTTTCGCCCATATGCAGGATTGACGTCAATTGCTAAAACATATCTATTACAGCTGAAAGTGGGTAATTTTTTGTCTGAACTTTGATTATCACCACCAGCGCCATCACTCTCTTTAGATTTAGAGGCCTTGACGTCATTTAACGTTTTCAATAAGTCTTTATTGTCTGTTTCAAATCCCTTATAAGGGTAAAGGCAGCTTAATTTTGAAAGTGCACCAAAAGCATTGGGTTTGATGTCGCCATGAGCTGCGATTAAAGTATCCTTATTACTCAATAATGGCTTACTGAGCTGACCAAATGGATGACCTTGTAACAAGTTATAATGCAGGGCTAGAGCTTTTTTCATATATTTACATCTCTATTAAATCGATACGTTTCACATGCAAAGTGTCATTAATTCGGAAGGCAGTAACATGGCAATATTTATCAGTTACATCGATAAGATTAATTGCTTCCAAATAAGACAAGGGACGAGAAAACTCTTTTACTGTTATAGATTTAGATGTGGGATCAGAAAAAATTATTTTCAACATCTCATTGTTATTCTTGCTCATTGATTCTTCAACACTCTCAATTTTCAAACGGCGAGTCCTTGAGGTTGAAGGCGTTCTTTTTTCAATATCAACACAAATACTTGCACACCATATTTCGAAAACACCTTCTTCATTGATATCTTCAAAACCGCAACGTTGTGCGACACGTAACTCAATTTCTACTTGGCTGCCTGAAGGTATGAATGAGTGTGACTTTAGCATTGAAGGGTTGACTTGAATGGCGACCTTTCCGACTCCTTTAGCCTCTACAGTCACCCAACACTGAGACTGCGTAGATGGGACTAAACGGCACAAATGATCATCATCTAGATCATGTTCGGCACCAATAGACGACCAATCGAATAACACTTCACCATTGAACTCCTTTCCATCTAGTGCCAAGACTCGCTGTTCATTGGGCTGTATATGCTTAATACGCCAGCGGTTATCGTAGTTATAAAATATCTCTGTTCCTTCGTCCGTTTCTCTTTGTTGCTTTTCCCAAACGTCTTCGAGCTGAAACTGAACAGATGTATTCATCTCTATATCTCTAAAACCATGAAGCATCATTTCATTGTGCTGAATACTCACGTCATATCTAACGCCCTCAGGGCGAAACCATGTAGAAGGAGCCTTTGCTTCGATGTCGGCTTCTATAGCAACACATGTTTGTTTTGAAAAGATTCTACGAATATGTGCCTTATTTAAATCAATACGGTTCTGCTCGTTTTTCCATAACTTGTAAACAACCGGGAAAGTGAACTCATTGTATTGGGGGATATTCAAACGCAACCGATAAGAATCTAATGAGTCTTTGAATTTGTGCCACAATTGGCCACTAAGTGGTATGCAAATGCTCAATGTTCCAAATTGAAAAGTGACATCATCAAAACCTTCATCTGGCACATGCGTTGTCTTTGGAAAGGTTAACTGTGGACATTCAATTAAATTGCCTACACATCCACCCACTAATTGGATGGCACTAAACGGCCACTCACTCTTTGAATTGTATTTAACAACAGCATGAACGCCATCCGAAGCGGACTTTTGGGAAGGGAGAGTAAATGTATTTGTCCCTAGATCTATATTGATATAGCACCTAATTCCAGGCTTGCTATCTTGAGAAATAGTTACCCTACCTTTTACTTTATTATCATTCTTTGTGTCAGCGACAAGGTTAGTAACTGTCGTTGAAAACTTGTTTTCAACTTCAAAGTCTACTGTCAAAACTTCAAAATCATATTCATAGTCATCGCTTTTTTGCACTCTTACCAGAGACACTGGTATTTCTGCTTCAGCTTCAAGTTCAAAAACCTTCCACTTGTTTAACAATGATGAATCCAGGATTCCGCTATATATCATATCGTCATCTGGAAAATGAATATCACCGACTATCTCATCTTCATTCTTATGGCTTTTAGTCCATGCCTCTATGGCAACAAACGTGCCTTTGTATTTTAGATCCATCTTTCTATTTCACTTTATATAAACAGATTGCCCCATATAAGACCGCATGCAAAGGTCACTCTAGATTCTACAAGAGCACAATTAAAGCATGTCATAACTCATATTAATCGAATAAAAGTTCAGTAATGCAGCCTGGGATTATTAACGCAACACTATGTCTAAAATGATAATCTTTTTCAATAATCTAATTAGTAGTAGTTTGCTTAATTTTACCAAGCTCACCAGAGTCAAGCAGTGAATCGACCAGACTTCTCTAGACACTTAATTGATTTATAATTATGTGTGCTAAGGAGAAAATATGTCTCAGCGATTTACAGAAGAATTTAAAATACAAGCCGTCAAACAAGTTACCGACCAAGGCTATTCGGTGGCAAGCGTTTATGAGAGGCTGGGAATGACTAGCAGTTCGCTGTATAACTGGATAAAAGCCTATGGCCCAGACAGTAAAGAACATAGGCAGTCACAAGAACAATCTGATTGAATTAAGCAGCTAGAAAAAGAGCTTAAACGCGTAACAATGGAACGCGACATCCTAAAAGAAGCCACGGTATTTTTCGCGGGCGAGTCAAAGAAAAATACGCATTCATAAAGACTAGGCTCAAGAATTACCCAATAAAACTCATGTGTGAGGCGCTCTCAATACAGCGAAGTGGCTTTTATGCATGGGTGGATAAACCGAAATCAAAGCGACAGTTAGAAGACGAGCGCCTAATGGGGTTAATTAAGCATTCTTGGCTAGAAAGAGGCTGTGTCTATGGGTATAGAAAAGTCGCGAGAGACATTAAAGTTTTAGGTGAAGCTTGTAGCAAACATCGTGTAGCTAAATTGATGAAACTAGAAGGTGTAAAGGCACAAGTCGGCTATAAAAAGCATAAAGGGCATTACAGTGGAAAGCCTGCTGTTGTCGCCGATAACGTGCTCAATAGGCAATTCACGGTTGCTAAACCGAACAGGTACTGGGTCACTGACATTACCTACATCCACACTCATGAAGGCTGGCTCTACCTTGCCGTCGTTTTAGACTTACACTCTCGCGCTGTGGTTGGTCGATGAGTTCTCGTATGGAATCGGAACTCGTTACTCAGGCACTGCTAGCAGCAGTATGGCGAAGAAAGCCCAAGAATCAAGTGCTCATACACTCAGATCAAGGAAGTCAATTTACAGGCTATGAGTGGAGTGACTTCTTAACAGAGCATGATCTCAAGGTCAGCATGAGTCGTCGAGGAAACTGCCACGACAATGCCGTCTCAGAGAGCTTCTTCCAGCTACTTAAGAGAGAACGAATAAAGAAAAAATTTATACAACACGTGAACATGCAAGAGCCGACATATTTGATTACATCGAAATGTTTTATAACGCTAGATGCAAGCATGGTGAAGCGAGTAATATGCCTCCACTGGCTTATGAAAAGTTAGAAGAATTCAAACGAAAATCTGTCTAGTAAAGTCTAGTCGATTCAGCCTAACAATTTAATAGTGCGCTAGTCGCGCATATTTCTGCCGACTTGACGCTCATTTATCTACTTTCTATCGTTTTAGCAAATAACCTAAGATATTACTATCACTAAGTTTTCTAAAACTTTTAAGTCAAATTAAATGGAAAAATATGCGCGCATCGCTTGTTTGCTTGAATATATGAACAAAGTACAATTAACTAACCATTATATAGAGCCAATCTCAATGGCTGGTATTCGCTCATAGCTGCTTATCAACAATAAAACCTCATTCTATAATAGTTGCCAGTCTGAGTGTTGCCGATGCTTTATGCAGAATTAGAAATACACCTCCTTTGCATTGATCAACATTCGTTAAGCAACATCAATCAAAAAAATCTCAACTTATACGTGTAAATATAAAAAAATATCACGTTATGCGTGGTGTGAGATTCTCACATGGCTAATTAAAAGCTGTAAATTGGTCTTTTTCAGTGTGAAAGATTCTTATGTGATGTATGCATGAGCAATACTAAGTTAACGAATCAGCGAATTGCTTTCAGCAAAAAACGGTAGTTTTTTAAAAACCTACCGTTCACTTAATTGCTTTACTAACTCAACGGCACTGTCGTACTTATCATTCAGCCCTGCAGGCATAACCCGCCCGTAAAGCGCCATAACCCGCTCTTGCTTCTGTGAATCGCCCTCACTTAAGTTAGAAAAGCGTGCTTCTAATCCATCCAGAATACTCTCTGCCCCTTTTGGATTATTGCAAGCAAGGACCATGTCGCAGCCAGCATCTAGCGCCGCTTCAGCGCGCTCCACATAGCTTCCGGCAACGCTAGCGCCATGCATAGACAAATCATCAGAAAATACAGCGCCACCAAAGCCCAAGTCACGCTTAAGCACATCTTGTAGCCATTTCGGAGAAAACCCAGCGGGCTTATCGCACACTTGGTTATAAATAACATGGGCTGGCATAACGCCATCAAGCATAGCGCGCTCAATTAAGCGTTCAAACACCACCATATCAGTGCTTCTTATCTCATCAAAATCTCGCTCATCTACCGGTAATGCAATATGTGAATCGGGGGCAACACTGCCATGCCCAGGAAAATGCTTTCCAATAGCTGGCATATTGACGGTTTTTAACCCTTGTATAAGGTGGGTAGCAAGGCGTATCACCTCTTTTGCATTATCAGCAAATGCTCTATCGCCAATAACCTTAGATACACCGTTAATATCAAGCACAGGCGCAAAACTAAAATCGATATCTAGGGTTTTAAGCTCATGTGCCAACACTAGCCCACACGCCTTAGCATACGCTGCACTTTCATCCTGATGTTCTGACTGCTTTAGAATATTGCCCATAGCAGGTATTGCGGTGAAACCTTCACGGAAGCGCTGAACGCGGCCCCCTTCGTGATCGACCGCTATCAGTACGGGGCGTTTCGCATACCGTCTTATATCTTGAACAAGCGCAGAAAGCTGGCGCTTATCATGATAATTACGGCTAAATAAAATTACGCCCCCTACCACTGGATGGGCTAACTTTTCCTTTTCTTCAGGCGCAAGTTCTTCAGCCTGACAATCCAACATTAATGGTCCCACAGCACCGCCTTTGTATGTGTCATAAAACATCACTTCAATTTTGCTAGTTCTGTGGTTAGGATAGAGAAAAACAAGGAATTTTACACGTGATAAATTGGTTCAAGTGGTTGGTTTTAAGTGTTTTAACACTGCTTCTAATAGCGGCTTTGGGGATATATATCTCGCTTCGGCTAAGCTTACCCGCGCTTGATGGCAATAGTGCCACCTATCACGTAAACGCCCCCACCGAGTTAAGTCGCGACGGCTTAGGTCACGCTGTCATTAATGCCGACGATATTTTCGATGCTGCCTATGCGTTAGGCTTTGCCCACGCACAAGACCGTTTTTTTCAAATGGACTTACAACGTCGCGCCGCATCTGGGAGTTTGTCGCAATGGGTGGGCGATGTAGCTCTAGACATTGATAAGAAAGCCCGCTTTCACCAATTTGAAAAACGCGCGAAAGCCGTTTTCAAAAGCCTGCCTTCAACACAGCAAGAGTTGTTAGTACGCTACGCTCACGGTGTAAATGATGCATTAGATGAATACACCTTGCCGCCGTTTGAGTACCTCGCAGCAGGCGTTGATATAAAACAATGGCAGCCCACCGACAGCATTCTAGTTATTTACAGCATGTATTTAGACTTACAAGGCACCCAAGTAGAACTAGATTTAGCAAGAGAGGCACTGCTTTCAACTTTCGGAAATGATATATATAGCTTTATTACCCAGCCAAGTAATTATCAAGCTGCATTAGACGCCAGCGAAATCCCGTTACTGGAGGCTGAAATACCAGACTACCCTGCTTCCCTTCGTACCCTTACCAATCAGCAGAACGATGAAAGCGAGCAAAGCGCGGAGCTCAACACCAAAAAGAACAGCAAACAAAGCACAGAACAAGGCTCAGATGCTTCTATCTCTACTACTTCAACCTCGACCAATTTAACCGCAAAAACTGCAAGCAATAGCAAAAACATCAACACTGCTATTGCTCGTGCAGAATATAACGGCACTGAGCTACCTGATATTGGCAGTAACAATTGGGCGGTTACAGGAAGTCACACAGCAACAGGTGCAGGCCTTTTAGCGAACGACATGCACTTAGGCTTGCGGGTACCAATTATTTGGTATCGCGCCCAGCTTAACTACCAAGAATCGGGTAGCAAGGTGCAGGTAACTGGCGTTTCTTTACCAGGAATACCTGGAATAGTGGTGGGAACCAACGGTCATATTGCGTGGGGCTTTACTAACGCAAACTTAGACAACGTAGATTGGGTAGAGCTAGATAATACAACGCCAACGAACACGGTAACAGAGCGTATCCCCCTACCGGACGGTGAGCATGAGTTCACATTTGAAGTAAGCGAATACGGCCCTGTAACAGGACTTAACGGTAAACGTTACGCACTAAACTGGGTCGCGCATCATCCCTTTGCTGCTAATTTGGGTATCATCAATTTCGGCGCTGCAAAAGATGTTCAAAAAGCTATCGATATAGGCAAACGCATTGCCATTCCAACACAGAACTTAGTTATTGTAGATGAAACCGGCAATGCCGTGTGGCTACCTGGCGGCGCGGTTTTGGATAGGAAAAAAGCGTCGTTCACCGCTATAAAACAGCAAGACGCGACGATGCCAGAACGCGCTACAAAACTGCCTATGTTGTTGAACCCTGAAATGGGAAGAATATGGACAGCCAATGCCAGAGTAATTTCAGCTGACGACTTTAAAATATGGGGCGACGGTGGCTATGCCCTAGGTGCCCGCGGACAGCAAATAAGAGACAGACTTTTTGAAAAAGACACCTTCAGTGAAACCGATTTCTACGCCATACAGTTAGATAATCACGCTCGCTTTCTTATTCCATGGCAACACCTATTGTACGGCTTGCTGAACATGCAAGATATTGAGTTTAAGCCAGATCTTGCTTATTTAAACGCGTGGAAAGAATGCGCATGTGAAGACTCGGTAGGCTATACCTTAGTTAAACACTTTAGGCGCGAAGTGATACAAACCCTTTTTGGTGGTTTACTTTCGAACTTAGATCAACAAGGTGTAAACAGCCGTAGTCTGCTTAGAGGTATTGAACCAGCTACCTGGCAGCTTATCCATAGCCAACCTGATTCTTGGTTGCCTGCCGGCACTGAAAGTTTCGACGAGTTACTGGTAGACGCTTACCGCCGAGCCAAACACAAGTTACTAGATAAGTATTCTCCGGTAGAAGCTGATATGGAAGCCCTAGCTTGGGGTAAGGTTAATGCCCTATCGGTAGAGCACCCCTTCGCTAGTCAAATTCCATTAATAGGAAGCATGTTAAATATGCAGCAAGTGGAAGGCTTTGGTGATACTTACATGCCCGCAGTGCAAGCCCCTAGCTTTGGCGCATCGGAGCGATTTTTTGTAAGCCCAGGCCACTTAGAAGACGCCATTTTAACCTTACCGGGTGGGCAGAGCGGTCACCCGCTGTCAGATTTTTTTACAGCCGGTTTTAACGACTACGCCACTCACGCGGCAACGCCCCTACTACCGAGCGAGCCTATACACAGCCGAACATTCTATAAAAAAGAGGTTGAATGACACCCGCAATCACACTGCTTACTAAAAAACGTATCGCACATACGGTTTTAAAATACGACCACGATGTCAATGCTGCGTCTTATGGTCTGGAAGCCGTTGAAAAACTAAATCTTAACGCCGACACCGTATTTAAAACCCTAGTGGTTAGTACAGACAACAATAAACTGGCTGTTGCTGTAGTACCGGTAAACACCAAGCTAAGCGAGAAGAAAATGGCAAAAGCATTAGGTGTAAAAAAGGTAGAAATGGCTCAGGCAAACGCGGTAATGGTTGCCACTGGATATGTATTAGGTGGGGTAAGTCCGTTGGGCCAGAAAAAGCGGTTAGCCAGCGTAATTCACAAAAGTGCTGAAGGCCTTGCCACTATGCACGTAAGCGCAGGAAAGCGAGGGTTAGAAGTGGCGCTTTCCCCTGCCGATTTAGCTTTGCTGACCGGTGCTCAATTTGCGGATATTTCGGTAAGTTAACTTAGCGCAATCCAATATATCGTTAGATACGTTAGCAAAAACTTACAATGCAGCTTTTGGTTACGCGACTGCCGCCATTATGTTCTTAAGGTTTTCGATTGATTTAAGCCTTTTTTTAACCAGCACATCTTCGTTTATCTTGAGGATAATACCTTTCAATAAATCAGTAGTGTTCTCTATGTGCGATAGTGACTTAAGATGCTCTATGTCTTCGAAAATCTTGCGCCCTTTTAGCGATAGGCGCTTTTCTGATCTACCTTTTGCCAAGTCACTTTGAAGGTAATTCGCTATCTTTTTTGCTGATTTTTCATCTTCAGACAATGAGTGAATGTAGTACTTCATCATGCTTGGAACAAAGTCTGTAGTTGCACCAATTTCCATTGTCGCTAAATTTAGAATATCGATTAAATGCGCTGGTAAACGCCCTTCCACTGGCTTTCGCTTTGCTTCATATTGACGTTTAACCGCAGGTGTTGATTGATGAGGTAATACAGTCACGTTTTCACACTTATCACATACCCCCACCAAAACCTTTTTAACTACACCCGTACCATCACTGAAAGGAACATCTCTAAGTTGAAATGTCGCATTTTCAAATGATTGGCAATTGCTGCATGCCGCTTTCTGCGACTCGCCTACTTTGAAAATTTTCATATCTTTTCCTCAATGATGGACGCTAATAAAAACACTATTCGGCTCTACGAAATACCATTTAACATACCAATTATGACCGGCTAGTCTTGTCTTAATTACGTGTACTGTAATACTGCTATCAAAATGATGAGGGCTGGAAGAATAATCGCTTCCACGACTTCGACCTATAATTTCGGCAACTTCCTCAAGCGACACTTGCCCAATTGCCAATAGGTTTTTAACATCAATATCGTTTCTCTGCTCATGGGAAACGTATCCTTTATTTAGACAGTCAATGACCTGCCGCTTTATTTCCTTGTAACCCACCCAGCACTCCGCATGCACGTAAAATGTACGCCAAATTGCGTACATTTTCAAATAAGCTTTCAATCAGTTTATAGTATTAGAAGTAGGAAAGGATATGAAGCTGGGCTGTGGTATGGGTTTCAGGTGAGTGTGTAAGTGCAGTGCGAGCAATAGCCTAAGTTATAGCCTTAGACATTGCCTAATTACCAGCCTGCGCTAACCACTGCTTGCGCGCTTCTTCAAGCGCTGCTTCATCAGGCTGTTCGTTACCCGAAATAGCTACGGCAATCTGCTGAATAATGTCATCGCGCTTTTTAATCAACGCATCAGTGCGAGGGAATAGATCTTTAGCTTCAGGATACTGTTCTTTAAGCACATCTACATCTTCTAGTGCGTAATAGCGTGCTTCAAAGGCTTCGTTATACAGCTGGCGTTTTGCATTAAAAATTACGTAGTCTTTGGCGGTCTCTGAATTAAGATAATCCATATCTTCAGGTGACAATTTAGCAGCCTGCCCTACTTCACGGGCCTGCGCCATCCATGAAACAACAGCTTCGGCGTCATCATTTTTAACAGCCTGCTTTACACCCTTCTGCAAATCGCTTGCGTGAAGAATTTCCATTACTGTTATAAGCGGAACTTGCGCTGCGTCTTGGTCTCGTTTGTCTGCATCTACCGACAAATAAGCAAGCCATGAAAAGGTAGCGGCAATAATAATAGCAAGAACGACAAGTGCTTTTTTCACACTTTCCTCCAAAGAAATTGCATATGAAATTCAGTGCGGGTGCACTGTTAAATAGAAGCAATACAAAAAGAGCGAGAGACCTCGCTCTTTTTTTCAGTATTGTAACGACCTAAAGATTATTGGTCGACAGGCTCTGAGTTTTCAACTCGGCTTTTCAATTTTTGACCCGGGCGGAATGTAACCACGCGGCGCGCTTTAATTGGAATGTCTTCACCGGTTTTAGGATTACGGCCAGGACGTTCGTTTTTATCACGCAGGTCAAAGTTACCAAAACCCGACAGTTTTACTTGCTCACCAGATTCCAGAGCGCCTTTAATCTCTTCGAAAAAAAGCTCTACCAGATCCTTCGCATCACGCTTGTTAATGCCTAGTTTCTCGAATAGGTGTTCAGCCATCTCGGCTTTGGTCAATGCCATAGTTTACTCTCTTAACGCGGCCCCAAACTCAGATTCCAGACCTTTAACCACAGTATCTACAGCTTGCTGAATTTCAGCTTCTTCTAAGGTTTTATCCGGATCTTGTAAATGAAGTGACAAAGCAAGGCTCTTATAGCCAGGCTCAATTCCCTTGCCTTTGTACTCATCGAACAAGTTTAGAGCAACTAGTTGATTTACGCCAATATTTTCTATGTAAGAAAGAACATTCCCTACACGCACTTCATCTTTAACCGTAATAGCAATATCACGGCGATTCGATGGGAAGCGCGATACTGGTACGGCTGACGGTAATTTACGATCGGTAATGGCATCTACCACTAGTTCGAACACAAATACACGGCCGTTAACACCAAGCAATTTAGTAAACTGCGGGTGTATAGCACCAATATAGCCAACTTCTTCATCATTAAGCAAAATTTTTGCCGTCATACCAGGGTGTAACGCACTATGCTGCCCTGTAACGAACTGGAACTCACCGGTTTTACCTGTAAGTGCCAACAACGCCTCAACGTCTGCTTTCGCATCGAAGAAATCAACCGGGCTGTCGCCCAAGTCCCAATGTTCTTCATTACGACGCCCTGCTACTACACCACCAATTACTTGTTGTTGCAATACACCATTTGGCGCATCTTGTTGAGGAATAAAGCGTAATCCGGTTTCAAACATGCGAACACGTTGTTGCTGACGCTTCTGATTATAAGCAGTAGCACCTAGCAAACCCGGCCATAGACTTACGCGCATTACCGACATATCAGATGAAATCGGATGTGGTAACACCATGCCTTTCACGTCTGGGAATAGTGCGTTTTGAATTTTAGGGTCTACAAACGAGTAAGTAATCGCTTCATTGTAGCCGCGGCTTAAAAGCAACGACTTCATAGTGTTTAGCGGCAGTTTGGCTTCTTGCGAAGGCAGCATTGCTAGCGTAGCTTTTGGTGCCACGTTTGGAATGTTGTTGTAACCGTATACGCGCGCAATTTCTTCAATCAAATCTTCTTCAATTGAGATATCGAAACGATAGCTTGGCGCAACTGCTTCCCAGCCTGCTTCAGTTTGAGTAACGTCTAAACCAAGGCGGTTAAGCATTTCCGTTACTTTTGCATCGTCAATGCTAATGCCTAGTACGCGAGATAAACGTTCGCGACGAAGCGTAACCGTAGCTTGCTTAGGTAGCTTGTCTTCAGCCACTGCTTCAACTACAGGGCCAGCTTCACCACCACAAATTTCTAGTACCAGTGCAGTGGCGCGCTCCATGGCTTTACGCTGAAGCTGTGGGTCTACACCACGCTCATAGCGGTGCGACGCATCGGTATGCAAACCGTACTGACGGGCACGGCCCATAATGGCATCACGGCTAAAGAACGCACTTTCAAGCAAAATGTCTTGGGTTTCAGTCGTTACACCAGAGTGTAGGCCACCGAAAATACCTGCCATTGCTAACGCTTTATTGTCATCAGCAATAACTAACGTATTGCTTTGTAACTTCGCTTCGGTTTCGTCAAGTAGCGTAAGCGTTTCGCCTTCATTAGCCATACGCACGTTAATGTTGCCTTCAATGCTGGCAAGATTAAACGCGTGCATTGGCTGGCCAAGCTCTAGTAATACAAAGTTAGTCACATCTACAATGGGGTCGATGCTGCGAATACCACAACGACGTAGCTTTTCGACTAACCACAATGGCGATGCCGCTTTTACGTTAACGCCTTTAACCACACGGCCCAAATAACGTGGGCATGCGTCGTCAGCGCTTAACGTAATTGATAATTTATCTTCAATAGTTGCGTCTACCGCCGCTACTTCAGGCTCGCACACGTCAAGGTTATTAAGCACACCTACTTCACGGGCAATACCGCGAATACCCAAGCAGTCTGCACGGTTTGGTGTTAGATCTACTTCAATAGCGTTGTCATCAAGACCAAGGTAATCGCGAATGTCTTCGCCAATAGGTGCATCGGCTGGAAGCTCGATAATACCGTCGTGGTCGTCGCTAATACCTAGCTCAGAGAAGCTACATAGCATACCGAATGACGGCTCGCCGCGAAGCTTCGCTTTTTTAATTTTAAAGTCGCCCGGCAACACAGCGCCAACAACAGCAACGGCTACTTTAATGCCCTGACGACAGTTAGGCGCACCACAAACGATATCAAGTAGCTCATCGCCACCTACGTTTATTTTAGTTACGCGCAGTTTATCGGCATTCGGGTGCTGACCGCACTCAACTACTTCACCTACTAGCACGCCTTTAAAATCGCCTGCCACTGGCTCAACACCGTCTACTTCAAGGCCAGCCATGCTCAACTGTTCAGACAGCTCATGTGCCGACAGCGACGGGTTAACCCACTCTCTTAACCATTTTTCACTGAATTTCATGTGTACTCTCTGCCTTAGTTGAACTGCTTAAGGAAACGAAGATCGTTTTCAAAGAACGCGCGTAAGTCGTTAACACCGTAACGAAGCATAGTTAAACGCTCTACGCCCATACCAAAGGCAAAACCTGTGTACTCTTCAGGGTCGATACCCACAGCTTTAAGTACATTTGGGTGCACCATGCCGCAGCCTAGAACTTCAAGCCACTGACCGTTTTTACCCATAACGTCTACTTCAGCTGAAGGCTCAGTAAACGGGAAGTAAGACGGACGGAAGCGAATTTCTAGCGACTCTTCAAAGAAGTGATGTAAGAAGTCATGCAAAATACCTTTAAGGTCGGTAAAGCTAACGTTCTTATCAACCATCAAACCTTCCACCTGGTGGAACATTGGCGTGTGAGTTTGATCGTAATCGTTACGATACACCCGCCCTGGCGAGATAATACGCAATGGCGGCTTTTCCGCTTCCATAGTACGAATTTGAACACCAGAGGTTTGCGTACGAAGCATCATGTCTGGGTTAAAATAGAAGGTATCGTGATCAGCACGCGCTGGGTGATTCGCAGGAATATTCAGTGCGTCGAAATTGTGAAAACCATCTTCAATTTCAGGGCCGGTCTTTACCGAAAAGCCAAGCTCACCAAAGAAAGATTCAATACGCGCAATTGTGCGGCTAACCGGGTGCAAGTTACCAGGCTTTTCAGTACGGCCAGGCAAAGTAACATCAATGGCTTCTTCGGCTAGCTTTTTGTTAAGCTCTTCAGTGCGTAAAAACTCACCTTTTGCAGAAATAGCTTGCTGAATAACCTGCTTAGCTTGGTTAATCTTTTGGCCTGCGGCAGGACGTTCTTCGTTCGATAACTTTCCTAGCCCTTTAAGTAAGTCGGTAAGTTTACCTTTCTTACCCATGAATTCGACCCTAACTTGGTCTAATGTGGCTGCATCTTGTGCAGCGTCAATCTGGCTTTGTGCCTGATTGATAATAGCGTCAAGCTCCATGTTTTCCTCAATTTACATGATGACTGCATGGCCAAAGCATAGGAAGAATTTTTCTGTGCGCTAAGGCTTGCCTGAAATAAAAGTGGTAGTTTACACGAGTGACAGACATTACCGCTACCCTATATAGCTGATAATGGCGAAATTTCCAAGAGCGTACCCTTTTAAAGCTACTACTCTTTGAACTTAGCATAGTGAATATCCCTAAATATTACTGTAAGGCTGTTCATCACTAGCCTTTATGTGTATAAAATTAAGAAAAATAAATTCTCACAACAGGTAAAACAAAAAATGACATTCAGGGAAGACATTCAAGGCTTGCGAGCATTAGCTGTATTGAGTGTAGTCATATATCATATCAGCCCTCACCATTTACCTGGAGGCTTCATAGGCGTAGATATTTTCTTCGTTATATCTGGTTATCTCATCATGGGGCAGATATACAATAAAATTCAGCAAAACGCGTTTTCTATTTCAGACTTTTACGTAAAACGCTTTAAACGCTTATTTCCCGCTTTTTTTGCGACAGTTTCAGTATCTTCTTTCTTCGCTTTTTTGTACTTCCTTCCCGGTGAATTCAGTAAATATGCGTGGAGTTTAATTTCTTCTTGTCTTTATGTTTCAAATTTCTACTTTTATACGAAGTCAGGGTATTTCGATAGCGAACTACAAGGCTCCCCTCTGCTACATACTTGGTCGCTTTCGGTCGAAGAACAATTTTATGCATTCATGCCAGTAATTATGATACTTGCGTATGGGGCATATAAAAGGTTTTCTATTGCTATTTTAAGTACCATTGGTGCATTGAGTTTTATTGGGTGTGTTTATTTAACTCATAGTGATGTTAGCTTTGCATTTTTCGCGTCATTTACAAGGTTTTGGCAATTTATTTTAGGAGGGGCTATAGCTATTTATGGCTTACAATTAAAAAACCATCGCACTCTTTGCGAATTATTGACATCTATTGGTGTAATTACCCTCCTCGCAAGCTGCTTTTTTCTTACTCATGATGAGTTTCCAGGAATAAAAGCTGTCATTCCTACATTAGCTACAGTTGCTGTGCTTGCCTTTTCAAGAAAGGATTTATTCATCTACCAATTATTATCGGTCAAGCCTGCAGAATTTATAGGTAATATTTCGTATTCTCTCTACCTATGGCATTGGCCTGTTATAATCTTCTATCAACTTCATTTTGAAACAGAACTGAAAGCACTAGATAAAGTTATTGTATTGATCCTTTCAATTTTACTAGGTGTGCTTTCATATTACTTTGTTGAACAAAGTTTTAGAAAATCAAAAAATAGTAAAGGTGTTGCAAAAAAAGTATATCTGCAAGTTACCTTATCTAGCGCAATCCTATGCGCTGTAGTTTATTGTTTAACTTATGTATTGCCCATGCGATTCAACGAACAACAATTAGCCTATGAGGAATTCATGAACAATCATGATGCGTCTTACTTTAGGCC